>JAEEWC010000117.1 GCA_016287155.1 Clostridia bacterium | reverse complement strand
TGAAAGACCAATTGATGAAGTAGTTATGCATTATGCAAAATGTGCAAAAGATGCAGGATTAGATGGCGTTGTATGCTCACCACTAGAAGCTGGTAAGGTTCATAATAAGTGCGGAGATAAGTTCTTAACAGTAACTCCTGGCGTTAGATTCGCTGATGGAGATATTGGTGATCAAAAGAGAGTTACAACTCCAGCTAAAGCAAAGGAACTTGGTTCAGATTATATTGTAGTTGGAAGACCAATTACAGCAGCCCAAGATCCTGTTGCAGCATACGAAAGATGTTTAAGAGAATTTGTAGGAGAATAATATAATGGAAGATTTACAAACACTAATTGCTAAAGATTTATTATCTATAAAGGCAGTATTCTTTAGACCAGAAGAACCATTTACTTGGGCAAGCGGTATCAAAAGCCCAGTATATACAGACAATCGTTTAACTCTAACAGCTCCTTCTGTTCGTAACGATGTAGAAAATGGTCTTGCAAAATTAATTAAGGAAAATTACCCAGATGTAGAAGTTCTAATGGGAACATCAACAGCTGGTATCGCTCACGCAGCAATCGTTGGACACATTCTTCAAATGCCAATGGGTTATGTTAGAAGTGGTGCTAAAGACCATGGTAGACAAAACCAAATCGAAGGTAAGTTAGAGAAGGGCCAAAAGGTTGTAGTTGTTGAAGATTTAATTTCAACAGGCGGTAGCTGTATTGAAGTTGTTAACGTTTTAAGAGAAGCAGGCGCTGAAGTTTTAGGTATCGTATCTATCTTCACATATGGTATGAAGAAGGGACTTGAAAGATTAGCCGAAGCAAACGTTAAGAATATCTCTTTAACAAACTTTGATGTAATTGCAAATGTTGCTGCAAAAGAAGGATACATCAAAGAAGAAGATGTAGAAAGATTAATTAAGTTTAGAAACAATCCATCTGACGAGAGCTGGATTAATAAATAAGGTGAAATATGAGAAGTTTAATTGATGTTCTTGATTTAACAGTAAATGAAATTGATGAATTAATTGAAGTAGCTAATGATATCATAGCAAACCCAGATAAATATTCTGAAAAGTGCAAAGGTAAGAAATTAGCAACACTTTTCTATGAGCCATCAACAAGAACAAGATTATCTTTTACTGCAGCCATGATGGAACTAGGCGGAAACGTTTTAGGATTTTCTGAAGCTTCATCATCATCTGCAATGAAGGGCGAATCAGTAGCCGATACAGCAAAGATGTTATCTTGCTATGCAGACATCATTGCAATGCGTTCTCCAAAAGAAGGCGCACCATTTGTAGCTGCTAAGGCTGCCACAATTCCAGTTATAAATGCTGGAGATGGTGGACATTGCCATCCAACACAAACACTTGGAGATTTACTAACAATTAAAAGAGAAGTTGGAAGATTAAATAATCTAACAGTTGGATTCTGCGGAGATCTAAAATATGGAAGAACAGTTCATTCCTTCATAAACGCTCTATCTAGATACGAAAATATTAAGATTGTACTAATTTCCCCAGAAGAGTTAAAATTACCAAATTACGTCAAATATGAAGTCCTAGACAAGAATAACATGGAATATAGAGAAACAACATCTCTTGAAGAAGCTATTCCAACTCTAGATGTTCTATATATGACACGTATCCAACAAGAAAGATTTGTAGATATTGATGAATACAATAGATTAAAAGATAGCTACATTCTAACTTTAGATAAACTTGCTAATGCTAAAAAATCTTTAGCTATCATGCACCCACTTCCAAGAGTTAATGAAATCTCTGTTAAAGTTGATGAAGATGAAAGAGCATGTTATTTCAAACAAGCTCTATATGGAAAGTACATGAGAATGGCACTTATTTTGAAACTTCTAAAGGAAGCTGAAGATAAGAAAAAGGAAGAAAGATTTAGCCTTGATGATGTAGTAATAAATCAATACATATGCACAAATCCTAGATGTATCACATCAACAGAACAAGAATTGGATCATATCTTTAGATGTGTAGATAAAGAACATAACATCTTTAGATGCATCTATTGCGAAAAGAGAGCTAATTAAGTTAGTTTTATGTTAAATTCACGCCACGAGCCAAAAAATTGGTTTCGTGGCATTTTTTATTTATTGAACGCATTGAATTATATATTTTTTTAATGCTACACTGAAACCGACAAAAATCCTAGGGTAGAAAATTATGTTAATCTTAGAGCATATAAGCAAGTCTTATATCCGACATAAAAGAGTGTTTAATGCGCTTCAAGATATTTCACTAACTTTTGAAGATTATTCCTTCAATTTTATTGTTTGCGAAGATAAGTTAAATTCAGAAAGTATATTCAACATTATTGGCGGACTTGATACTTTTGATAATGGGTCTATCTCTATCGATGGCGTTAAATATGATGCTAATTCATCAAAGTTCATAAATACATATGCAAAAGATAATGTTGGTGTAATCTTTAAAGACGATAAGGTATTTAAAGGATTAACTGTCGAAGAGAATTTAAAGATAGCTACATCAATTATTGGGGAGAAGAAAGGCATCACTATTGATGAAGCTTTAGATAAAGTTGGCATTAAAGAATTAAAGAAAAAAAGAGCATCTAAACTTACAAATGTTGAAAAGATAAAAGTAGCTATAGCCAGAGCTCTTGTTAAAAATCCAAAGGTTTTACTTGTTCATGAATTGTTTGAAAATATGTCTAATGATTATTCATCAGACATTCTATCTTTGTTAAAGAAATTATCTAAAGAAAGAATTGTTATTGTCATTACAAAAGATGAAAAGCTTGCAAATATAAGTGCTGATAGAATTATTAGAATGAATTCAAAAATCATATTTGATAATTCATTAAGCTTTGCAGAAGAATATTTAGATCCATCTTATGAGCAAGAAAAATATAGCTATGTAAAGCGTACAAAAGCAGATGCATTCTTTAGTGTAGTTAGAGCAGCGCTTCAATCTGCAAAGAAGCATTGGTTTAAAGTATTTAGTGTTGTTCTTTTATTAACTTTAACTGTGGTATGTTTTTCTTTTGC
>JAEEWC010000116.1 GCA_016287155.1 Clostridia bacterium | reverse complement strand
TGCAAGACCTGTTCCAATTGATCCAAGAAATTTCAGAGAATATAAAAAGGGCATGATTATGACATCACTTGCTGGTGTTACGATGAATTTCATCCTAGCTCTTATTAATTCTATTTGCTTGGTATTATTGTTAAAATTTGGTCAAATGACATTCGAAAACGTAAACTTTGCATATTATGCAACTGGATTTGCGTTTGCATTGTTCTATTATGGAATGTTTGTAAATATCTTGCTTATGGTATTCAACTTGTTACCTTTATATCCTCTTGATGGATTTAGAGTGGTTGAGACATTAGCAGAACCAGATAACAAGTATGTTAATTTCATGTATAAATACGGCAATTTTGTATTGTTAGGATTTATCCTAATATCTTATTTATTATCTTGGTTTAACATCCCAGATATCTTTGATATGGTACAAGATTTAGCAAGAATGGTATTTAACGCTATTTGGGGCGGAATAGGAGTTTCAATTTAATGGCTGACGATAAGATATTCGAATATCACCCAGCGAACGTAGTTCCTTTGTATTTAGGCGGAGATGACGAACCACCGGTTGCCATCGATGTTTTGTATACAATTTTGACTTCGTCAAAAGATTATGGAACAAAATATACATTAGAGACGATTCCACTACATTTAGCTACAGACCAATTTGTAGCATACATGGCTCAACTTGAAGCATATGATATGGATATTGCGTCAGACTTTATCACAATGGGCACAACGCTTTTAAAGATTAAAGCTGCAGCGCTGCTTAGAATGCCTCAAGAAGAAGTTGAAGAAGAAACTGATTATTTTGCTGAAGAAATCCTAAGACGTAGATTGTTGATCTATAACATCGTAAAGGAAAACGAAAGCAAATTAAAAGAAAGAGAAAAGCTATATAGAATCAATAGACGTCCAAAATTCACAGATGCAGATGCTATTATTGTTATCGATAAATTCGATTTAGCGAAGCTATTAGACGCATTTGGCGTTGTTTTGTATAGAATTGACGAAAAGGATGTAGCTCTACAAATAAAGAGAATTCCAAAGGATAGATATCCAGTTGAAGAGCAAGTTAGAAAGCTTGCAGCTGTTATGGCGAATAAGAAAAAGGCTGGATTCTATTCATTATTTGATAAAACGGTAAATAGAAGTGAGGTTATCTCTACATTCCAAGCCCTATTAAGATTAATGTCAAAACAAGTGGTTTTTGCAGAACAAGAGGGGAATGAAGAGATTCAATTAACTTTTAATCCAGAATATGAGGATAAAGAAATCGATTTTGATGCACTAGGAATAGGTGGCAGCGAAAAGGAGGAAGAGCAAGTTGGAAAATCTAGTTAATACAGTTGAAGCTATTTTGTTTGCTGCTGGTGTTCCAATCTCTAGAAAAGAGATTATGGATCATTTGCCTGAGGATGTTTCTAGAAAGAATTTAAACGATGCTATTCAAAAAATTGCCGATAAATACAGCGGAGATAGCGGTATTTTGTTACAACAATTTGATGATAAACTACAATTTTGTTCAAATGACAAATATAAGGATTTGGTAGCTGAAATACTACAACCAGTAAAAGAGAAGGAATTAACTAAGTCATTAATGGAAGTTTTGTCTATTATTGCGTATTTCCAACCAATTACTCGTGCTGAAATAGAAGAATATAGAGGCGGTGCTGCTGCAGATTACGCATTATCTATGCTGCAAAAGGCTGATTTAATATGTGTATCAGGGTATAAGCAAGCTCCAGGACGTCCGGTTTTGTTCTCAACGACAGATGGATTCCTAAAGAAGTTCGATTTAATGAGCTTAGATGATCTACCAGATGCAAGCGAAGTAAAGAGAAGAATGATGGAAGTTGGTAACTTCGCTGTTCAACAACAAGGCTTGTATAGAGCAGATGGTATGGATCTTGACGATGAAGAAGACGAGATGACAGATTCTCAATTACAACAAGAAGCAGAATTTAGCATCGATGATGATATCCCAGCCTTCCTTAAAGATGAAGAATTTGAAACAATTTCTGGCGCAGATGATTCTGTTGATGAGCTTCCAGATCGCGATTTAGAACCTAAGGATATGAACGAAGATTCTGATGAAATTGGAATCTAAACGCGAAAATTCGCAAATTTCAAGTTTGAATAAAAATTAAAATATTTGAATAAAAATGCATAAATAAAAATTTTGGAATCCAGCAAGCAGGTTTTGCTGGGTTCTTTATTTATAGTCGCAAATTGGCTATATAGAAGCAAAAGAATTTTAAATTAATTGAAAAATTATAAATGGGCATGTATTTATAGTCAAAATATGGCTTATTGCTAAAATAGAAATATATTAGGCCATTTTGTATAATACTTTGCGATTTATACTTAATATGAGAATTGATGAGCCTTAATTATTTAGTGCATATTCCTTGCTATATATATTGATATTCATTAAAATGTTAGGGAGGTAAAATATGGAAAGATTAAATAAGTTTTTAGCATCATGTGGTGTTGCATCAAGACGTGAATCTGAAAAGGT
>JAEEWC010000115.1 GCA_016287155.1 Clostridia bacterium | reverse complement strand
GATATTAAAGCTAAATCTTCAAATGATATTCAAAGAAAGATTAAGGGAGATTTCAAGTCAAATTACGAATCTTTGATGCAAGATCTAAACGTTTGCTCAAAGAGAGGTTTATCTGAAAGATTTGACTCTACAATCGGCGCTGGTACAGTTTTGATGCCATTTGGTGGTAAGAAGCAATTAACTCCAATTCAAGCTATGGTACATAAGATTTCTGTAGAACAAAAGCATACAGATAATTGTTCATATATGTCTTGGGGATATAACCCATATATTACATCTATAAGCCCATACCATGGTGCATATTTAGCAGTTGTTGAATCACTAGCTAAATTAATCGCAACTGGTGCTTCATATGAAGATGTATATCTAACATTCCAAGAATATTTTGAAAAGCCAGGTAAAGACGCTACTCGTTGGGGTCAACCTCTAGCAGCTCTTCTTGGCGCATTCATCGCTCAAAAAGAATTTGGCGTTGGCGCTATTGGTGGTAAGGACTCAATGAGTGGTTCATTTGAAAAATTAGATGTTCCACCAACACTAGTATCTTTTGCAGTTACAACTGGTAATGTTAAAGAAGTTATTTCAAATGACTTTAAAGAAGCAGGACATAAAGTAGTTCTTTTAAAGCCTGAATATACAAAAGATAATCTTCCAGATGCTAAATCAACAATTGCTTTATTTAATAAAGTAACAAGTCTAATGAGAAGCGGTAAGGTATATGCTGCATATACTTTAGGATTTGGTGGTATTGCTGAAGCTATTGCTAAGATGGCTATGGGTAATGGATTTGGATTTAGATATTCAAGCAAGTTATCACTTGAGGATATATTCGGTTACAACTACGGTGCATTTGTTTTAGAAATGGATAACGCAAATGAAGGTATCGAAGTTGGTGAAATTCTAAATAGCGATATTATTGAATACAAAGATACAACTTTAGATTTCAATGACTTATGCAAGTTATATGAAAAGAAGTTAGAGAGCGTATATCCAATGAAGGAAAAGGATTCAAACAAGATCTATGAAGCATTCAACTATAATGCTAGTAAAATTGTTGCTCCAAATATTAAAGTTGCAAAGCCAAGAGTATTAATTCCTGTATTCCCAGGTACAAACTGTGAATATGATTCAGCAAAGGTTATGCTAGATGCTGGTGCTGATGTTAAGACATTTATTATCAACAACTTAACAAAGGAAGGAATCACAAGAAGCGTTGATCATTTCGTTGATGAATTAAAGAATTCACAAATGGTATTCATCCCAGGTGGATTCAGCGGCGGTGACGAACCAGATGGTTCTGCTAAATTCATTATGTCATTCTTCAGAAATGCTCAAATCAAAGAAGAAGTACATAACCTTCTAAACAACAGAGATGGTTTAATGTGTGGTATTTGTAACGGATTCCAAGCATTAATTAAATTAGGACTTGTACCATATGGTAAAATTATAGATACAGATGCTAATTGTCCAACATTGACATTTAACACAATCGCTCGTCACCAATCTAAGTTAGTAAGAATTAGAATTGCTTCTAACAAGTCTCCATGGCTACGTGGCACAAAGGTTGGCGATGTATATACAGTCCCAATATCTCATGGTGAAGGTAGATTCTTAGCTGATGAAGCTCTAATCAAAGAACTTGCTAAGAATGGTCAAATCGCTACTCAATATGTAGACTTTGATTCTAACCCAACTGATGATATTAGATTCAATCCAAATAATTCTATGTATGCTATCGAAGGTATTACATCTCCAGATGGTAGAGTATTTGGTAAGATGGGACACAGCGAACGTATTGGTTCTGGATTATATAAGAATGTAGATGGAATATATGATATGAAGATGTTCGAATCTGCAGTTAAATATTTTAAAGGGGAATAAAATGGGATATTTATCTGACATTGAAATTGCACAACAAGCAAAAATGCAAAAAATAACTGAGATTGCTAAAGTTGCTGGTATTGACGAAAAGTATGTAGAACAATACGGCAACTATAAAGCAAAGATTGATTATTCTTTGCTAAAGGAATCTAAAAGAAGCGATGGAAAGCTAATCTTAGTTACAGCGATCACTCCAACTCCAGCAGGAGAAGGTAAAACTACAACAACAATTGGTCTTGCCGATGGTTTAAAGAAGATTGGCAAAAACGTAGTTGTTGCTTTGCGTGAGCCATCACTAGGTCCAGTATTTGGTGTTAAGGGTGGTGCTGCTGGCGGTGGCTATGCTCAAGTAGTTCCAATGGAAGATATTAATTTACATTTCACAGGAGACTTCCATGCTATTGGAGCTGCTAACAATTTACTTGCAGCTATGCTAGATAACCACATTCATCAAGGAAACGAATTAAACATCGACCCAAGAAAGATTACTTGGAAAAGATGCGTAGATATGAATGATAGGCAATTAAGATTTGTCGTTGATGGTCTAGGCGGTAGCAAGAATGGTGTTCCAAGAGAAGATGGTTATGATATTACAGTTGCATCTGAAATCATGGCAGTATTCTGCTTAGCAGATGGGATTAAAGATTTAAAAGAAAGATTATCTAGAATTGTTGTAGCATACACATATGATGATAAGCCAGTAACAGCTGGAGATTTAAAAGCAGTTGGTGCTATGGCAGCTCTACTTAAAGATGCTCTAAAGCCAAATTTAGTTCAAACGCTAGAAGGTACTCCAACATTTGTACATGGTGGCCCATTTGCAAATATTGCTCATGGATGTAATTCAGTAACAGCAACACGAATGGCACTAAAGCTTGGGGATTATGTTGTAACAGAAGCTGGATTCGGTGCAGATTTAGGTGCTGAAAAGTTCTTAGATATTAAATGTAGAATGGCAAATCTAAAGCCAAGTGCTGTAGTTGTAGTAGCAACAGTTCGTGCTTTAAAGATGCACGGTGGCATGGCAAAGAGCGAACTTGGAAAAGAAAATCTAGAAGCTTTAGAGAAGGGTATTCCAAATCTTCTTCGACATGTTTCTAATATGACAAATGTATACAAGCTCCCTTGCGTAGTTGCAGTAAATAGATTCCCAACAGATACTGATGCTGAAATTAATCTAGTTATTGAAAAGTGTAAAGCACTTAATGTTAATGTTAGATTATCTACCGTTTGGGCTGATGGCGGAAATGGTGGTGTAGAACTTGCTAAAGAAGTAGTAGAACTTGTAGAGAAACCAAATAACTTCTCATTCTCTTATGAATTAAATCAACCAATCGAGAAAAAGATTGAAGATATAGTAACAAAGATCTATGGCGGTAAGGGTGTAACATTT
>JAEEWC010000002.1 GCA_016287155.1 Clostridia bacterium | reverse complement strand
TGCAACAGATTGGTTCTTTGCTACATCTAAAGCATCTAACTACATTAGAGTTAAGGATATTCAAAAGAATATTAAGTGGTCTCACGATGGTAAATTAGGAAATATTGATATTACTATCAATCTATCTAAGCCAGAAAAGGACCCAAAGCAAATAGCTCTTGAAAAATCTAGACCAAAGTCAGGTTACCCTGCTTGTCTTCTATGTTTGGAAAACGTTGGTTATGCTGGTCATATTTCTCATCCAGCTAGACAAACTCTAAGAACTATTCCAATTACACTAAAGGGAGAAGCTTGGTCATTCCAATATAGCCCATATCAATATTTCGAAGAACACTTAATCGCTCTATGCAATGAACATAGACCTATGAATGTTACTATTGATACTATCAAGAGATTAGTAGATTTCGTAGATTTATTCCCACACTACTTCTTAGGTTCAAATGCTTCACTTCCAATCGTTGGCGGTTCAATTTTATCTCATGACCACTATCAAGGTGGTGCTAAGGTTTTACCTATGTTTAGCGCTGAGAATAAGCATAGATATGAGAACCTAAAATATAAGGATGTTCAAATCTATACAATCAACTGGTACAACTCTGTTGTAAGATTGGAATCTGAGAATAAAGAAAACATCATTAAACAAGCTCAAGAAGTATTAGATAATTGGTTCAATTATTCAGATGAATCAGTTGGCATTATCGCTAAAGAAGATGAACCACATAACGCTATTACTCCTATCGCTAGAAAGGAAGGAAATAAATATATCTTAGATATGATTCTAAGAAATAATAGAACATCAAAAGAATTCCCAGATGGTATCTTCCATGCTGCACCGCATCTTCATAACATCAAGAAAGAAGGTATTGGTTTAATCGAAGTTATGGGTCTATTCATCCTACCTGGAAGATTAGATAAAGAATTCGCTGGAATCGCAGATATCTTAACAGGAAAAACTGCTTTTGATCCAAAAGAATTAGTTAATCCAGAAAACCCATTATCTAAGCACTTAGGTATGATTGCACAATTAGTTAATGATAATGGAACAGCTTGCACAAAAGTTAAAGCAAACAACGTAATTAGAAAGTATGTAAATGCTGCTTGCGAAGAGATTTTGGAATGCACTGCTGTATTTAAAAATACAGAAGTTGGCCAAGCTGCTTTTGATAAGTTCTTAAAAGAAGGATTATCTTTAAAGGATTAATCGTTAATTGACCTAACAAAATCGGGCTCGAAATTGAGCCCGATTTTTGCTTATAATTCAAAAATAATATTAGATATCTTTTCTATCTTGAAGTGCTCTAGATAGAGTTACTTCGTCCGTATATTCGATATCTGATCCCATTGAAACTCCAGATGCAATTCTTGTAACCTTTATTCCCATTGGCTTTATCAATCTTGCAATATACATTGCTGTTGCTTCGCCCTCTACATCTGGGTTTGTAGCCATGATAACTTCTTTAACGTTTGATAGTCTTGCAATCAATTCTTTGATACGAATATCGTTTGGGCCAATACCAGATAATGGAGACAATGTACCATGTAAAACATGGTAAACTCCCTTATAATCCTTAATCTTTTCAAACGCATCGATATCTTTTGGATCCTTTACAACGCAGATAATAGAGCTATCTCTTGTCTTACAGATATCACAAACATCCCCGTCTGTATAGTTTCCACAAATTGAGCAATAATGCACTTTTTCTTTAACTTCCATAATTGATTCAGAAAATACCTTAGCATCTTCTTTAGACATATTGATTACAGAATATGCATAGCGTTGTGCTGTCTTTTGGCCAACACCTGGAAGCTTTGTGAATTGTGCTACTAAATTGTTTAAAGAATCAATATTATTCATATTAGAATCCAAGACCTAGTCCTGAGAATTGTCCCATTCTTTCATTCTTTTCTGTTTCTACTTGATCCATTGCATCGTTGAATGCAGCTGTAATTAAATCTTCAAGCATTTCTACATCATCTGGATCTACAGCTTCTGGCTTAATGTGAATTCCTGTTAATTTGCCATCACAAGTCATTGTAACTTCAACCATATTTGAAGCGCTGCCTGTAACTTCTAATTCCTTTAATTCTTCTTGAGCCTTTTGTAAGTCCTCTTGCATTTTTTGAGCTTGTTTCATGATTTGTTGCATGTTACCCATGCCGCCACCGCCGCCTCTATAAGGTCCGAATGCCATATTTATGTACCTCCGATTTTATTTCTTAGTATTATTGTCAAACAATGAATTTAATTGTTGCATTGTTTGTTTTGTTTCTTCTACTTCTTTAACTATCTTTAGAGCTCTAATTTCTGGATATTTAGCTTGGATTTGTCTTAAGATATTTGTCTTATAGTTAACAAGTTCAGCCATAATATCATCAGCTTTTGTAGAGATCCAAATTTCTTTATCTACTAATTCGATTTTAGTATTTGCATCACGCCCTGCTTTTTCGCATGCAATTCTTTCATAATGCATAGCAGATTTATCTGTTGTAATAGCGTTAACTAAATCACCCCAGATTTTTCTAGCAGTAACAGTTGTGCCTTCTTTTGTATCTGCACCTTGGAATGTACGCTTGAAAGCTTCCAAATCTGCAATTCTTCTAATTAAAGATACTTCATCTACGCTAGCGGATACATCACATGCCTTAGCTACAGCCGTTTCAAGCACTACTTTCTTTAGGCTTGAGAATCTCAAAGGATTTTGTAGAGTTGCGAAAATTTCGGCTGCTCTATAAAGTTTAGAGTTATCTGCAGAGATAGCAGTATCTTGGATTTTCTTAAATAATTCTGTTGGAAGAGCAAGTGTATCTTTAGAATCTGGACAATTCTTAACATATAAAATGTTATTCATCATCTTTGCTAAGTCATTAGCCAAAACTTCTACATCCTTTCCTAGTTTTACTAATTCGTTTGTTAAAGATAAAGCTTTATCCATTCTACCTAACACGATAGCATCACAAATTTCGTATATCTTATCTGGAGATGAAGTTCCTAATACTTCTAATACTGATGCATAATCTACTTTTTTATCTCCGCAATAAGAAATAACTTCATCGGCTGTAGATAATGTATCTCTTGCACTACCGTTTCCAGCTTCAGCAATTGCACGAACGGCTTCAATATCATATTGAATACCTTCGTTTTTAAATATCTTTTCAAGATGTGATGTTAATTCTTCATTTGAAATTAATCTAAAGTCGAATCTAATACATCTAGATAGAATAGTTGCTGGAATTCTTTGAACATCTGTTGTAGCCAAAATGAATATTACATATTCAGGTGGTTCCTCAAGAGTCTTTAAAAATGCATTGAATGCAGCAGTAGATAACATATGGACTTCGTCGATGATATAAACTTTGTATCTACCTGCGCTTGGAGCATAATTTACTTTATCGATAATTGCTCTCATTTCATCTACGCCATTGTTTGAAGCAGCATCAAGTTCAATGATG
>JAEEWC010000011.1 GCA_016287155.1 Clostridia bacterium | reverse complement strand
TGCAAGAACTTCTTCAGAATCTGGAGCACCGATATCCTTTTCTGCAATGTTTGCAGCATAGATAACTGGCTTTTCTGTCAATAGACATAAATCCTTAATTAAATCATGCTCTTCTTCTGTTAGATTCATTAATCTAACTGGTATACCTTGTTCAAGCTTTGCTTGAATTGCATCAATTTTTTCTGCTTCTATTTGAGCTTTCTTTTCACCGCTCTTTGCCATTTGGTGAGCCTTTGCAGATCTCTTTGAGATTGTTTCAACGTCAGCAAAGATAAGTTCAAGTTCAATTGTTTCAATATCTCTTAGTGGGTCAATTGAACCATCTACGTGAGTAATGTTTTCATCTTTAAAGCATCTAACAACGTGAACGATAGCATCTACTTCTCTAATGTGAGATAGGAACTTATTTCCTAAACCTTCACCATGAGATGCACCCTTAACTAAACCAGCGATATCTACGAACTCCAAAACTGTTGGAGTGATTTTCTTACAATCATATAAAGCCGCTAGCTTTTCTAATCTTTCGTCTGGAACAGCAACGATACCTACATTTGGTTCAATTGTACAGAATGGATAGTTTGCACATTCTGCTCCTGCTTGTGTTATTGCATTAAATAAAGTACTTTTACCTACGTTTGGTAATCCAACTACACCTAATTTCATTCTTTTATATCCTCTTCATTTTGCTCCTTTGGAGCATCTTCTTTCTTTTTAATTATACTCAAAGTGTTTTCTTCACCTTTGATTAATCTTATTATATTACTTCTATGCGCCCAAATAACTAATGCCCACCATACGCAAATAATTACGATAGCAAGTACTGAGTTTTGGCATAATAGAATAGCTCTTATAGCAAATGCTGTGACAGTTAATAAAGATCCTATGAATCCGTATTTAATTCCCAACAACATTAACACTAAGCAAACAAGTGTTACCGACCCTACAATTGGAGATATTGCAATAAATACACCAATTGTTGACGCTACGCCCTTACCACCTCTAAATCTATCGAAGATTGGGAATAGATGGCCAAGGATTACACATCCGCTTAAGATGATAGCCATAGGGAAATTGTCTGCACCATTTATTAAGTATCTTCCAATTAGAGCAAAACCAGCGCCCTTTAGAGCATCAAGAATAAACACAAGAATCCCCCACTTTCTACCCATTGTTCTTAGAACATTCATAGTACCAGGGTTTCCTGAGCCTAGCTTTCTTATATCTTTTGAGTTCAATTTAGCAATTATCGTTGCAAAATTTATAGAACCTACAAGATACGCTGCTATGCAAATTAGAATTATATACTTTATATCCACGACTTCACCTTTTATATTATAACGCACACATTTTAACATAATGCGCACGATTACACAAGAAAATCGTTCTCTATAATATATTAGTCTATTCCTTCTAAATTAAATGGTGGGATGAAAGCGCTTTCTGCGCTATCTAAATCTTGAATAAATGCATTATTAAAATCATTTTCAATTAACTTGTTAATTGCTATCTTATATTCCAATGGTTTAATTCTTCTAGTTAATTCATCAAACTTCTTTGCATCTCCATATGGCACAAATTGCCCCATCAAAGACACATATGTGGATTTATCTAGGTTTGTCACAATCCAATCTAAAACATTAAGAGTGTTCTTTAGAGCATTTGGTAAAACAAGGTGTCTTACGATAAGACCGCTCTTCATTAAACCATTATCAATCACATCTGCAACTTGCGATCTCATCTCTTTAATTGCAGCAGTTGCAATCTCAAAATAATTTGGTGCTTTTGAATATTTTAATGCTAATGCATTATCTGAATACTTTAAGTCTGGTAAATATACGTCTATATACCCCTTTAATCTCTTTATTGTATCTACTGATTCATAGCCTGATGAGTTATATACAATTGGAATATTTGGTCTATATTTATCTAAAGCTGAAATAATGTGACTCACATAATGAGAAGGTGTGACAAGGTTTATATTATGGGCACCTTTATCCTCTAATTCCTTCATAATATCTATAAATCTATCTATACTAACTTCTTTGCCAAAGCCGCGAGATACATCATAGTTTTGGCAGAACACACATTTTAGATTGCAGCCACTAAAGAATATTGTGCCACTTCCTTTTGTGCCACTAATTAAAGGCTCTTCCCATTCGTGAAGCGCAGCTCTTGCAAGTTTTATATTATTGCCTACCCCACAAAAGCCTACCTTTTTATCTCTATCTATGTTGCATTTTCTTGGACAAATGTTGCATTCCATA
>JAEEWC010000114.1 GCA_016287155.1 Clostridia bacterium | reverse complement strand
TACAATAACCGATTGCTACTTGTCCAAATATACCGACAATAAAGGATTTAACAAATTGACCTGCCCAGCCAAAAACGCCAAATAAGATTAAATCTAGTAGTCCAAAAATTCCTACTAAAATTAACCCTCTCATCATTCGATTGAAAATGCTTTCTGAATTATCGCTCACACTAACCTCGCTTCATACCCAAAATATTATAACATATAAAGCGCGCGAAAATTAATAAAATTTAAAAATTTTTAACCAACCATGACATTTTCTTCTGGTAAAATCACAGTATGCTCACGTCTTGGCTTAGCAAAAGATAAAACAATGGTTAAAATTCCGACTCTTCCGATGTACATCAAGATTGCAATTGCAATTCTTGATGCTGGATGTAATAGAAGCGTTGTATCGCCAATTGCTATACCAACAGTACCGATTGCTGAAATTACTTCAAAGATTGTATTTCTTAGCCCTATTTCTGGGTCTAGTCCTAAAATTAACAACGTAAAGAATGCTACCAAGATTAAATATGTAGATAAAACTGCAAATGCTTGGTGTAAAATTTCCTTTCCAATCTTCTTACCACGAAGGATGATTTGGCCATCTTTTGTATTTAGAGCAACGATACCTAAAATAATAACGATTAAGGTAGTAACCTTAATACCACCGGCTGTTGAACCAGAACCACCACCAACAAACATAAGCGCCATAGTAACGAAAATACTACCGTCGCTAAATTGAGTCATATCTGTTGTATTAAATCCAGCTGTTCTTGCTGTTGTTGCTGCAAATAGTGATCTTAAGAATGCTTCGCCAAATGGCATTCCTTGATATAGATGATTTGCTTCGTAGATGATGAATTGACATGTAGATAAGAATAGAATTATTACACTACCCATCAACATCAACTTTGAATGCATTGAAACTTCTTTAATATTGAACTTTGATCTGATTAAATCATCCCAAACGATAAAGCCTAATCCGCCAATGAAGATTAATGTACATAAAACGATATTTACAAGCCAATCATTAGCGTACATTGTGAATGATGCAAATGGCACTCCAAATACACCCATTAAATCAAATCCAGCATTACAAAATGCTGAGATAGCGTGAAAGGCTGCGAAATAAATGCCGTTTGCTGCACCAAATTGTGGGATAAATCTAATACATAAAAGTGCTGCTCCTAATGTTTCGAAAATGATAGATCCAAGCACGATATTTCTTAAAACGCTTCCGAAATCGCCCTTCTTTTGGATACCTACAGATTCCATTAAGAACTTTCTATCTTTAAAGCTCATCTTAACTCTTAAAGAACGAGTTAAAAAGGCTATTGTTGACATGAATCCAATACCACCCATTTGAACTAGAAATAAGATAACTAATTGTCCAACTAGTGACCAATGTAGATAAGTATCTACAACTACAAGTCCCGTTACACAGGTAGCAGATGTTGCTGTAAAGAATGAATCAATAAAACCGGTAGCAACATGTTCTTTTGATGAAAATGGTGCCATCAAAATAAATGTTCCTACCAAAATAACTATAATATAGCTCATTAGAACCATAAGCAATGTAGATATTGTTCTTCCAGCCGGTTTTATAGTAGTTTGCGCTTTATTATTAAGTTCATCCATACTCTTAAATAATATACCTTTATTAGAAATATTGCAAATCGCTAAGATTTTATAACGCTCATCAAATCTGCGTTAATCTCCCTTCCTACATATGCACAAGATGCCTTAGAAATATCTACGCACTCTTCAAATGCTTCTTGAATATCTTTAGCTGTTAAGGCTTTAATTTGATTTACACAATAATCTAAATCATACGCTTCATCACTCATAAGCGCAGCATTACCTGCCATACGCATTGTAGAGACTGTAGATTCGTTAGATAAAATGAATCTTGTAACGCTAGAATTTACGCCCTTCACGATTTCATCGTGAGTAAATCCGTTTTTCTTTACATCTTCTATTACCTTCTTTGTTAGAGCTAGAGACTTCTCTACAGAATCTTTATTTGTTCCGATATATAGATATGTGATACCAGAATTTGTTAAAGATGAATTGTATGCATAAACTTGATAAGCAAGGCCATGCTTTTCTCTAACTTCTTGGAATAATCTTGAGCTCATTCCCCCACCGAAGATATCTAAAGCTACATTTGCAGCAAATTTTCTCTTATCTTTAAGACCAATTGCAGGCATAGCTAAAAATAGGTTTGCTTGCTCAATATCTTTAAATTTGTATAAATAATCTTGATTTAAACTCTTTAGAGGATCATCTTGCCATAATCTATTTTTGTTTGATGGGAATCTATCTACGAAATATTTCTCGCACAATTTAATAGCATCTTCTCTTGAAATATGACCAGAAATTGAAATGACGATATCATCAGAAATGTAGTTTTTAGACTTATAGTCTAGAACATCCTGCCTTGTGAATTTTTTGATATTCTTTGCAGGACCAATAATTGTTCTTCCAAGTGGAGTATCTTTTCCATAGAAAGCTTCAGCTACTAAATCTTGGCATACGCCCTCGTTATCGTCCTCTGACATTGAAACTTCCTCTAAGATTACCTTTCTCTCGTTTTCCATCTCTTTTTCGTCAAATGATGGGTTTGTTAGAATGTCAGATAGAATCTCAGCGCACTTATCTGCTTCTGTATCGATTGATATTGTATAGAAAGCAGTTTGTTGCTTAGATGTATATGCATTATATTGCGCGCCTAACATATCTAATTCATTAACTATTTGGAATGGAGATCTTGTTGTTGTCCCCTTGAAAACATTATGCTCTATAAAGTGAGATAAACCGTTTGTCTCACTATTTTCATTTTGGCTACCAACTCCGCATAAAACTATAATACCTACACTACGGGTATTATCACTTTGAGTATGGGCTAAACGAAGTCCGTCTTTAAAAGTATGAATATAAGTTGAACTCATACGTTATTCTAAATCCTTTTTGTCCGATAATTTATTAATGCACAACTTTTGTAAGAAATACTCAAGTTCTGATGCCCCATAGCAAATTGCGAATATCAATAAGGCTCCAATTGGAAATAAATAATACCTTCCACCAAAAGTTAACCCATAATGATCATCCCAGCATTTAACTATGATGACACATATAATGTACACTATTCCATATAATAACACAGGTAAGAATGAAAAATAAGTATATTTTTTATTAATTTGATCTTCCTTTTCAAAAACAGCAACCGTAAGCATAGCAAATAACGGAGCGAATAAATGCAATATAATACAATTTTCTTCGTAGAAATAGCCTGGATCAGTTCCATTCATAACATATGAACCTGGCATTAAAAATACCAAAACAACGAAGAATGTGACGGCAACAGAGTTTGTTGCTACATATTTAAACACC
>JAEEWC010000113.1 GCA_016287155.1 Clostridia bacterium | reverse complement strand
CAAATAATGGTTTTATTGTCATTTTATGCCTCCTAATTTTTAGCACTCGCATACTTCGATTGCTAATTTTCAAAAAGTATTATACCATTATGGTTGCAATATGTAAACATTAAATTTATTAAATTTATGATTTTGCAAAAATAGGGATATTGTGCAATATTCAATTGTTGTTTATAATTAAATAGGGATTATGTTCTAGAGGGGGTATTTATGAAGAAGGCAATGCTTGTTATTGGCGTATTGGCCATAGTTTTAATTTGTTCATTTACATTTTTCGCTTGTAAAGATAAAGAAAGTGAACCAAATACAGATCCAGCTAAGATGACAAAGATGGAATTTGCTACTGCAGTTAGTGATTTAAGTGCAGGGGATTACTGCTATATGTCTATTTATTATGAAACAGATTATAGAAGTCAAATCTCGGGCAAAATCACAAGAGATTATAAGTTGTATGCATTCAAGTATATTGCAATGCCAGAATCTGGAATTATGAATTGGCAAGGTATATATACTCAAAATGGTTCAAGATACACAAAGAATTATGGGACAAATTCAACTAATTTCTATCTAAAGCGTCTAGTTGGTATGACAGCATCTAGAGATGTAATAGAATATGTAGATAGTGAAAAACCAACATATACATATTTCTCAGATGAATATACATTTAATGCAGATAAAGAAAAAGGAGAATATCAAATTGTATATAAGATAAATATATCTAATACAAAATATAGCACTATAACAAGAGATTTTGATTCAAAGGGTAGATTAACACAATATTATTTATATGATTCTACAAGCGAAGGCACAGGAATATATGAAAATAGGAAATATACAATTAAATATTATGATTCTCAAGATGCATTTGAAGAATGGGCATCAGATAAAGTATTTAGTGAACTTTAATTAGATTTTTAATCATTAGGGGCTACGATTTGTAGCCCTAATTTTTATTAATTTCATAATATGCATAGCATATTCGAAAAAATATGATATAATCAACACGTGAAACAAAAGGAGATAGGAAAATATGAATAAATGGGACAAGAGATTTATGGAGATGACAGAACTAGTTTCAACTTGGTCATCTTGTATCAGAAGACAAGTAGGTGCAATTATCGTAAAAGATAAGAGAATCCTAACAACTGGTTATAACGGAGCTCCAGCAGACGTTTCATCTTGTAAAGATAGAGGCGTATGTTTAAGAATCGAAAAAAATATTCCATCTGGCACATGCCAAGAAATCTGTTATGCTGTACACGCTGAGCAAAATGCTATTTGCCAAGCAGCAAAATTGGGTTTATCTATTGATGGAGCAACATTATATTGCACACATCAACCTTGTACAATTTGCGCAAGATTGATAATAAATTCAGGAATTAAAAAGGTAGTGTACAAAAATGGTTACCCAGACGAATTCTCCTTAGAGTTATTTAAAGAGGCTGGAGTACAAATTATTAAGTACGAAGAAGAATAAAATGAAAAAACTTGCAAAAGCTAACGAATTAATGTGGGTTCTGGGCGTCGTGTTTGTCGCCTTGGGCGTTAGTATATGCTCAAAAGCAGATTTAGGCGTCTCAATGATAGCGGCGCCTGCTTTTATTATTAATGACGCTGTGCATTCTCTATGGGATGGATTCTCAGTTGGTATGATTGAATATCTAGTCCAAGGAGCTATGCTAATTATGCTTTGTATTGTAGTGCAAAGATTTAATTGGAGATATCTACTTGCGTTTTTGGTAGCCATTATATATGGCTATGTTCTAGATATGTGGCTTCTAATTTTTAAAGATGTACATTTTGATCAATTGTATATGCAATGGATAATGCTTATTGTTGGCGATATAATTACAGCGCTTGGGGTTGCATGCTTCTTTAGAACATATTTGCCATTACAAGTATATGAATTATGTGTTGCTGAATTTGCTGATAGATATAAATTTGATATTGCTAAGGTTAAATGGGGATACGATGGATTATGTTTAACATTATCTATTGTTCTTGCTTTTGGTATTTTCCAAGATGCAAACGAATTTGATTGGTCTACAATTTATAAGGCAAGTTATCATAATTTGGGCTTGGGAACTATTGTAACAACTCTAATAAATGCACCTATAATTGCAGGATGCGGAAAGCTATTGGATAAATGCTTTACATATGAACCATTACTTCCAAAAGTTGAAAAATATTTAAAAAGAGAGTATAAGAATAAAGATGAAATTAACGTGTGCGAGGAAAACACTCAAGCACAAGACGATATATTGGAGGATAAATAGAATGATTAAAATTGATGTTATATCAGGTTTTTTAGGCGCTGGTAAAACTACGCTAATCAAAAAATTATTTGAATCTAAGAAATTCAAAAGCGAAAAGATTGTTATTATTGAAAACGAATTCGGTGAAATAGGTAT
>JAEEWC010000112.1 GCA_016287155.1 Clostridia bacterium | reverse complement strand
CTTCGTCATGCAAGAGTTGTAAATGCTGCATATAAATCAAAAGGCCACAGCGGTGTTATTGGTTGGTGTATGAGCGATTATAACACTCATAGAGATTTTGGTTCTGGAGATAGAATTTGTTATCACGGCGTTAGTGATATGTTCAGAATAGATAAGCTAGCAGCATATGTTTATTCATCTCAACAAGATAAGATTCCAGTTTTGGAGATTTCATCAAATATGGAGATAGGCGATTCAGCTGGCGGACACGTTGGTGCGGTGTATATGTTTACTAACTGCGATGAGGTAAAATTATACAAAAACGGTATACATATCAATACTTTTGACATGACAAAAGAGAGAGAAAAGTCTGAATTTAAGTATTTACCATACCCACCAGTTATTTTAGAAGATATCATTGGAGATCAAATAGAAAAGCAAACTCAATACAAATTTTCTAAGAATGATGCAAAGCGTGTAAAGAAGGCACTTTTAGATATTAAGCGTTATTCGCCACTTGGCGCAGCGCTTAGAAATCCATTCTCACTAATTAAAGTTATGACTGTATACAAATTGAATATGGGAGATATGACTGAGCTTTATGGTAAATATGTAACATCATGGGGCGGCAAGCAATGCTCATATAAATTTGAAGGATATAAAAACGGTGAAAAGGTATGCGAAGTTGAGAAGGGTGCATTCAATTCTACATATCTTGATGCCGTAGCAGATAGTGATGCTTTAATAGAGGGAGACACATATGATGTAACCAGAATTGTAGTTAAGGCATTGTCTAATTATAAAAATGTGTTACCATATGATTATTCTATTATAAAGATTCAAACAAATGATGTAGTAGATGTTATAGGTCCAAAAGAAGTAGCCTTAATGGGTGGACAAATAGCATTCTGGGTTAGAACTAAAGGAAAAGAGGGAAAAGCAAAGGTTAAAATTACAAGTGAAAAATTAGGAACGAAAGAAATTGTTCTAGACGTAAAGAAAATATAAGAAGGGTTAAATTATGGAGAAATATGTAATCGCCTTGGATCAAGGCACGACATCATCAAGAGCTATTATCTTTAACAAGCAAAAGGAAATAGTTAAAGTATCTCAAAAAGAATTCACACAAATCTATCCAAAGGCAGGTTGGGTTGAACATGACCCAGAAGAAATTTGGTCAACACAAAAAGAAGTTATGCTTGATGTATTAAAGCAAGCAAACATCTCAATTGAACAAATTGCTGCTATTGGTATTACAAACCAAAGAGAAACAACTATTGTTTGGGATAAAAACACTGGTAAGCCAATCTACAATGCAATCGTATGGCAATGTAGAAGAACATCAGAGTTTTGCCAAGACTTGATTAATAAAGGTTATTCAAATCTTGTTTATGATAAAACAGGACTTCCTATCGATGCATATTTTTCTGGAACAAAAATTAAATGGATATTAGACAATGTTGATGGAGCAAACGAAAAAGCCAAGAAAGGTGAATTGTTATTTGGTACCATCGATACATGGTTAATGTGGAAGCTATCTAATGGTGCAATCCATGCAACAGATTATACTAACGCTTCAAGAACAATGTTATATAACATTCACGATTTATGTTGGGATAAGGAATTAATAGATATTGTTGGTATTCCCGAATCAATGTTACCAAAGGTATGTCCATCAAGTTATCAATTTGGATTTACTGATGAAAAAGAATTTGGAGCAAGAATTCCAATCTCAGGTGTTGCCGGCGACCAACAAGCAGCCCTATTTGGACATCTATGCGTAAGAAAGGGCATGGTTAAGAACACATATGGTACAGGTTGCTTCACATTAATGAACACAGGTAAAGAAGCAGTTGTATCTAAGAGAGGTTTAATTACAACACTTGCTGCATCCGAAGAAGATGGCAAGCCACAATATGCAATTGAAGGTTCAGTTTTCGTTGGTGGTGCTGTACTTCAATGGCTTCGCGATGAATTAAAGATGATTTCATCAGCAAGAGAAGCTGACGAAATCGCAGAAAGAACACCAGACACAAATGGTGTATATGTAGTTCCAGCCTTTGTAGGTCTTGGCGCTCCACATTGGGACCCATATGCAAGAGGTACTGTAGTTGGACTAACAAGAGGTGCAAAGAGAGAACATTTTGTAAGAGCAGCTTTGGAAGCTATTGCTTATCAAGTATTTGATGTAGTTCACGCTATGGAAAGAGATATGAACACTAAATTGCTAAATCTAAGTGTAGATGGTGGTGCTTCAAGATCAGATGTTTTGATGCAATTTGAAGCAGACATTTTACATACGAAGGTAATTCGTCCTAAAATAGTTGAGACTACAGCAATGGGTGCTGCATATCTAGCGGGACTAAAAGAAGGATTCTGGAAAGACTATAAAGAATTAGAATCAACAGATTCCGCAAAAACTTTCGAACCTCAGATGGACGAAAAGAAACGAAAGGAATTGTTGTTAGGCTGGGAAGTAGCCATAGCACACACTAGACATAGATAATGACAAAACAAATAACAAAGAGAGAAAGAGATACATACATTTTTGCAGCTGCCGGTCAAGGTGCTATATATGCCATGATATCTTCTTGGCTACTAAGATACTTTACCGATGTATTATCTTTGGAACTTGCCTTTGTTATGGGTTTGATGTGGTTTGCGAAGATTTTAAATGCTTTTGCAGATCCTATCGTTGGTGTTATTGTAGATAGAACGCATAGAAAATCTGGTAAGATGCGTCCTTATCTAAAATATTCACCTTTCATGATTTCTCTATTATCAATATTATTATTTGTTAATTGGCATATTGCATCACAAGCATGGAGATGTATATATGTTGGTTTTATTTATGTAGCATGGGGAATTACATATTCAATAGCTGACGTTCCATTATGGGGTCTTCCTTGTGCAATGACTGAAAATCCTCAAGAGAGAGATAAATTATTCTCACTTGCTAAATTCTTAAATAGTATCGGCGGTGCTATTCCAACAGTTGTAGTATCACTTTTAATGTCAGAAGAAATCTTAGGCTTAGAGAAGGGTATATTCTATAGCGCTATAGGTATCATTGTTATTGGTTGTATACCATTTGGTTTAGTATATCCAAGAATACACGAAAAGCAATTTGCTCAAGAAACAGTTCAAAATGTTTCGGTTCCAAGACAATTCAAATTGATTTCAAAAAACAAGATTCTACTTCTAGTTATTGCAAGTGGTATTATTGGCTTTGGTAGATATTTAGTTCAAGCAGCCTATACGTATGTTGCTGAATATGTATTCGTTTCTGGGTCAGATTTTGTAGAAGAATTTAAGCAAGTTATAGGCTTTGCAGTTATTGGTATTGGTATGTTACCAACAATGCTTTTAACCCCAAAACTTGTTAAGAAATATTCATATAAATGGATTATGATATATACAGGCATTTTCTCAGCCTTTATATTTGGCGGGTTCTATTTAGTAGCCCTATTTACAAATTACAATTTCTATTGGGCAATAGGATTTCTATTCCTAGGTGGATTGCCTCTTGGAATATTTAATATTGTTGTGACCAGTATTGTAGGTGAGTGCGTAGATTATCTAGAGTGGAGACATAACGCAAGATTAGAAGGTATGACAGCTTCAATGTCTACATTTATGGCAAAGATAGGTAATGCTTTAGCAGCAGGTTTAATACCTCTTGTATTATTGCTTTGTGGTTATGTAGAAAACCAAGAGCAAACAATATATGCAAAAAATGCTATTTTGATGCTAATTACAGTAATTCCAGCAGCAAGCTTATTGCTATCTATAATCCCAATGTTCTTCTATGACTTTGTTGGAGAAAAGAGAGATAGAGCTCTAAAAGAATTAGAAGAAAGAAGAGTTCAAGCTCATCAAGATTTAGTTAATAACGAGAATAATGAAGTTAAAGTAGATGCGCCTACAAGTGAAGTTATAGAAGATAAAACTATATAGAGGCTAATCTGGTTAACATATTTTTTAAATGCATAAATAATAAATTCTTAGCTTTTTCATCAAAGAAGTCTTCGATATTATCACAAATACATTCAACAAGACCACTTATGATGAAGTCTACATAGTAGCCGAATTCTTGTAAGTTTCTAAATCTATATGCGTTGTCGTTTAATATCTTGTCTTCAAGAATCTTTTTTAATCTACGTCTAAAATCTGAGTGATATCCGGTAGTTAATAAAACTGCGAAATAATCCTTATACATTTCTACTTCTTCGAAGATATCCTCAAGTAGCTTGTCTGCATCAAGTGAGTTAGAAGAGAAATCAAAATTATCTAGTATGTTAGTAAGTGTTACTGCAACTTCATTATATAATTGTTCAACAACATCTCTAGGTTCAGTGTAGTGAAGATAAAATGTTGATCTTGAAACATTTGCTTCATTGCAAATCTCCGTAACAGTAAGTGAACTCATTGGCTCTTTGTTTAACAATCTTAGCGTTGCATGTAGGATTTGATCCTCAGTTTTCTTAATTCTTCTATCCATATATGATACATTTTCCTTAAAAGTGTCTTTTATTGGACATAATTATACAAT
>JAEEWC010000111.1 GCA_016287155.1 Clostridia bacterium | reverse complement strand
GGAATTCCGCTAAGAAAAGTCACTAAAAATGTAGAGGAACAAAAGGTCTTTGTTTCTATGACAAATGATGATGTGAAAAAGGAAAGAAAAAAGAGGATTAAAAATAATCAAATATTTTTATTTAAAGCATTTATTGCGCTAATTGCTATACTAATTACTGGCATTTATTCTGGCGTAATGTACATGTCGATAAATGGCATAATTGAGCTTAAAGTAATAGAGCTTATCATTGTGTCTTTTATTGGGCTTGGAGTGCCAATTCTTTTGAGCATATTTTCAAGGGTGTATAAGGACAAACAAGAATCATTATTTGTAAATGTGCTATTACTCTTTATTTCGCTAATAATTCTCGCTATTTTGGGCTATTTTGCCTACATTAGATACTTCTATGTATTAGTTTCGTAGAATGAAAAAGCGAGTGTGTGCGCTTTTATAAAATATATATATTGCTAAAAATCGTTTTGTTTGTTAGAATATTTGATGTTTAGGAGATAGAACGATGAATTTTAAAGATACTTTAAAAATTAATAGCAAAAATCACTTAGAAATTGGTGGAGTAGATACTGTTGAATTAGTTAACAAATATTCAACACCATTGTATGTTATGGACGAATCTTATATCAGAAGCGTTTGTAGAGCATACAAAGAAACAATCGCAAGAGAATATGGATATGGCAACTGTGCATATGCATCAAAGGCTTTTTCTTGCGCTGCAATTTACAAGGTAATGAAAGAAGAAGGAATGTGCATTGACGTTGTATCTGGCGGAGAAATTTATACAGCTCTAAAGGCTGGATTCGATTTAAAGAATGCTTATTTCCATGGAAATAACAAATTAGAGAGCGAACTTGAATTAGCTATCTCTAACAATATCGGTACGATCGTAGTAGATAACCCATATGAAGTAGAGATGATTGATGAAATCGCTAAGAAGTACAATAAAGTACAAGAAGTGCTTATCAGATCTAATCCAGGCGTAGAGGCTCATACTCATAAGTTCATTCAAACCGCAAATATTGACTCAAAATTCGGTTTTTCAATTAAAAACGGGGATGCGCTTAATGTAATTAAACTTATCAAATCTAAGGCAAATGTGGCCTTCAAGGGATTGCATTGCCATATTGGTTCACAAATCTTTGATAAGAACGCATTCAAATTAGCTGTTGAAGTTATGACAGATTACGTAAAGAAATTAAACGACGAAGAGGGAATCGAAGTTAATGAACTTAACTTTGGTGGCGGCTTTGCTGTTCATTATACAGAAGAAGATCCAAAATACAATGTTGAACAATACTGCGAATATGTAGAAACACTAGTTAAAGCATTAAACGAAGCAATCGCAACAAAGGGAATCAAGAAGCCATACTTCATGATTGAGCCAGGTAGAAGCATTGTAGGTGAAGCTGGTATTACATTATATAGCGTTGGTAATATCAAAGATATTAAGGGCGTAAAGAAATACTTAGCTATCAATGGTGGTATGTATGATAACATCAGACCAGCTCTATATGAAGCAAAGTATGAAGCATTACTTGCAAATAGAGCAAACGATAAGAAAGAAGAAGTAGTTACTATCGCAGGAAAGTGCTGTGAAAGTGGCGACATCATTATAAAAGATATTGAACTTCCAAAGGCAAATAGAGGAGATATTATTGCTGTTATGACAACAGGTGCTTATTGCTACTCAATGGCAAGTAACTATAACAGAAATACTTTACCTCCAGTTGTATTTGTTCGTGATGGTAAGTCTGGTATCGCAGTTAAGGGGCAAACATACGAAGATATCGTAAGAAACGATATTGTCGATGTAAAGATGGATTAATATGATTATTAGATATTTATCAAATAATGGCATAAATGGGTACACAATAATTATATTATTGGCTTACCTTGTAGTTATTCTAACTGCGATTGTTTTGCACGAATTATCTCATGGATATGCTGCATATTTTAATGGGGATATGACTGCAAAGAACGCAGGTAGATTATCTTTAAATCCAATGAAGCATTTAACATTGGTTGGAACGCTATTATTGTTATTGGTTGGATTCGGTTTTGCAAGACCTGTTCCAATTGATCCAAGAAATTTCAGAGAATATAAAAAGGGCATGATTATGACATCACTTGCTGGTGTTACGATGAATTTCATCCTAGCTCTTATTAATTCTATTTGCTTGGTATTATTGTTAAAATTTGG
>JAEEWC010000010.1 GCA_016287155.1 Clostridia bacterium | reverse complement strand
GAACATGTTGTTATATCCTGATTCTAAAAAGTCCCCACATATGAACTGTAGGTCCTTATTATCGCTATGGCATTCTATAGCCCCTTCAATCATATTTTTTGATAAATCCATAGCGATTACTTTCTTTTGAGATTTTTGATTTAATATTGGCGTTATAATGCCCTTGCCGCATCCAACGTCAAGGACATCATCTCCAACTTTAATGCCGACCAAATCTATTAAAGATTCAATCTTTTTAATATCTGATAAATCATTGTGCCATTGATCGGCTATACTATCAAAAAATTCTCTAATGTTATTCATTATGCAAAGAATGTAGCTGTATTAATCTTTTGGTATCCACCATAGCTTAGTGGCTTAGCCTTAATTGCAGCAGTTAAATCTTTACCTAAGAAAGCTGTTGTAACTTCTGCTGTCTTTGCATCGATATCTACATCTGCGAATAAATCTGGATATACACACTTTGCTGACCACCATGTATTAATTAGAGCTAATTCAAGGTTTGTGTAATATGCGTTGTATGCCATTTGTAGATAAACTTCTCCATCTTGCCATGCTTTACATACTGTAAATGGGTTTTCTCTCTCTCCTTTCTTAATGGAAGTCTTAATATTATTAGCAGCAGCTGCATCAAGAATAATAACTTCCATATCATCTGCTAAATCCACAAACTTTTCATTTGTTATTTCTTGGATACCATCTTGTGCCAAATCTATTACTACATTGTTAATCTTTGCAACATTAAATGGCACATAATTTTGTGCTGTCAATCGTTCGTTTGTTGTTCCCCATTGTCCTAGACCGCAAATATAAACCTTCTTTTGAGAAGCAACATCAACATCTTTAACTCTTTCTTGAATTGCTGCCTTTTCAGAAGCAATAAAGTTATTTAGTGTAGTAGCTTTCTCTTCTTTATTGAAAATCTTACCTAGTAATGTTAAAGAGCCTGCAACCTTTGCATCAAACACTCCGCTGTAGCCATACTTAACTACAATTACTGGCACTCCAATTTTTTCTTGTAATGTATTAGCTAAAGATGGCTCTTCGTATTCTGAGATAACGATATCTGGATTACAAGCTAGAATCTTTTCATCCTCAGCAGCTTGAGCTTTTGGGCCACCCTTACCACAAGATTGTAATGTATTCAATGTTTCTTCCCATGCCATTTGATATGGACGAGCTGTTCCATCGAACATAGCAGGTCTTCCCTCAACTGTTGTGTTATCTATATCTTCAACTGCACATAACTTATCTGCATCGCCGATGTATGTATATAATCTTAATGCGCCAGCGCCGATACATAAAACTCTAGAATATGAACCTGGAGTAACTGAAACTTCTCTGCCTGCCATATCTGTTACAACTTCAGTTCCGCCTTGTTTGTTACCTGAACATCCAATAAAGCAAATTGAGATGCAAGCAATAATCAAAACAGCAACTAACAATAACTTTGCGTTTTTCATATTTACCTCACATATTTAATGTATATTTGATTATCTATTTCTTTAATGTGGCATTCACGATTGAATGTCGCTTTAATTGTTTCCTCTGTGAATACTTCTTTTCCACCTTGAGCAACAACTTCACCATCCTTTACAAAGAAGAACTTATCTCCAATATCGTAAGCAAGATTTAAATCATGCACTGCCATCAAGATAGTTACATCTTTATTCTTAGCTATCTTAGATACTCTATCTTGTAGTAATAACTCTCTTGAGATATCTAGATTGCTTGTTGGTTCATCGAATATTAATACCTTTGGTTCTTGAGCCATAGCACGAGCAATAGCTACTATTTGCTTTTCACCACCAGATAGATTTGTTGCCATCGTATTCATATAGTGTTCAAGCCCAAATTCTCTTATGATGTTAAATACTATTTCTCTATCTTTTTTTGTTGGAGCAAATGTGTAATATGGTAATCTTGAAGCCAAGATAGTTTCATAAACGCTTAGCATTGGCATATCTACACTTTGTGGAACATACGCTATACGCTTTGCTCTTTCTCTAGGTGTGATATTAATCATATCTTTTCCATCGATTTCGATAACGCCAGCAGATGGTTTTAGAAGGCCAAGGATATTTTTAAATAGCGTTGACTTACCTGCACCGTTTGGCCCAAGTACAACTCCTATCTCTCCTTTTTCAAGAGATATAGATGCGCCCTTTAGGATTGGCGATTTCTTAGTGTATCCAAACGCTAGATTCTCAACCTTAAGCACGCGCCTCACCTCTCTTTCTTCTAAATATGATGTATAGGAAGAATGGAGCACCAATTAAAGATGTAACAATACCAACTGGAATTGCTGTACCATTTCCTACAGTTCTTGCAAGCGTATCAGATAGTAATAATAAAATTGCGCCAATTAGAATAGATCCTGGAATAGTTAACTTATGATCATGTCCAAATATTCTCTTTGCAACATGAGGACAAACTATTCCAACAAAGCCTATAATACCTAAATTCGCAATACATATCGCAGTAATTAGTGAAGCAACAAGTAGAGATATGAATCTAAAACTCTCTGTTTTGATACCCACACTTTTAGCCATATCATCACCAGATAACATAGCATTATATCTATTTGAGAAGATTCCAAAAGCAACAGAAGATAGGATAACAACTATAGCAATAATTAAATCTATCTTGTATGTAGCTCTAGATAAATCACCAAATGACCAAATAACAGCTGCAGATAAAGAAACATCTGTGGCGTAGAATTGTAGAAGCGATGTTAGAGCTGTCCACATAGCACCCATAGCAACACCAGCAAGGATTAGTGTTTCTTTCTTCATCGCCTTTAATTTAGATAATGCAAGCGTTAATAAAACTGATGCAAAAGCAAAGACAAAAGCAACTATTGATGTAGCATATACATTTGATTCAACAAAGTAATTTGCAATGTTATTTCCTGTTGCTAAAAAGCCACCAGCAAATCCGATGATGCAAACGTTAGCGCCAAATGTAGCAGCGTTTGACACGCCAAGCGTTGATGGTGATGCCATTTCATTGCTTAGGGATGTTTGCATAACAAGACCAGATATAGCTAATCCTGCACCGACAAATACAGCAGCAATCACTCTTGGCAAACGAATCTTTTGCATTATGATGATGTAATTGTTTTGGCCTTGTCCAAACAAAGCATAAAAAGCATCTTTGAATTTCATTGACGATGAGCCTACAAAAAGTGAAATAAAAAATAAGAGTATTACTCCTACTCCCATAGAACTCAAAATTATAATATTTCTCTTTTGTCTCTTTCTTTGCTCTGTCATAATGCTTAGTAACTATTGCTATTATAATATTTTTTATATAAAAATAGAATAGATTTGCCGTTTTTGTTCTGTATTTTTATTAAATTACTGTACATTTTGTTCGGTTTTGTTTATAATACTAATCAAGGAGTTCGGTTATTATGGATAAGAGAATTGTTAAAACTAATCAT
>JAEEWC010000110.1 GCA_016287155.1 Clostridia bacterium | reverse complement strand
TTTAACGAGAAAATGGGCGAAGAAGTCGCAACTGGTGTATTTGGCGAACATATGCATATAGATATGAGCGCAGATGGCCCAGTTATGATTATAGTTGAGAAAAACAATCAAGAAGTAAATGAAAATAAGTAGATTAATCGGCGGAGCAATAGGAACTTGTACATACATTATTATCAACGAGATAACTAATGAGTGCATTGTTATTGACCCTCATGAAGATATTAAGTCAATTTCTGGCTACATTTCAGAGAATAAATTAAAACCAATAGCAGTGCTTCTAACTCATGGTCATTTTGATCATATTGGGGGCGTAGCTTACCTAAAAACCCTTGGCGCAAAGGTATATATGCATAAGGCTGATGTATTCAAAATTGATGAAGATGATCAAATGGCGCGATATTTGGGCGTTAAAATTGAGCATTTCGATGTAGATTATTTGGTAAAAGATGCTGATTTGCTAGAAATTTGTGGCTTCAAAATTAAAGTTATTGAAACTCCTGGCCACACAATGGGCGGCGTTTGTTATGTTTTAGACGAGTATATTTTTACAGGCGATACTATTTTCAGAGAAAGTTATGGTCGAACAGATTTTGAAGATTCTAATTTTCAAATGCTTAAATCGTCCATATTAAAAATTTTATCTTTAGAAGGAGAATACACATTACTTCCTGGTCATGGGGAAGAGACGTATTTATCTTTTGAAAAGATGTACAATCCAATAATGCAAGATTAATTTAGGGATATATATGGAATCAATTAAAATTAAATTCACGACAAATATGGAAGAATATTTAAACGATTATATGGATATCGTTAGGGCGTTCTATCCATTCGTAGAATACGATGAAAATTCAGAAAATTATGTTGATTTGCAGCTCGAAGATTTGGGCGATTTGAATTTCTGTACAAAAATAGATTTAGCCGTAAATTGTCTTGAGCATTATGAAAAACGATTTAATTTAGAAGTAAATAATTCCCCTTTAGCCATAAAGTCGCTAAAAAAGAGATATTCAAAGGCATTCTTGTACAAAGTGCTATCTGAATATTTGAAAGTAAATTTACCTTATGGATCGCTTACAGGCATCCGTCCAACGAAGCTTTATCATGACCTAAGTGGCAAGATTGATGCAGATAAATATTTTGATGAAGAGCTATTTGTATCAAAAGAAAAGATTGACTTAATTAAGCTCATTTGCAAAAACCAAGAAGGGATCTATTTTAAAGACGAAAGATATGTTGATGTCTTTGTAAATATTCCTATTTGCTTAACTAGATGTTCATACTGTTCATTCTTGGCCGCAGAGCTAAAGCACGTAAAATACCTAATTTGTCCATATACAGAACAAGTGCTTTTAGAGCTTGAAGCTACAAAAGAAATCATAAAACAAAAGAATTTAATCGTTAAAAGCGTTTATATTGGAGGCGGAACTCCAACTTCAATTGATGATGATAATTTCAGAAAAATCGCCTGTGCTGCTAATTTTTCTGAATTTGGGGCAAAAGAATATACCATTGAAGCAGGACGACCAGATACTATATCAAAATCAAAATTAGATATTATGCGTGATGCGGGCGTAACTCGTATTTCTATTAATCCACAGTCATTTAATCAAAAAACACTCGATTTAATAGGGAGAAACCACACAATAGACGAGGTTTATGCTGTTTATGATATGGCAAAAGAGTATCCATTTGATATTAATATGGATTTAATTGCTATGCTTCCTGGCGAATCTTTTGAAGATTTCAAATATTCTGTAGATGAAGCTATTAGGTTAAATCCTGCAAATATTACGGTTCATACATTGGCTCTAAAACGTGGATCTAAATTGCACGAAGAAAATTATGATAATGCTTCATTGGAATTACCATCTATGATGGTAGATTATGCTATGCAGGCAATATTAAAGGCTGGATATACTCCATATTATATGTATAAGCAAAAGCATGTATCTGGGAATTTAGAGAATGTTGGATATTGTAAAGAAGGCAAGGCTTGCATATACAATGTAGATAT
>JAEEWC010000109.1 GCA_016287155.1 Clostridia bacterium | reverse complement strand
AGAAGAGCAATACCACCACCTGGGATAACGCCTTCCTCAACTGCAGCACGTGTAGCAGCAAGAGCATCTTCGATTCTTAATTTCTTTTCTTTCATTTCAACTTCAGTTGCAGCACCTACGTGAATAACTGCTACGCCACCTGCAAGTTTAGCAAGTCTTTCTTGAAGTTTTTCTTTATCATATTCGCTTGTTGTTTCTTGAGCTTGAGCTTTAATAGCTTGAACACGAGCAGCGATATCTTGAGCGTTGCCATAACCATCGATGATAGTTGTGTTATCTTTATCAACTTTAACTTGTTTAGCACGGCCAAGTAATTCCATTGTTGTATCCTTTAGTTCGTAGCCAAGTTCTGAAGAGATAACTGTACCACCTGTTAGAGCAGCGATATCTTCAAGAATAGCCTTTCTTCTATCGCCAAATGCTGGAGCCTTAACGGCTACGCAGTTTAGAACGCCTTTTAATTTGTTTAATACGATAGCTGTTAGAGCATCACCTTCAAGATCTTCACAGATGATTAATAGCTTTAGACCGTTTTGTACAACGAATTCCAAAACTGGCATAATATCTTTGCTTGAAGCAATCTTCTTATCTGTAATTAAGATGTATGCATCATCAAGAACGGCTTCCATCTTATCTGTATTTGTAACCATGTAAGCAGAAACATAACCTCTATCAAATTGCATACCTTCAACTGTAGATAGAGTAGTAGCTGTTGTCTTTGATTCGTCTACAGAAATAACACCATCTTTTCCAACCTTTTCCATTGCTTCTGAAATTAACTTACCAACTTCTTCGTTTCCAGCAGAAATTGAAGCAACTTGAGCAATAGCATCAGCTGATTCGATTGGCTTAGAGATAGCCTTTAATTCTTCAACAACTGCAGCTGTAACCTTTTCGATACCTTTCTTTAGGATGATTGGGTTCGCACCAGCTGTAACGTTTCTTAAACCTTCGTGTACTAAAGCTTGAGCAAGTACACAAGCTGTTGTTGTACCATCGCCAGCTACATCATTTGTTTTAATAGATACTTCTTTAATTAATTGAGCACCCATGTTTTCAAATGAATCCTTTAGTTCAACTTCTTTAGCAATTGTTACACCATCGTTTGTGATAAGTGGTGCACCATATTTTTTGTCTAGAACTACGTTTCTTCCTTTTGGTCCTAGAGTAATTTTAACTGCATTTGCTACGGCATTAACACCGGTTTCTAACGCTTTTCTAGCTTCATCGCCATATTTAAAATCCTTAGCCATAATAGCCTCCTTAGTCCTCTATAACTGCAAGTACGTCGCTTTGCTTGATGATTGTAACTTCTTCTTCATCAATTTTGAAATCAGATCCGCTATATTTGCTATATAGAATCTTATCTCCTTCCTTAACTTGCATTTTAATTTCTTTTCCATCAATAATTCCACCTGGGCCTACAGCTACTACTATAGCCATTTGTGGTTTTTCTTGTGCTGAATTAGGTAGAAATAGACCGCTTGTAGTCTTTTGTTCTGCTTCTACAGCCTTTACAACAATTTTGTCAAATAATGGTTTTATTGTCATTTTATGCCTCCTAATTATTTAGCACTCTAGTATTCCGATTGCTAATTTTTCAAAAAGTATTATACTATATTGCGCTAAATAAGTAAACATTAAATTTTATTAAATTTATTACTTTTCAAATTATAGCAAAAATATGCATAGCATATTAGAGAAAATGTGATATAATCAACTCGTAGTAAATTTATGAGGTGTTATATGAATAAATGGGACAAGAGATTTATGGAGATGACTGAACTTGTTGGTACATGGTCATCTTGTATCAGAAGACAAGTAGGTGCAATCATTGTTAAAGACAAGAGAATTTTAACAACAGGTTACAACGGCGCTCCATCTGGCGTTTCTTCTTGTAAAGATAGAGAAGAATGCATAAGAATCAATCGTGGTATCGCTTCAGGTACATGCCAAGAAATTTGTTATGCAGTACACGCTGAACAAAACGCACTTTGCCAAGCTGCTAAGTTAGGCTTATCTGTTGATGGCGCTACATTATACTGTACACATCAACCATGTACAATCTGCGCTAGATTAATCATTAACTCTGGAATTAAGAAAGTTGTATATAAAAATGGTTACCCAGATGAATTCTCTTTAGAGTTATTCAAAGAAGCTGGGGTTGAGATTGTTAAATTTGACGAACTATAATGAAAAAAGTTTCAAAAGCAAATGAACTGATGTGGCTACTAGGGGTGATATTCGTCGCCCTTGGT
>JAEEWC010000108.1 GCA_016287155.1 Clostridia bacterium | reverse complement strand
TTTAGAGCAACAATGTGATCTCCAGCGCCAGCTAATGCTAATACTGCATATGTGATTGCTGCTGCACCTGATGCTACTGCTAAAGCTGCTACACCGCCCTCTAGAGCTGCAATTCTTTGTTCTAATACATCTTGTGTTGGGTTTGTTAATCTACCATAAATGTTTCCTGCATCTCTTAAACCGAATCTGTCTGCGGCATGCTTTGAATTGTGGAAAACATATGACGATGTTAAATAAATTGGTACTGCTCTTGCGTCAGTAGCGCTATCTGCTTGTTCTTGACCTACGTGTAATTGTAATGTTTCAAATTTATATTTTCTTAATGTACTCATTTTTAATAATCTCCTTTAATTTTAATTTTTCTTTTGAATGTTTTTTCTTAATTATCTGCTTCAACAGCAACAACATCGAAAACACATTCGATCGAAACGGAAATTATGCTTGATTTCATTAACTAAATTGTTTACCATTTGTTTTGCTTCCTTTTATCCTACCAACTTAGTAGGTTGATATGATTATAAATCTAATAAATGGCAATGTCAACACTTTTTCTAAAAAAAATTAAAAAAATTTTGGCCCTCTCATTTTGATATGAAAGGGCCTCTATATATTATGATTCTATTAATATATTATGGATGTAAAACTAGTGTTGTAATTGAGTTTCCAGCGAATGTATATGTATGATCAAACTTGCCTTCACTCTTTACCATATATCCGCTTGCTGTTGATGTATAAGCTTCATATGTCTTAAAATCTTCTGCGAATGTCCATAGCATTCCTTCTTCAACTACATTTGTATATACAATAACTACTGTACCATCTGGTTTTAAGAATGCATTATAGATTTTATCTGAATATGGCATCCTATCATATTCCTTTTTGCTTCTTCTTACTTCAAATGCATAGAACATATCACTATCTTGATGCGTAGCATGTATTCCTAAATTCGTTTTCTTATTTGAAATATCTAATTCAAGATATACGTCTCCTGTGTCAACGAAGTTAGCATAATGCTTCATTGTATAATATCTTGGAGAAACTCTTACTGAGTCCTTCTCTCCTGTGCAGATATCTCCATAATAAGCTGTGCTAAATGCATCTGTATAATCTGACCACCAGTTTGTATAAATCAAACCATCTTCGTAATTATATGTCTTTTCGTTACTTACACCAATCCACCATGTCCATTCATTAGACTTTAGAATAGATAAGTCATAGCTAATTACTAATGCCAACAATTGTGCGTTTCCAAATTCATTTAAATCTACGCCTGGAAGCATTTGACAGTATTCAGAAATACCAACTTGAATATTGTAATCTGCTGACTTTTTCATAAAGCTTTCTCTTTCTGATCTATCATATTGATTTGAATATGAATGGTACGATACTAAATCTAGATCGCTGTAATAATCATAATTCTTCATAGCATCAAGGTATGCTTGGTTATTAGATGGATTATTGCTTGCGCCCTTCCATCTCCAGTTACCAGATTCATAAGCATCAACCTTGATAGATGTTCCATTTGCTTCGTTAAAGGCTTTTAATTTGTTATATACCACATTGATACACTTAGCCATTGAAGCTGGTTCATAATGACAACCTTCTTGCTTCCAATTTGACCAATCCCAGTTTGGTTCGTTAATTGGGCTTATATATTTAACTGGGTATCCCTTTGTAACAGCAAAATATTTTGCAATTTGCATTAAATATTCTGCAAATACGTCATAATTCTCTTCAGCTAGGTTATCTACATTATCTGCGCCATCTGAAGATCTACATTGTCCATTTACTGTCATAATGTGGTTTGGTGAGTTAACAAATAAAATTACTTCATCAATATTACCAAGTGCGTAGCAAGCTTCTAACATTGCTTGAGCACCAGCATCTCTTGTAAAGTCGTAGTTTGCTGGATTAGAAACATATGCTAATAAATCTTCGTGTGTTGAACCTGAATAATTTTCAGTAACCAAGAAAGATTCTGTTAATCTATCTAATTCCCAATAATAATTTGCATTACTTAATGTTTTTTCGTTATCCCAACATGTTGCATATGTACCAGTAACTGTTTTATCTACAATTTCCATTGAGCCGCCGCCAATGTTGTATCTATAGATATTTAGGGCCATACCTGAATCGCCATATAATAGTTCGGCTACCTCGTCTTTGTTTGCGCCTTGTCCTACAATTTGTGACCACCAGGCTGATGATGCGCCAAAGCCTTTCATTGTTTGGCCTTTAGTACTGTTTGCAATTGAAACTAGATTATCTCCATCTTCGTAATTAGGCTTACAAGCACTAAAAGCTAAG
>JAEEWC010000107.1 GCA_016287155.1 Clostridia bacterium | reverse complement strand
CTTAGCTTTTAGTGCTTGTAAGCCTAATTACGAAGATGGAGATAATCTAGTTTCAATTGCAAACAGTACTAAAGGCCAAACAATGAAAGGCTTTGGCGCATCATCAGCCTGGTGGTCACAAATTGTAGGACAAGGCGCAAATAAAGACGAAGTAGCCGAACTATTATATGGCGATTCAGGTATGGCCCTAAATATCTATAGATACAACATTGGCGGTGGCTCAATGGAAATTGTAGATAAAACAGTTACTGGTACATATGCAACATGTTGGGATAACGAAAAAGCATTAAGCGATGCAAATTATTATTGGGAATTAGATAGATTAACAGAATCATTTTTAATTACAGAGAATTGTCCAACAGAGCACGATGCAATGTTACAATATGTTTCAAATCCAGATAATTATGATTGGAATAGAGATGCAGGCGCTCAAGATATGTTAGAAGCTTGCTATGCACTTGGTAATATTGATGAAGTAATTTTGTTTGTTAACTCACCAAACCATATTATGACAGTAAATGGAATGTGTAGATCTTCAGATGGCGCAGATAATGTAGATAACCTTGCGGAAGAGAACTATGACGTATTTGCAGAATATTTAATGCAAATTACAAAATACTTTGCCGTTACAAAGGGATATCCAATTAAATACCTAAGCCCAATTAACGAACCAAACTGGGATTGGTCAGATTGGAAGCAAGAAGGTTGTCATTATGAACCAGCTTCAATGGCTAAGTGCTTAAATGTTGTTGCTGCAAAACTTGCTACATTTAATGAAGCAAATGGAACTTCTATTAAAATTGATGGATTCGAATCTGGAAACTGGAGATGGAAAGGTTCAAAGAATAATCCTTCAAAAAATCAAGAATATATTGAAGCATTACAAAGTTATGAATATTACAACACAATGGATTTAGTTTCATTCCACTCGTATTCAAATCCATATCATAGATCAGATAGAGAAGACTTTATGGAAAAGGCTGCAGACTACAATATCCAAGTTGGTATTTCAGAATATTGCCAAATGACTGCTGGGGTAGATTTAAATGAGTTTGGTAACGCTCAATTGCTAGCTTTGGTTATTAGTTACGACCTATCTATTCTAAAGTCTAACGAATGGACATGGTGGATTGGTGTAAGTAATGAAAAGACATATAATTACGAAGATGGTTTGATTTATACAAACTGGTGGTCAGATTATACTGATGCATTTAGCACCGCTTATTATGGAGATATTTGCACAGGAGAGAAGGACTCAGTAAGAGTTTCTCCAAGATATTATGCAATGAAGCATTATGCTAACTTTGTTGATGCAGGAGATGTACATTTAGAGTTAAATATCTCAAACGAAAAATCTAACCTTGGCGTAAATGTAATTCACCAAGACGATGATTTAGGTTTGTTCTATGCATTCAAGACATCTGCTGGCGAAAAGATGCCATATTCAGATAAAATCTATAATGCATTCTTAAAACCAGATGGCACAGTAGTTATTGTATATACAAACGTAGTTGAAGAAGAAATGTTATGGACAATTGAAGATGACTTCAAGACATATGAAGCTTATACATCAACAGCAAATGGATATATGGTAAAGAGTGAAGGCAAGTTCGATCATACATATACATTCGCTGGAAACTCAATTACAACACTTGTTTTACATCCATAATATATTAATAGAATCATAATATATAGAGGCCCTTTCATATCAAAATGAGAGGGCCAAAATTTTTTTAATTTTTTTTAGAAAAAGTGTTGACATTGCCAATTATTAGATTTATAATCATATCAACCTACTAAGTTGGTAGGATAAAAGGAAGTAAAACAAATGGTAAACAATTTAGTTAATGAAATCAAGCATAATTTCCGTTTCGATCGAATGTGTTTTCGATGTTGTTGCTGTTGCAGCAGATAATTAAGAAAAAACATTCAAAAGAAAAATTAAAATTAAAGGAGATTATTAAAAATGAGTACATTAAGAAAATATAAATTTGAAACATTACAATTACACGTAGGTCAAGAACAAGCAGATAGCGCTACT
>JAEEWC010000001.1 GCA_016287155.1 Clostridia bacterium | reverse complement strand
GAAGGCTGTTGTATTCCTTACTGAAGATAGTAAGGCAATCGAGTTCTTCGAGAGCTTATCATAGGAGGAAATGAATAATGGCTATTAAGAAGTATAAACCAACGTCTCCTGCTCGTCGTTTCATGTCTGTATCTACATTCAGTGAAATTACTAAGACAGTTCCAGAAAAGAGCTTATTAGAATCTATCAACAAAACTGGTGGTAGAAACAACACTGGTAGAATCACTGTAAGACATATCGGTGGCGGAAACAGAACAAAGTATAGAATTATTGATTTCAAGAGAAATAAAGATGGTATTCCTGCAAAGGTTATTGGTATCGAATTCGATCCAAACAGAAGTGCTAATATCGCTCTATTAAGCTATGCAGATGGCGAAAAGAGATATATCTTAGCTCCAGTAGGATTACAAACTGGTGACATCGTAATGAGCGGTGCTGAAGCTGAAATTAAAGTAGGTAACGCACTTCCATTTGCTAACATCCCAGTTGGTACATTAATTCACAATATTGAAATGAACCTTGGTAAAGGTGGCCAATTAGTAAGAACAGCTGGTGCTGCTGCTCAATTAATGGCTAAGGAAGGCAAATATGCCACAGTAAGATTACCAAGCGGCGAAATGAGATACATTCCACTCGAATGCAAAGCAACAATCGGACAAGTTGGCAATGTTGATCATGAAATCGTGTCTTTAGGTAAAGCTGGTAAAACACGTCATATGGGCACAAGACCTACAGTTCGTGGTGTTGTTATGAACCCTTGCGATCACCCTCATGGTGGTGGTGAAGGTAAGTCACCAATCGGTATGCCAAGCCCAGTTACTCCATGGGGTGTTCCAACTCTTGGCTACAAGACAAGAAATAAGAAGAAGTCTAACAAGATGATTGTTAAACGTCGCAAATAGGAGGTAACTCATGAGTAGATCATTAAAGAAAGGACCTTTCTGCGAAGAAAGATTATTAAATAGAATCAAAGAAATGAACAAGAATAACGAAAAGCACACAGTTAAAACTTGGTCAAGATCATCTACAATTTATCCAGATATGATCGGACATACAATCGCTGTTCATGACGGAAGAAAGCATGTTCCAGTTTATATCACAGATGAAATGGTAGGCTGCAAGCTTGGTGAATTTGCACCAACTCGTACATTCAAAGGACACGGTGGCGAAAAGACCACTGCTGGAAAGTAATTCGGGAGGATAAGATAATATGGCTACAAGAATTAAAGAAAAAGCTGCTGCTAGAATCGCTAACGCTGACAAGCGTCCAAGCGCTACTGCAAGATATATTAGAATTTCTCCTGATAAGGTTCGTATTGTGCTAGACGTTATTAGAGGACAAAAATACACAGACGCTTTAGCTATTCTAAAGAATACACAAAAAGCTGCTTGTGAACCACTTGTTAAGGTACTAAATTCAGCTGCTGCAAATGCAGAAAACAATTTAGGAATGAACAAGAACGACTTATACGTAGCAGAATGCTATGCTAATGCTGGTCCAATTCTTAAGAGAATGAGAGCAAGAGCTAAGGGTTCTGGTGCAAGAATCAATAAGCGTACAAGTCACATCACTATCATCCTTGATGAAGTGGCTGATTAATTAGGAGGTAACAAATGGGACAAAAAGTTAGTCCAACAGGATTAAGAATCGGTGTTATTAAAGACTGGAACGCTAGATGGTTCGCTGATAAGAAGAACTTCTCAACATTCCTAGTTGAAGATAATAAGATTAGAAAAGCTTTAAAGGCAAGATACTATGAGCAAAGCATTTCTTCTATCAAGATCGATAGAAAGATCTCTTCAGCTCAAAACAATGATTATAGTATTAATATAACAATATATACATCTAAAGCTGGTGTTTTAATTGGAAACAACGGTTCAGGTGTTGTTGAAATTCAAAAGTATGTAGAAAAGATCGTTCCAGGTAAGAAAGTATCTGTTACTATCCAATCTATTAATAAACCAGATATTGATGCTCAACTTGCTGCAGAATACATTGCTAAGCAACTAGAAATGAGAGTTCAATTCCGTCGTGCCATGAAACAAGTTATTTCAAGAGCTATGAAGGGTGGCGCTAAGGGTATTAAGACTATGGTTTCTGGAAGATTAGACGGTGCTGAAATCGCAAGATCAGAAAGCTATCATGAAGGTTCAATTCCTCTACAAACATTAAGAGCTGAAATCGATTATGGATTTGCTGAAGCAAATACAACATTCGGTAAGATCGGTGTTAAGGTTTGGATTTACAAGGGCGAAAAGCTAGGTAAGTTCAACTCAGTAGAGAATGAAAAAGGAGGTAACTCAAATGTTAATGCCTAAGAGAGTTAAGAGACGTCGTGTATTCCGTGGCAGAATGACAGGTAAGGCTAATAAGGGTAACCAAATCGCTTACGGCGAATTCGGTCTACAAGCATTAGAACCAGCATGGATCACATCAAACCAAATCGAAGCTGCACGTATTGCGATGACTCGTTATATTAAGAGAGGTGGACAAGTTTGGATCGACATCTTCCCACACAAGCCAGTTACAAAGAAGCCAGCTGAAACACGTATGGGTTCTGGTAAGGGTAGCGTAGAATACTGGGTAGCTGTTGTTAAGCCAGGTAGAGTATTATTTGAAATGGCTGGAATTACAGAAGACCAAGCTAGAGAAGCTTTAAGACTTGCTGCAAACAAGCTTCCACTAAAGTGTAAGTTTATTAAGAAAGATGCGGAGGTAAATAGCGATGAGAACAAGTAGTTTTTTCGAAATGACAAATGAAGAATTAAATATCAAGCTTTCTTCTTTAAAAGAAGAACTATTTAACCTTCGTTTCCAAAATAAAGCAGGACAATTGGAAAATCCAAAGCAAATTTCTAACTGCAAGAAAGATATTGCTAAGGTAAAGACAATTATTCATCAAAGAGAACTTGGTATCTCTCAAGAACCAGCTAAGGCTGCTTCAAAGAAAGCTGCTAAGTAAGGAGGATTAAAAGATGGAAGAAAGAAATCTTAGAAAGAGCAGAACTGGTATAGTTGTTAGCGATAAGATGGACAAGACTGTTGTCGTTGCAATTAGAGAGCGTGTTCAACATCCTCTATACGGCAAGATCGTTAACAGAACAGTTAAGTTAAAGGCTCATGATGAAAAGAATGAATGTGGCATTGGCGATACAGTACGTATTGCTGAAACTAGACCTCTAAGCAAAGATAAGTGCTGGAGAGTTGTAGAAATTATTGAAAAGGCTAAATAGTAGGAGGACAATAACATGATACAAGCAGAATCAAGACTAGTAGTTGCTGACAATTCTGGCGCTAAAGAGTTAAAGTGTATTAGAGTTATGGGTGGTTCTTTCAGAAGAAGCGCTAACATCGGAGATGTTATCGTAGCTGCTGTTGAATCAGCTATTCCTGGTGGCGTTGTTAAGAAGGGTGACGTTGTTAAAGCTGTTGTAGTTAGAACTACATATGGTATCAACAGAGCTGACGGTTCTTACATCAGATTTGATGATAACGCTGCAGTTATTATCGATAACCAAAAGCAACCAAAGGGAACTCGTATATTTGGACCTATCGCAAGAGAACTTAGAGATAAAGATTATATGAAGATCATTTCTCTAGCTCCAGAAGTTATATAGGAGGAACACGATAATGAATAGCATTAAAAAGAACGATGCGGTTAAGATTATCGCAGGAAATGATAAAGGAAAGTTGGGTACAGTTATCGCTGTAGACGCTAAGGCTGGTAAAGTTGCTGTTAAAGGCGAAGGCATCACAATGTCAAAGAACTTTGTTAAGCCACGTAACGCTCAAGAAAAGGGCGGTATCATCGATAAGGAAAGATTTATCGATGCTTCAAACGTAGCAGTTGTTTGCCCAGCTTGCAATAAGACAACAAAGGTTGCTTTCAAGATTGAAGGCGATAAGAAGATCAGAGTTTGCAAACACTGTGGAGCATCTTTAGATGAAGTAAAGACATCTACAGCTAAGAAAGCAGCTAAGAAGACAACAGCTAAGAAAAAGACAGCTGAAAATAAGGACTAATGGAGGATTAAAAAATGGCAGATAGAGTTTATAGAATCGCAGAATTATATAAGAACACAGCCGTTCCTGCATTAAAAGAAAAGTTCGGCTACAAGAACATTAACCAAGTTCCAAAGATCGAAAAGATCGTTTTAAATATGCGTCTTGGTGATGTTAAGGATAATAGTAAGAGTTTACAACTTGCTGTTGAAGAATTAAAGGCAATCGCTGGACAAGCTCCAATTCTAACAAAAGCTAAGAACAGCGTAGCTACATTCAAGTTAAGAGAAGGTATGGCAATCGGCGCTAAGGTAACTCTTCGTGGAAAGAAGATGCTTGATTTCTATGATAAGTTAGTTTCAGTTGCTCTTCCTCGTGTACGTGATTTTAAGGGTGTTTCTTCAAAATCATTCGATGGACGTGGATGCTATGCACTAGGTATTAAGGAACAAATTATCTTCCCTGAAATTCAATACGATAAGATTGAAAAAGTAAGAGGATTCGATATTTGTATCGTTACAACTGCAAAGACAGATGAAGAGGCTAAAGAGTTATTAACTCTTCTTGGTATGCCTTTTGCAAAATAATAGGAGGATTTAAGTATTATGGCAAAAAAAGCAATGATTAATAAGCAACAAAAGACTCCAAAATATTCTACAAGAGCATACACAAGATGCCAAATTTGTGGCAGACCACATGCGGTTCTACAAAAGTATGGTATTTGCAGAATTTGCTTCAGAGAATTAGCTTACAAGGGCGAAATTCCTGGCGTTAAGAAGTCTAGTTGGTAGGAGGATAT
>JAEEWC010000106.1 GCA_016287155.1 Clostridia bacterium | reverse complement strand
TTATACAATATGATAAAAAAAAATTAAAGATAATAATATGCGTGTATAATAATTATATGTGTGCACCTATAGCCTAATTGGATAGAGCACTCGCCTCCGGCGCGAGCGATTGTGGTTCAACTCCACATAGGTGCGCCATTTATATATAAATATAGAGATTTATGCCAAGAAATAGGCGATTTTAAACTTTTTTTTGTAAAGATGTATTAGATGTGTTAGAATTTCGTTGAGGGGCAAGATGGAAGAAGACAAGATTAATACTACTGAAAATACTCAAGAAAGCGTACAGGATACTACAGTAGATAACGTAGTAACATTTGATCCAACTATATTGTTAGGATCTAATAGTGATACGCTGTTGTTAAATGCTCCTATTGAAAAACTTAAACCAAAAGGGTACACGAAAAAAGAATTAAAACTTCTCCACAAAAAGAATTATTTTATGGACGGAAAGGACATTAAGTATAGCGGCCCTTTGTCTTATAGATATTTAAGAGCATTAGCTTGGCTATCTTTTGCTGTTACTCAAATCCTATTTTTACATAATCATATACCAGCTGCATACGAGAGTGTGTTTGCATCTAGTGTAGGTACATATTTTGTTGATTTGTTTGCAGATATGTCCATGCCATTATTCTTGGTAGCTTCATTTGCATTTATTATGCAAAATCGAAAGTCGTGCCACGCAATAACCATTACGTACTTTGTATATTATATAGGCATTGCTCTTGGAGAAATTTTTATTTTAAGAAGATATGTTTTATCTATCATAACAGAACTCGGGTTAGATCAAGATACTGTGTCTAAAATTTTAGGAGCTCTTTTGGGACAAAAAGTTCAGGTAAATATCTTTGCAGATTTGTTTATACTAACTGCATTCAACTTCTTCCTTAACGCAAAACCTAAAAAGTGGTTTGTTGGTAAGAAATTAATAATTCTAAGATTAATGAGCATTATTCCTCTAGCTTTCGCTGTATTTAGTTTTGTTGTTAGATTCAAAGTAGGAAAAGGAACAATATCACTTCCTATCGATGTATATGCTTTCTTAACAACAAAATCTCCTATGGTATATGGTATTTTTATTTTCTTATCGCTATGGACTAAAAGACGAGAGAGAATGTTTAAAAAGTTCGGTGGAACGGATGCGGAATACAATCAGTTCTTGCATACAAAAAAGAATTCCTGGGCATATTCTTTGGAAATCAGTAAGTTATTCTTCTGGTTCGCATTCTTAGATTTCCTTATGTATATATTTGGATTTGTACAAGGAGAACTTGTAGGCCTTGAAGATGCAGTTATTGAATCATACCTAGCTGCTGTTGGTATTGGTCAATGTATCGGTCTAGGATTTGCTATTCCATTTATCTTATTGTTCTCATACAACAAAATCCATAAAGATTCGACTTTGGATATCATTATCCCAGTTGTAGGTGTTGGCATGTTCGCGTTTGTATATATTGAAGGCTTGTATGAAGTTGCAAGTTCATATGCATCTACTATCGCAGCTGCATTTGCTTAACGCGCACAAATAGAGAAAATACTTGTATATTTTATTTTATATACAATTGTGTTATTATAAAAATGTTAGGGGGAGCCTAGCAAATAAAAAGAATTGGAGAAAATTATGAAGTTAATTATTAGAAACAAATGGATTACTCTTAGAGGATCTTCTTATGTAAGAGATGAATCAGACACTAAAGATGTAATGAAAGTAGAAGGCAGATTTTGGAGTATTACTAGTAAGAAGTATGTTGAAGACTTAGAAGGTAATGTCCATTATATGGTTAGAAGAAAATTCTGGCGTATTTTCTCTAGAAAAGCATTTATCTTCGACCCAGACAAGAACAAGATTTGTACAGTTAGAAGAAAAATATTCTCATTCCACGATAGATACTTTATCGAAGATTGTTCATTAGGTAACATGGAAATTATGGGTAACATTCTTGGTTTTGACTATACAATCACTTTAGATGGTGTACAAGTTGGACATATCACAAGAAAGATTTCGCTTAGAGACTCTTTCGTATTAGATTGCTCAGATCAAATGGAACCAGAATTTATGGTAGCTTTAGTTATCGCTATTGATAACATCACAGATAAGAGAAGAGCAGATAATGCCAACGGCTAATCACTGATGAATAACAACAATAGGCGCAGGTGACTGCGCCTATTTGTCTCTTTAGGTAAAATTTAATTAAGTCCTTTAGACTGATGACGAGGTGAGATATGAAACTTTTATTAGCAGAAGACGAAAAAGACTTATCAGATACAATAAAAAAAGTACTTGAAATGAACAAGTACGATGTTGATCAAGCTTTCGATGGACAAGAAGCATTAGATTTTACTGAGTATTCAGAATATGATGGAATCATATTAGATGTTATGATGCCAAAGCTAGATGGTTTTAGCGTAGTTAAAAAACTTCGTGAAAAAGGAAATAACACACCTGTTCTTATATTAACGGCAAAAGCAGAAATTGACGATAAAGTATTTGGCTTAGATGCTGGGGCTGATGATTATCTAACAAAACCATTTGTAATTAAAGAGCTTCTTGCAAGAGTTAGAGCTTTAACAAGAAGAAAAGCAGATATTGCAACAAATTATGTAATTGGCAATACTACTTTAAATCCAAATACATTCGAATTATCTAGTGCATCAGGAAGTGTACGTTTAACAGGTAAGGAATACAAATTGATGGAACATTTAATGA
>JAEEWC010000105.1 GCA_016287155.1 Clostridia bacterium | reverse complement strand
ACCTTCAAATGCAGATGCACCAATAGATGTAGTGTTAGCTGTAATATTTAATGTATATGTTGTATCAAGACCAAGGCTTGTACAACCCTTGAACATTGCTTCACCAATGATATTTGCATTAGCAATGTTAACATTTAATAAGCCTGTACATCCTTCAAATGCAGATTTACCAACTGAAGTACATGTAGGAATTGTAGCTTGTGTTAAAGCTGTACAATCCTTGAACATTGCTTCACCAATAACCGCATTGTTTAATTCGATAGAAGCAATTGATTTAGATTCAGCAAATGCATACTTACCTACACTTGTAACAGTGCTTGGAATGCTGATGCTTGTTAAGCAACTCTTATAGAATGCATAATCTGGAATAGATGTTAAATCGCTAGGAAGTGTAATAGATACTAATAGCGTATCTTCTACGAACATATTCTCACCAAGAGCTGTTGTTCCTAGTGTTGCTGATGCTAATTTTGAACAATATGCGAACGCATATTCACCAATATATTGAACGGCTGCTGGGATATTAATTGTTTCCAAAGAAGTAGCCCAAGCAAACATGTAATCGCCAATTGTATTGTTATTAATAGTTACTGATGTAATTGATGGACACTTAGAGAATGCGTTGTCTCCTACAACCCAAGTAGAAGAATCATCGGCATCCACTGTGTTTGGATTCCATACATCATCTCCAACAACAACCGTTCTTAATGTAGGGCTATTGTAGAACATGTGAGAACTAATCATGTCTACATCAACTGTTGCTGTTAATAAGTGTTCCATATTGGCAAATGCGTATTCACCAATAGTATTTTGATTATTTGTTAAACTGATTGCAGTAAATGCTGTGTTATTAAATGCGTATTTACCAATAGATGTAAGGGCTGTTGTTTCTGTATCAATAATAGATAATGTAGCTAAAGCCTTACATCCATTGAACATGTAATCTGGAATTGCTGTAATTGTTGAACCATTATTGAATGTGACAGATGTTAATCTTTCACAGTCTTGGAACATATATTTATTGAATAAGTCATTTCCGAATGTAACTGTTGCTAATTCTTCACACTTATCGAATACTTTTTCACCAATTGATGTAATTGTGCTTGGAATTGCTACAGATTCTAAGTGAACACATTCGGCGAATGCACTATCACCAATTGTTTGAACACTCTTTAAATCGATAGATCTTATAGTTGTTCCACTAAATGCACACTCGCCGACTGATGTACACAATTTCAAGTCAAATGAATAGAATGTAACTTTATAGAACGCATAGTCTCCAATTGATGTAACATTTGGGAATTGTTCAGAATCTGCAAATTTTGTACATCCATTAAATGCATAAGCTGGAACTGTAGTTACGGTTGGCGCTAGCGCCAAACTGGTTAGTGAGCTATCATTTTCAAAAATATGTTCTGCTAATATGTTTGTCTCAGAAATAACGTCTGTTAGATTTAAACAATCTGCAAACGCATATGTACCTAACGTAGTAATTGTTGATGGTAAGAAGATATCTTCCATCGCGATACAATTTCTAAATGCAGAATTACCAATCTTTGTTAATGTTGAGTTTTGGTTTAATTGAACAGCCTTCAAACCTGTACAGTTTTCGAAAGCATTATCTCCAATTGATGTTACCTTAGGAAGCTTCAAACTTTCGTTTTCATCATAACTTACAGTTAGAGCATTCTTGAAAGCTCCATTGCCGATTGTTGTTAATTTTGTTAAATTTTCTGCGATTTTAACGATTTTACCATTACTACCGCCGCCGAAAGCATTGTTTCCAATATACTCTAGGTTAACGCACGCGCTTAAGTCATATGTAGTTTCTGTCCAGTCGCTTGAGTTATCGTGGTTACCAAATGTACGTCCTGTAAATGCATTATTTTCGATTCTCTTAATAGATGCAGGCAAAACAAGTCTACGTACGCACCAAGGTGTCCATTCATCTGTCGCATAACAGTCAAGTACTGATGCACCACAAGAGCCACCGATACCTACAATATTTTGAGAATTGTACCAAGTACTATTTTCTGTATTATAAATTCTGCTTACAGCTGGAATTGTTGCGTTGTAATATCTTGTATTATAGTTGTTATATCCCCAATCTTCATCATATCTTAAGTGAGTAACTAAATAACCACCATATTCAGCACGATAATATCCATATAATTGAGGAGTAACTGATGCAGTACCATTTGGCGCTGGAGCTGGATTAGATCCATCAACAGTATCAGCTACTTCTTCTATATTTACATCTTCTGATTGATATACTTGAACTTGATCAAATTGGTTCGCACAAGAAAGGGCTAAGCCTACACATAAAAGTGTAACTAAAACAGCAAGAACTATAACTCTTAAAATAAACGCCCTCTTTTCCATACAACCGAATTATAGCATATTATTATATATATATACAATATAGGTTGAACTTTTGTGGCGCAAGTTGCTCAATTTGTGGCAAAAACCTCAAAAAATCGTTTTACAAATTTTTAATAATTCGAATAAATTTTACATAAATTTTACATAGAAAAAGACAGAATATTTCTAAATTGCATTTTAGGCCTCATGTGACCCCTAACTTGTTACATTTTCAGAAGGTGCAACTATGTGCCAAAAATGGCACAATTTTGACCTCATTTTTGCCAAATTTTGCCAAAATCGACCTTCTTCCCTAATAAAAGAAAATGCCATATGCAAGCATATGGCAAATCTTGTTATTCGTAAAAATCTAAAATTATTGTTGATCTAGGTATTCTTCGTAAGTTGTTAACTTATCGAATGTCTTTGTACCATTAATTTCAATAATTCTATTGGCAACAGTTTGCATTAATTCTTGGTCATGTGATGCAAATAAAATATTGCCCTTGAAGTTAATCATTCCCTTATTTAGAGATGTAATAGCTTCCAAATCCAAGTGGTTAGTTGGTTCATCAAGAACCAAGAAGTTACCACCCATTAACATGGCTCTTGCCATCATACATCTAACCTTTTCGCCTCCAGATAGTACGCAAGCTTCTTTTTTAGCTTCTTCCCCTGAGAATAACATTCTTCCTAGCCAACTTCTTAGGTATGTTTCTGTATGATCTTTTGAGTATTGATCTAGCCACTTTACTAGAGATAGATGGCATCCATCAAAGTAGTTATCAAAGTTTTGTGGAACATAGCTTTGAGTAATAGTTTTTCCCCACTCAATTGTTCCTGAATCTGCTTCTTCATTTCCCATTAATATCTCAAATAACATTGAGATATCGATTGATTTTTCGCCAACAAATGCAATCTTTTCATCCTTTTGAACAGTGAATGAAACATCTTCAAAATATCCCTTCTTTGTTAGGTGTTCAACTGTTAGAATTTCTCTACCAACTTCTTGTTCAAAATCGAAGTTAATATATGGGTATTTTCTCATTGATGGTTTGATATCTTCAAGCTTCAATTTTTCAAGCTCTTTCTTTCTTGAGGTAGCTTGCTTAGCCTTAGATGCATTTGCAGAGAATTTTGCAATGAAATCTTGAAGTTCTTTAGCTCTTGCTTCAGCCTTCTTATTAGCTTCCTTTGCTTGCCTTGCAAGCAATTGGTTAGTTTCGTACCAGAAATCATAGTTACCAACATACATATTAATCTTGCCGTAATCTACGTCACAAATATGTGTACAAACCTTGTTTAAGAAGTGACGGTTGTGTGATACGATAATCAATGTATTGTTGAAGTCTAATAAGAATCTTTCTAGCCACATAATTGTCTTTGCGTCTAGGTTGTTTGTAGGTTCGTCTAGGATTAAGATATCTGGGTTTCCAAATAGCGCTTGAGCAAGTAAGATTTTAACCTTTTGCTTACCATCTAATTCGCCCATTAACTTTTGGTGATATTCATCACCAAATCCAAGTTCGTTTAAAAGTGTAGCTGCTTCTGATTCAGCTTCCCAGCCACCCATTTCTGAGAATTCGTTCTCTAATTCGCCTGCTTTAATACCATCTTCTTCAGAAAAGTCTTCTTTTGCATAGATAGCATCTTTAGCATCCATAATATCTACCAATTTCTTATATCCCAAAAGTACAGTTCTCATTACTGTACAATCGTCAAAAGCGTTTTGGTTTTGGTTTAAAACACTGATTCTCTCATTCTTACCAACAGATACTGTTCCTTTTGTTGTATCTAATTGACCAGATAAAATCTT
>JAEEWC010000104.1 GCA_016287155.1 Clostridia bacterium | reverse complement strand
TATTCATTCACAGCGCATGGCCGTTATCCAACAAATACTCCTGGATGGTGGGGAGGCGCACATCCATTCTCTTTAATGGATCTATCTGTTGTTCACAATGGCGAAATCTCATCATATGATGCAAATAGACGCGCAATGGAAATGCATGGATATAAATGTACACTTCTAACGGATACTGAAGTTATTACATATATTATTGATTATTTATCTAGAAGAAAAGGGCTTACTTTAAACGAAGTAGCTTCTGTAATTGCTGCACCATTCTGGGAAACAATATCTAGAATGGATGAAAAAGAAAAGGCTAAATATACATATCTTAGAAACACTTTTGCCTCTCAACTAATAACTGGTCCATTCTCAATAATTGTTGGTTACACAGGCGGTTTAATGGCTCTAAATGACAGATTAAAGCTTCGTTCTATGGTCATTGCAGAAAAAGGCGATATGAAATACATAGCAAGTGAAGAAAGCGCTATAAGAGCTATTTGTAAAGATGCAGAAAATGTATATTATCCAAAAGGCGGAGAAGCTGTAATTATAAATGTTAAAAAGGAGGAGCAATAATATGGCAATTAATATGGTTGAACCACTATATGAAGTATCTAGAAATGCTACTCGTTGTATTAACTGTAGAATATGCGAGAAAGAATGCTCTAACCTTGTACATTCATATGATGAAAATTTAAAGGCTATGATATCTGACGAAACTAAGTGCGTTAACTGTCATAGATGTGTAGTTATGTGCCCAACTCATGCTCTAAAGATTGTTAAATCAGATAATTGCTTTAGAGAAAATGCAAACTGGACTCAAGATTCTATTATGACAATATATAACCAAGCTCAAACTGGTGGCGTTTTGTTATCTTCAATGGGTAACCCAGAACCATTCCCTGTTTATTGGGATAAAATCTTGATCAACGCATCTCAAGTTACAAACCCATCTATTGACCCACTACGTGAGCCAATGGAAACTAAGACTTTCTTGGGCGCAAAAGTTCCAGATATTAAAAGAGATGAAAATGGAGATATTGTAAACAATCTACCTCCTCAAATCGAATTATCTACACCTATTATGTTCTCTGCTATGAGTTATGGTTCTATAAGCTATAATGCTCACTCTGCTCTAGCTCAAGCAGCAACTAAATTAGGTACTTTATATAACACTGGTGAAGGCGGTCTTCATAAAGACTTCTATAAATATGGTGCAAATACTATTGTACAAATTGCATCTGGTAGATTTGGCGTAAGCAAAAACTTCATTGAAGCTGGGGCTGCTATTGAAATCAAGATGGGCCAAGGTGCAAAGCCTGGTATTGGCGGACACTTACCTGGAACAAAAGTAGTTGAAGACGTATCAAAGACACGTATGATTCCAGAAGGAAGCGATGCTATCTCTCCTGCTCCACACCATGATATCTATTCAATCGAAGATTTAAGACAATTAGTATATTCATTAAAAGAAGCATCTAATTACAAAAAGCCAGTTATTGTAAAGATTGCTGCTGTTCATAACGTAGCAGTTATAGCATCAGGTGTTGCAAGAAGTGGCGCTGACATTATTGCTATTGATGGTTTTAGAGGTGGTACAGGCGCTGCTCCTACAAGAATCAGAGATAACGTAGGTATTCCAATTGAATTAGCTTTAGCTGCCGTAGATAAGAGATTAAGAGACGAAGGCATTAGAGACAAAGTCTCTATCATCGTTGGCGGAAGTATTAGAAACTCTTCAGATATCATAAAAGCGATTGCTCTTGGTGCAGATGCTTGCTATATCGCAACTAGTGCCCTTATCGCAATGGGATGTCATATGTGCAGATCTTGCCATTTAGGTAGATGTAACTGGGGTATCGCAACTCAAAGACCAGATTTAACAAAGAGATTAGATGCAGATGAAGCAAGTCAAAAGCTTGTTAACTTAGTTGAAGCATGGACTCACGAAATCAAAGAAATGATGGGTGGCATGGGTATTAACTCAATCGAAGCATTACGTGGTAATAGATTAATGCTAAGAGGAATTGGGTTAACAGAAAAGGAATTAGAAATCCTTGGTATTATGCACGCAGGAGAATAGTTTATGCAGATTATTGATTGTGAAAATAAAGATTATACACAAGTATGTAAAGAAGTTCGCACAAGCGAAGATGTAGATGTTTGTCTTCAAAACTGTCTTGGGCAAAGATATATAGGCGCGGGCTTAAATAATAAAACAATAATTATAGATGGTGTTCCTGGAAACGCTCTAGGTGCTTATCTTGATGGAGCAAACATTGAAGTTAAAGCATCTGTACAAGATGCTGTTGGCGATACGATGAATGCCGGAAAGATTTTGGTTAGAGGCTCATCTGGTGATGCTACCGGGTACGCTATGCGTGGCGGAAAGATTTACATAAGAGATGATGCTGGATATAGAACTGGCATCCACATGAAAGCATATAAAGAAAACTTCCCTATCATTATGATTGGAGGTAAATGCGGAAGTTTCTTAGGTGAATATATGGCAGGAGGAATCATTGTTGTATTAAACCTAAAGGATGAGAAACAAATAGTAGGAAACTTCACTGGCGTTGGTATGCATGGTGGAAAAATCTTTTTAAGAACAAGCGATTTAAATGCTAATTTTCCACCACAAGTTAAATGCGAAATCGCAACAAAAGAAGATATAAAAGAAATTGAGAAATATATTGTAGAATACGCTAACGATTTTGATATTGATGCAAACAAATTATTGTCTAGTCAATATCATATATTGAAACCAAACTCTGCAAACCCATACAAAAGATTATACACAGCACATTGAGATAATAGGAGGAGAGATGTTATTATGGCAAAGTTTATTTTTGTAACAGGAGGAGTTGTATCTGGATTAGGCAAAGGTATTACCGCTGCCTCTCTTGGTAGATTACTAAAATGCAGAGGCTTTAAAGTAGCCTCACAGAAATTGGATCCATATATGAATATAGATCCAGGAACAATGAACCCAATGCAACATGGTGAAGTTTATGTTACTGACGATGGCGCAGAAACTGATCTTGACCTTGGACACTATGAAAGATTCATTGATGAAGACTTAACAAAATACTCTAACCTAACTTCAGGTAAGGTATATTGGAATGTTCTAAACAAAGAAAGACGTGGAGAATATCTTGGACAAACAGTTCAAATCATCCCTCACGTAACAAATGAAATCAAAGATTTCATCTATAAGAATGCTGAAGCTACAAAAGCTGACATCATGATTACAGAAATCGGTGGTACTATCGGTGATATCGAATCTCAACCATTCTTAGAAGCGATTAGACAACTATCACTTGAAGTTGGTAGAAGAAATTGTCTATTTATTCATGTGTGCCTTGTTCCATATATTTCAGGCTCAGATGAATTTAAATCAAAACCAACTCAACACTCTGTAAAAGAATTACAAGCAGTTGGTATTGCTCCAGATATTATCATCACAAGATCAGATAAAGATGTAGGCGACCACATCAGAGAAAAGATTGCCCTATTCTGTAACGTACAAAAGGATTGCGTTATTTCTAACACAACAGTACCAAATCTATATGAAGCTCCACTTATGCTATATGAAAATGGCTTAGATAAGGTTGTTTGTAGAGATTTAGGATTAGAAGACACAAAGATAGATATCAAACCATGGCAAGATTTAGTTCAAAAGATTAAAGCAAGAAGTGGCGAAGTTACTATTGGTCTTGTTGGTAAATATGTAGAATTACACGATTCATATTTATCTGTAGTTGAAGCTCTAAACCACGCAAGTTATGAATGCGGAAAGCATTTAAACATTAAATGGGTTGCTTCAGATGATTTAACAGATGAAAATGCAAAAGAAGCATTTAAAGATTGTGATGGTATTATCGTTCCAGGTGGATTCGGTGGTAGAGGTATTGAAGGTATGATTACTGCATGTAAATATGCAAGAGAAAACCATATCCCATATTTCGGAATCTGCTTAGGTATGCAAATTGCCGTTATCGAATATGCTCGTGATGTTTTAGGATACAAAGATGCTTCATCAAGAGAATTCGATGAAAACAGCAAGCACTTAGTTATCGACTTAATGCCAGATCAACGTGGATTAATTAAAGGTGGTACTATGAGACTTGGCGCATATCCTTGTGCTATTCAAAAAGGTACTATGATGGAAAAGGCATATGGCCAAACACTAATTAGCGAAAGACATAGACATCGTTATGAATTCAATAATGATTTCAAACAAGATTTTATTGATGGTGGATTAACAATTAGCGGAACTTCTCCTAATGGAGAAATCGTTGAAACTGTTGAAATTAAAGGAGAAGACTTCTTCGTTGGTGTTCAATTCCATCCAGAATTTAAATCAAGACCTAATAAAGCTCATCCTTTGTTTAGAGAATTTGTCAAAGCATCTATTCTCAATACAAAATAACATCTCAATTTTTCAAAGAAAAGAGCCACCATGCGGTGGCTCTTTTCCCCCTCAACTATATTAATAAAAAGTTTATTACTCTTTAAACACTTTCTCATCAACATCAGTGAATTCTTCTGTTTCCCCGTCAATTACTTCGCCTTCAGCATCTTTAGCTTCTCCGCCATTTAGTTTTACTAATTCTAAATAGAAGTTAGCTCTTGCCATTTGGTGATATGGATTTACCCAAAGAACACCGATACCTAAACATAATAGTCCTACTAAGTACCATCCGATAAAACTTAAATCTAATACGAATAGTTCCCATTTATGACCTTTCATCATTTCCATACTCTTCTTAATACAGAAATTCCAATCTTTATTGTCTTGATCTTGTTGAATGTACATAGCCATTGAATAAGAGTACATCTTAATAAAACCTGGAATGATGAATAGTAATGTCCATAATGCAGTGAACAATGCTCTCATGAAATTTAAGAAGATTGCGTCACTCATAGATTCATTGAATCCAATTGTCAAATCTTTAAAATCTACCTTGTCGCCTGTTCTAGCTGCTTTTGTAGTAATTCTTGCAATGCTATATAGTAATGGTCCTCCTACAATAACCCAAATAACAGCTCCTGTTAAACTTAAGATACCATCCATGAATGTTACTCCACCATAATATCCGTAATTTGCACCAGCACATAAGCTGTTAATTAGAGAGTAAACAAAAAGGATCAAAAGCATCATTAGCCATTTGTCTGAAAAAATAGCGTTGCCTAATTGCTCTCTAGCTGCTTTTTTTATTTCTTTTCTTGTTGCCATTATTAGTTCTCCTTTTTAAAGTACACTACTATTATATGTACATTCTTAAGTTTTTTTAAAGAGCAAAACCGAAAAAAGTTTTTGCAAAATGCCAAATAATAAACTAAATGCGCCATCGTGGGAAAATGGCGCATTTTACTATCGTTTTTACTTGTTTTATCCGACTAATTCAAATTCGATATAAACTGGTTCATGATCGGCAAACGCAAAGCCATCTATTCCCTTTACGCCTTGCTTCGTTTGAATTGCTTCAATTTTATTTACTTTAATATTGTTAGATGCGATATATCCATCTACTGTACAAACGAATGTATTTCCTGGTTCCCATTCGATATCATTGTTTCTACATGTTGGATTATTATCTGCAGCATAAATTGTATATCCATCCATAATTGGAGATGTTCCATCTGAATTGAACATATATGCTACCCAATCTGGAGCCTTCTTTGTAACGCCAAATGGTCTATTTGTATTTGTGTAAGAATACTTTGGATTATATGTTAAAAGATCATGGTTGAAATCACCACCAACTAAAACATAGTCACCTGAATCTGCGCAAGCCTTTAAGAATGCATTCAATTCTTTCATTTGTTGTTCTCTAATTGTACCGCCCTTATCGTACGCGCTCATGTGCGAATTAACAATATATAGTTTCTTGCCAGTTAAAATATTAATTACTGAAACTGAGAAGCATCTATCTAAATCGAATAGCTTAGATACGTCATCTGCAACTGTATATTGATATCTCTTTGCTGATTGAATCTTATATTTAGATAATGTTGTAATGCCAGCATTAACAGATCCATGCATATCATATAGTGGATATGGTAAGAATGCACTATGGAAATTTACAGCATGAATATTATCATATGTATTGAATTCTTTAGTAATTAAAGCATTTTGGTCAATATGATAAGATCTTGTAGAAT
>JAEEWC010000009.1 GCA_016287155.1 Clostridia bacterium | reverse complement strand
TATGTATCTATTAATTGTTCAAAAATTTGTCAAATTGACGAAGAACTTCATCCTTTCCCATCTTCTTCAAAGATGAAGTAACAACAATATTCTCTACACCAAGTTTTAGTCCAGTTGCTAATACTTGCTTTTGTTTTTGAATTTGAGCTTTAGATAACTTGTCTGCTTTTGTAGCTACGATAAAAAATGGAATATTAAAATGATGTACAAACGCTATCATTTGCAAATCAAGCGCAGATGGTTCATGTCTTACGTCTACTAATATTGCTACAGCGATTAGATTCTTTGAGTTTTGAAGATAACCGCCAATTAAATTATCCCAGTTATCTTTATCCTCTCCGCCTACTTTTGCATATCCATATCCAGGAAGGTCTACAAGGACAAGTTCGTTGTTTATATTAAAATAATTAATTAAGCGTGTACGTCCAGGCGTAGAAGAAGTTTTAGCTAAATTCTTATTATCACAAAGGAAGTTGATAAAAGATGACTTGCCGACATTAGATCTACCAGCAACAGCAATCTCTTTTATTCCATAATCTTTAATTTGCTTTGGATCAGCAACAGATGTAACAAATTTAGCGTTAATCATTCTCATACTCTTATAATATATTAAATATTTAAATTTTATTCAACTATATTGCAAAAATTTGAGCATAAAAATACAGGTGTGACTGCGTTGTCACACCTGTAAATTATCGTGCTATTTTTACGCTGCTTTTCTAACAATTGTTGGCTTTTGAATCTTGTTTATAGCATCCTTTGTGACAATGATTTTTTCAATAGTATCATCAGATGGAATATCATACATTAAATCCAACATAATGCCTTCGAGAATAGATCTCAAACCTCTTGCTCCAGTGTTTAATTTAATTGCTTTTTGAGCAACTTCTCTTAGTGCTTCAGGCTCAAATTCAATGTCTACTCCATCAATCTTAAACAATTTCTTATATTGTTTAACAGTAGCATTCTTTGGCTCTGTTAGAATTCTAATTAGAGCTTCTTCATCTAGAGCATCAACCCCAACAACAATTGGCAATCTTCCTACAAATTCTGGGATTAATCCATAGCTGATTAAATCCTCAGGACCAATAGATGCGATTAACTTGCTGTAGCTTTGTAATTCATTAGATTTTAAGCTTGCTCCAAAGCCCATTCTATGGCCATTTAGTCTGTTATCAATAATTTGATCAAGACCTACAAATGCACCGCCACAGATGAACAAAATGTTTGTTGTATTGATTTGAATACATTCTTGTTGAGGATGCTTTCTTCCGCCTTGTGGAGGAACAGATGCAGTTGTACTTTCAATAATCTTTAATAAAGATTGTTGAACACCTTCGCCGCCAACATCTCTTGTAATAGATGTATTTTCGCCTTTCTTAGCAATTTTATCAATTTCATCAATATAGACGATACCTAATTCAGCTCTTTCTACATTACCATTTGCAGCTTGAATAAGTTTTAGAAGAACGTTTTCAACGTCATCACCAACATAGCCTGCTTCTGTAATAGTTGTAGCATCAGCAATAGCAAAAGGAACATTTAATATCTTAGCAAGAGTCTTAGCTAAAAGTGTCTTACCACAACCTGTTGGTCCTAATAACAAGATGTTAGATTTATCCAATGTAACATCATCCTTATCGTTAATTGCGTTAACTCTCTTATAGTGGTTATAAACCGCTACTGAAAGCACTTTCTTTGCTTCGTCTTGACCAATGATATATTCGTCTAATTTCGCCTTTAATTCTTTTGGTTTTAACAAAGTTAACTTTGGATTATTTGCATCGATTTCTTCAAAGTCATCTTCGATTTCATCAGCACAATTTTTGATGCAATCACTACAAATGCAATTGCCTGTCAAATTGCTTACAAATAACTTTCTAACTTCGTCTTCTTTTTTACCGCAGAATGAACATACTTTCATATCAGCCACTAGTTACCTCTTTTGTCATAAACTTTATCAATAATACCGTAGTCTAAAGCTTCTTTTGCTGATAAGTAGTTATCTCTATCTGTATCAGCTAAAACTTTATCATATGGTTGACCACAGTTTTCAGATAAAATCTTTGTCATTTTTTCTTTAATTTTTTGGATATGATTTGCTGTAATCATAATATCTGAAGCTTGACCTTGAGCACCGCCTAATGGTTGGTGGATCATTACTTCACTATTTGGTAAGCAATATCTCTTTCCTTTTGTTCCAGATGATAATAGGAATGCAGCCATTGATGCAGCCATACCAATACATACTGTAGATACATCACATTTGATGAAATTCATTGTATCGTAAATAGCCATACCAGCTGTTACGCTTCCACCTGGAGAGTTAATATATAAAACGATATCCTTGTCAGAATCTTTGCTTTCTAGGAATAATAATTCAGCTACAACTGTATTAGCTAAAGCATCGTCAATTTCGCCTGATAAGAATATAATTCTATCTTCTAATAATCTTGAATAAAGATCATATGATCTTTCACCTGCGCTAGTCTTTTCAACAACGTATGGAATTAATGCACTATTTTTCTCGTTCATTTTGTAATCCTCCTTGCATCGTTCAAATTATTATACACTTTTTATATTAAGAATAAAATAGCGCCCGAATATTTTGACAAATATAGAGGCGCTTATGTCACATTTATAGATTATTTGAAACTAGTTAATTGTGTTGTTGTTCTTTAAGTAGTCAAATAATTTTGTTGTGATGATGTCGTTACGAATGTAGTTCTTGTATTCTTCGTTAACGTTCTTCTTGAAGTCTTCAACTGGCATCTTAGCATCTTCAGCCATCTTAGCGATAGCAGCATCGATGTCTTCGTCAGAAACTGGAACTTCAACTTGCTTCATAATAGCCTTTAGAACTAATCTGTATAGAACGTTCTTCTTAGCTGTTTCATGATATTGTTCCATTAACTTTTCTTTAGATGTGTTCATGTACTTGTAGTAATCTTCAGCCTTTAGACCTCTGTACATTAAACCATATTCGAATTCGTTAACCATATCAGCAGCTTGGTTCTTAATCATGCATTCTGGAACATCAACTGTAGCTAATGAAGCAATCTTTTCAACGATATCATTTTCTAGCTTTTCTTCAGCTTGCTTTTCCTTAGATTCAGAAATGTGCTTCTTGATATCAGCTTCGTATTCAGCAACTGTGTTGAATTCAGAAACGTCCTTTACAAATTCATCATCATATTTTGGTGTAGATTTCTTAGAAATCTCATGTAGCTTAATTGCGAATACAGCATCCTTACCAGCTAAATCCTTAGCGCCATAATCTTCTGGGAACTTAACTGTAATGTCCTTTGCATCGCCAATGTTCATACCAACAACTTGATCTTCAAATCCTGGGATGAATGTGTTAGATCCTAATTCTAGAGGTTGCTTTTCAGCTGTACCACCATCGAACTTAACACCATCGATTGAACCTGAGTAATCGATGATAACCTTATCACCCTTTTCACAAGCTCTATCTGTAATGTCTTCCCAAGCACCAGCTTGTTCAATAGCCTTATCTACTTCAGCCTTGATTTCAGCAGCTGTAACCTTAACCTTATCCTTCTTGAATTCTAAACCTGTGTATTGTCCAAGTTTAACTGTTGGCTCGTTTTGGATAACGGCTGTGAACTTTAATGTAGAATCAGAAATAGCTGTGATTTGTACATCTGGTTGATCTACAGGGATAATATCTTTTTCTGCTTCTAAAGCAGCTTCATATTCTTTTTGCATAACGATATCTAAAGCATCGTCAAATAAAACGCCAATACCATAAACTCTTTCAACTACCTTTCTTGGAACGTGTCCCTTACGGAAACCTTCAACGCTGAACTTGTTCTTGTTCTTGTTGAATGATTCGTCCAATGCTGCTTTCCAATCTGCTTCAGCAACGTCGAAAGTTAATTTAACTTGGTCTTTTTCTAATAATTCTTTTACGTAACTCATGTCTATCTCCTTAAGATAATCAATAAATAAATTTTGACGTGTAATATTTTAGCATAGAGATATTGAATTTCAAAACAAAATGCACTAATAAATTAAATATTATTTAATATTAACAAAAGGACTAATCTTCTTTTGGTTTTTCTTTACCGAAACGCTCTTTCCATTTTTCAACCAAAAGGTTCTTTTTCTCGGTAATAAATAATGAAGCTATTTCTTCGCCTTTAGCTAGGTATTGTCTAGCGAATGGTCTAATCAATTGCATGAATAATTTTTTAACATTATCGTTCTTATCTTTTAAGGTAGTATATTGTTTTAAACAATATAAAATTTGCTCTTTATCCTTAATAATGTCATCCATATAATCCTTTTGAGTTGTATATAAAATATCATTAAAGATGACTTCAATTGCGTCTCTTTTTTCGTCTCTTGTCATGTTCTCTAAAACAGCATCCGTTGTTTGTTCAACAACCTCAGAGAAGAAGTCTGGAGTATCAGAATAAACGAAATGGTTATCTTCAATTAACCATGAATGTGCCCAGTGTTGCATAGCATATGACAAATCTGATTTTATAACAATATAGTCTTTATACACTTTCATCATTCTACCAACAGATGATTGCTCTGGGATATATTTATGGATCTTATCTTTCATCTTTGCAAAGGCATCAAGATAATAGAATGCATCTATAAATCCTGGACCATCAAAGTTATATACTGCGCTAATATTGTCTTGCAAATCTTTCCTTGCCATAACAGAAGCATATACCGCAATATTACCACCTTTTGAGTGTCCAACAACGATTATATCGTTGCATTTAATTTTTCCTAGTACATCGTTTATATATCTTTGAGCTTCTACTTGGCCTGGAATTGGGAACATATATGTCATATTCATATCTTCATTCCAACCAATAACAGTACCATCAGTTCCTCTATATGCTATAACTGCTCTTTTTTTAGAAACAATAAATGTAGTTGCGGAAAATTGCATAGCGCTTGCTCTATCCGATTTAGCTACATGCCATTTAACAATGCAATCTCTATATCTTTTTGAAACGATTGCTACATTAAACATTCTCTCATCATCTTTACCGATAAGATTCTTTAAATTTGTAGCTTCTAATACATTTTTTCTACTTGCGATTTCACCTAAAGTAATTCCATCTTCAAATATAGAATAATCATAATAAGCTAATTGCGCGAAAACCAACGCATCAACTTCGTTGAATGGCAATTCTTCAAACGTTTCTCTGGAATTCATAATTACATAATCAAGCAAATGCATAATAATATTTTAGCACAATTTTTACATAGATGTTATAATTGAGCTATGCCAAACGATTATATTACTATTAAAGCATTAACAAAAGAACTAGATTTATCTCTAAAGGGTGGCAAAATTGACAAAGTTACAATGCCAGAAAAAGACGAGATTAATCTATTTGTGCGCGCTAATAATACAAATTATAATTTAGCTATTTCTTGTAATGCTTCAAATCCAAGAATCCATCTAACAACAATAAAGAAACAATCTCCGATTGTTGCTCTTGCCTTTTGCATGCATTTAAGAAAATATTTATTAAATGGTAATATAGAAAAAATATATACATTAAATGAAGATAGAATTATCGTTATAGAAGTTAAATCTAGAAACGAAATGAGAGATATTGTTTCATATAGATTGATTGCAGAAATGATGGGAAGATATTCAAACATTATTTTGGTTAACGAAAAAGATACAATAACTGATGCACTAAAGCAAGTTCCATTTGATGTTATGACAAAAAGAACACTAGTTCCATCAGCTAAATACTCTATCCCGGAACAACCAAAGATTAAATTATCTCAAGTTGATAAAATTAAAGATTTGCTTGTCTCTTACACCGGCACTTCTATTTCTCAAATGCTAGCTAATAACATTTCTGGTATTGCTAAAAACACAGCTCAAGAGATCGTAAACTATGCTAACGTTGAAGATTCAAAACAAAATTTAGATAGCGATGATATTGAAAAAATATTGAATTCTCTAGATGTTTTTAATAACATCTATGATTCTAAAATCTATTCTCCATGCGTAAGTATTGTTAATGGCACAGCACATGATTTTTACGCTACAAAATATTCTACGATTAATGAATATAAAAAATATAAAACACTAAATGAAGCTGTAGATAATTGTTTATCTCAAAAGGACGATGAATATCGTCAACAAGAAAAGACTAAATATCTTTTAAAGGCATATAACGCCCTAATGGGAAAATGCAAAAAAAGATTAGAAAAATCTAATCAACGTTTAGCAGAAGCATCATCAAAAGAAACATATAGAATTTATGGCGAATTAATAACAGCAAATATCTATAAGATAAAAAAAGGTGATGATAAAGTAACAGTTGAAAACTATTAC
>JAEEWC010000103.1 GCA_016287155.1 Clostridia bacterium | reverse complement strand
TATTGTCGATTCAGATGTGTGTTCTGCAGCACATTTTTGAATCGCAAGCCCAATTATCTTTTTGGCTTCTTTGTTTGCTTCTTCTTTTGCTTTTGCTTCTATCTCTTTTGCTTCAGCAGCAGCTTCCTTCTTAACATCATCGATTAATTCAGTCATTAAGATTTGCTTTGCTTCTTCTTGAGATAGTTGAGACACTTTCTCTAATTCTTGGATCATTTTGCTATGAGCATCTTGAATTTCATTCTCTAATGTTTCAATTTTGCTTTCTCTAGCTTCTAATGCTAACTTCTTTTCATCTAGCATTTCACTCTTATGATCTAGAATTGCTTCTCTTTTGCCAAGTTGTTCGTCTCTTTGATTTACACGTTGTTCATTACGTGCAACTTCAGCTCTTTTTTCACGAATTTCTTTGTCTACTTCAGAGCGAAGTCTTTGGCTTTCTTCTTTTGCTTCAATTTTTGCTTCCTTTAGGAACTCTCTTGACTCTTGTTGAGCCACTTCACGCATTTTGTCGCATTCTTGTTTTACGCTTCCTACGTTCTTACGTACATAAAATCTATATACAAGCCAAGCTGCTACTGCACCAAATACAAGTGCAAGTATGGCTGCTAATACAATTCCAGTTGCGTCCGCTCCAAGGATAAAATTAAAGCAACTTAGTCCGTTACTTGTCATATTACCTCCTGATACTCTTGTTAATTTACACTTTTATATTCTTTTTTTTGTGGGCCTTAGCCCAATAGTAATTTTACATTAAACCACTATCTTAGTCAATACGGAAACTTAAGGCATCTTATTTATTTAATAAATAAATCGTCTAAATTTAGCTCTTTTGGCGCTTGAATTGAGATTTTGTTTTTAGAAACACACGTAATTATGTAATTTTTATATACAAAACATTTGTAATTAAATTGTTCGGTTTTATAACTACAAATGCAATCTGAATCAATTTTAGCGTCATTAAGCCCCTTAAGCCCAATGCCTACACACTTTATCAAAGCTTCTTTAATTGTCCACGCTTTGGTGACATCTTCGCCGCTTGTTAAAGATCTTCTCTCATCTTCAGAAAAGATTCTCTCAATAAAGTGTTTATCGTATTCTTTTATAATTGCAATATCTACACCAACCTCGCCATCTGTTGATTCATATGCGCATGCATATTCTCCAACTTGGGATAAATTATATCTACTTCCCTCAATTGCGTAAGGCTTATTATTTGCGTCAATATGCTTTTCGCGTCCATTTAATATGTATTTTTCAAGAAGTCGCGTAGCGATATATAAATCCTTGTCTTTTTTCGAATTTAGCGAATCAGACGCTATTTTTAGGTCATTTATAATATCGTCAGAAAAGGCTTCTGCTTTTAATACATATAGATTTTGCATTATTTTTCTTCTTCGTCAACGATTGGTTCGTCTACAATATCTTTCTCTTTTATAACAGGAGATACCTTTGTTGTTAGATATAAATATCCAATTGTCATTAAACATGGAACAAATAAGTAATCAGAAAAAGATGCCATAACACCCTTCCAGTTTGCATTTACTTGCGCAAAATATGCTAAGCATATAAACCAATCTATAAGCAAAAGTGCTATGTAAGATAAAACTAGGATATCAAATACTCGTTCTAAATTATTTCCCTTTTGAATTCTAATTGTTTCAACAACAACAATAGCTACCAATACAAAACCAGCAAGTAATCTAAATACTGCACCAGCAATGCTTAGAGATGAATTTCCGTCATAGAATGCATTGAAAGGTTGAGCTACTGCAAGTAATTTGCTAATTACGATATATATCAAATATGCTACGCCTAACCACTTCGCATAATTATCTTCATTTGCAATTACGCAATATAATAGCATACCAAGTAATCCACCAAAAATAACGAAACTTAAAAAGTTTCCTGTATTAGATGCCGCATTATTACCGTTTGATCCTAGTGTTATTACCAAATCAAACGCAATGATAAGGCCTAATAGAGCCATGATTATAATTTTAAAAAGTCCTTTGTTTGTGCCTACAATTCTTCTTAACATAATACCCCTCCAGGAATTATTAGTTATATTATAAACTATATGTGCGTATTGCGCACTTAATTTACATAAAGAAATGGAGCTGTTTAACACAGCTCCAAATTTATTAATCTACCATTTCTTTTGCTACTTTTTCTAGAACTTTGCTCTTGATCTCTTCTGCTACTTCTGGATTATCTTGTAGATATTGAAGTGCCTTATCTCTTCCTTGAGCAATCTTTTCATCGTTGTAGCTAATCCAAGAACCACTCTTAACTAAGATACCTTCAGAGATAGCCATATCGATAATACATCCTTCTTGAGAGATACCTTTTCCATATAGCATATCGAATTCTGCTACCTTGAATGGAGGAGCTACCTTGTTCTTAACAATCTTTGCTTTTGTTCTATTTCCGATGAATTCAGCGCCATCTTTAATAGCATCGCCCTTTCTTACATCGATTCTAATACTTGCATA
>JAEEWC010000102.1 GCA_016287155.1 Clostridia bacterium | reverse complement strand
TTACTTAACACAAAAGAATTTGTCCAAAATTAAGGGCTTTGATTCGAATAACGCGAAATTATATAATCCTCAATATGTTGCTGGCTTTTCTGCAGAAAGATATTCTACAGGCCTAGATAAGAGCTGGGAGAAGGCTGCAGGTATTATGGAGAATTCAATTAGGCAAAGCATTTTGGGTAGATATTCATATGATGAATTAGATTATTTAGATGTAAAAACTGAATATCATAATAAAACTTACAAATATTTATTAGCGCCTGTGTGGGTATTAGTGTATAATTACAAGAGTAAACAATACTATTGCATAGTAAATGGTAGAAACGGAAAGGCAGATGGATTAGCTCCATTATCACCATTGAAAGTAGCAGCAGTATCGATTGCAAGTGCTGCAGTTGTAGCCGGAATTGTATATTTAATATACAAATTCGTAATAGAGTAAAAAAAATTTTGGAGGATATAGATATGGAAGAAATCACAAAGGATATGCTTATTGGTGATGCTATTCAAATCGGAAACTCAGATGCCATTGCTGAATGCTTATTAAGCATTGGAATGCACTGCTTTGGTTGTGCAATTGCTAGAGGCGAAACAATCGCTCAAGCAGCTGAAGTTCACGGTGTTGACGTAGATGAATTAGTAGCAAAATTAAACGAAGCTGCTAATAGCTAATTAGTAATTTTTTAAAGAAAATAAATGGTCTCGTGAATGTAGCGGGACCATATTTTCTGATCAAAAACAATAGAAATTTTAATATTTTACACAAATTTTACAAAAATATTTTTCAAATTCGTTTGACACACAACGCCCTATATATATAAACTAATCGAGCACGAGTCGAGGGATGAAGCGGGAGGTTACCGGGAAAAAGCGGAGAACTCACGTGGACAAAAGTCTGTGAAAATCGGGCGACTAACGGAGGTGGCTATAGCCACTTTTTAAAAACGGCAAGTGCGAAACACACGGCAGCGTGATAATAAAAGTTAGGTAAAAAAGGAGAAATGCAAAAATGGCAGGACAAAAAATCAGAATCAAGCTAAAAGCTTATGATCACAATCTAATCGATGTTGCAGCAGAAAAAATTGTTGAAACAGCAAAGAGAAGTGGAGTTCAAGTATCTGGACCTATTCCACTACCAACAGACAAAGAAGTAGTAACAATTCTACGTGCTGTACATAAGTACAAAGATAGCAGAGAACAATTCGAATTAAGAACACACAAGAGATTAATCGACATCTACAACCCATCTAAGAAGGTTATCGATGCATTAACAGAAGTAGACGTACCAGCTGGTGTTGGTATCGAAATGACGATCAAGAAGATCTAACAAACACAAAGACATTGAAGCCCTACGGGGCAAAAAAATATAGGAGGGTGAACTTTATCTATGAATAAAGCAATCATTGGAAAGAAATTAGGAATGAGTCAAATCTTTACAGCTGACGGCATTGTAATTCCTGTAACAGTAGTTGAAGCAGGTCCATGTCCAGTAATTCAAAAGAAGACTCAAGAAAAAGATGGCTATAACGCTTTACAAGTAGCATTTGGTGATGCTAAGGAAAAGAACGTTTCTAAGCCAGTAATGGGACAATTTAAGAAAGCTAACGTTGCTCCAAAGAAAGTTCTTAAGGAACTACCTATCGACGACGTAAACAGCTACGAAATTGGACAAGAAATTAACTGCAGCATCTTCGCTGAAGGCGATCATGTTGATGTAGTTGGTACATCTAAAGGTAAGGGATTTGCCGGTGCAGTTAAGAGATGGAACCACCACATTGGACCTAAGGCCCATGGTTCTGGTTACCACAGAGGCGTAGGATCTATGAGCGCTAACTCTTCTCCATCTAGAGTTTTCAAAAACAAGAAGATGGCTGGCCATTTAGGTAATGAAAGAGTTACAGTTCAAAATCTAACTGTTGCAAGAGTCGATGCAGCACGTAACTTGCTTTTAATCAAGGGAGCTATCCCAGGAGCTAAGGGCGGTATCGTTGTAGTTAAGCAAAGCGTTAAGGCTTAAGGAGTAACTTATGAAGATTGACGTATTTGATATGAATGGCAAGAACTTAAAGAAGCCACTTGAATTAAACGAAGCAGTATTCGGACAAGAATATAACGAAGCTTTAATTCATCAAGTAGTTGTAGCTCAACTTGCTAACAAGAGACAAGGAACAAAGAGCACACTAACAAGAACAGAAGTATCTGGCGGTGGAAAGAAGCCTTGGAGACAAAAGGGCACAGGTCGTGCTAGACAAGGTAGTATCCGTTCTCCACAATGGACAGGCGGTGGTATTGTATTTGCACCAAAGCCAAGAGACTTCGATCAAAAGATCAATAAGAAGATGAAGATTGCAGCAACAATCAGTGCATTAAGCGCAAAGGTTTCTACATCTAACCTAGTTGTTGTTGACAAAATTGAATTAGCAGAAGCTAAGACAAAGTTAATCGCTAACATGTTAAAGAGTTTTGATATTAATTCTAACGTATTAGTAGTTATGGCAAAGGATGATGAAGCAGTTCTAAGAGCTTGCCAAAACTTACAAAACGTTACAGTTATCAATGCTGACTTAATTAACGTTTACGATTTAGCTGCAAACACAAAGTGTATTGCTACAGTAGATGCTATCAAGAAGCTTGAGGAGGTATATGCATAATGAAAAACTTTGACATTATCGTTAGCCCAGTATTAACAGAAAAAAGCTAT
>JAEEWC010000101.1 GCA_016287155.1 Clostridia bacterium | reverse complement strand
TTTAGATACAGGTGCCATGTATAGAACTGTAGCTGTATATTGCTTAAGAAAAGGTGTATCAGTAAATGATGCTCAAGCAGTTGAACCACTACTAAAGGAAATCAACATTTCATATACTGGAGATGCTCTAGATAGACATATTTGTCTAAACGGAGAAGATGTATCAACAGTAATTAGAGAACATCAAGTTTCTAAAGCAGCTTCAGATGTTTCTAAGATTCCAGCAGTAAGATTATTCTTAGTTGAAATGCAAAGAAAGATTGCAAATGAATATGACGTAGTATTAGACGGAAGAGACATAACAAGTTATGTACTTCCAAATGCTAAATATAAATTCTTCTTAACAGCATCTGCTGAAGTTAGAGCAAGAAGACGTTATGAAGAATTAAAAGCAAAGGGACAAGAATTGCCATATGAGCAAATCTTAGCTGACGTTATAGATAGAGATCATAACGATTCAACACGTGCTTTTGCTCCTTTAGTAAAAACAGAAGACTCAATTGAAGTAGATAGCTCAAATATGACAATCGAAGAAGTTGCAGATTTTATGCTATCTAAGATTAAATAAGGACAAATATGGAAGAAAACGAAAACCAAGAAGAAGTAAAGGTTACAATGACCGAGATAGAGGGCAACACGATAACTCCAGTTGGTATGGTTGAACCAAAACCTGTACCAACAACAAAGTTAGCGACATTAGGCCGTAGATTTAAAAGCACAGCTTTTATGCGTTTTATGGTATGGCTTATAAAGCGTGTAATGGTTCTTTTGTGGCCAACAAAGATTTTCTTTAAAGAAAGATTTAACATTGAAGGAAAGGCTATTGTTACATGTAACCACTACGGATCTTTTGATACAAACCCAATTATTCACGCATTCTATAAAAATAAGCCACTATCTATTATGCTAAAGAAAGAATTAATGGAAAAGGACGACTTTAAAGCCCATTTCCTTGACGAAATTGGTGGCATCCCAGTAAATAGACATCAAGCTGACGTAACAGCCGTTAAAAGGGCTTTGCGTGCGTTATCTTCTGGCCAACAATTATTAATCTACCCAGAAGGAACTAGAAATAGAGCAGATACAAAACAAATGGGTAAAATTGAAGAAGGAACAGCTATGTTTGCTATAAAAGCAAAAGCTCCAATAATCCCACTTATTTACTATAGATGTACAAAGTGGAATAGAAAGAACTATATGCTAGTTGGTCATCCATTTACACTTGAAGAATTCTATGAAGATAGATCTCCAGATGTAAAGAAAAGAGCAACTGCAGTAATTGTTCAAAAATACGCAGAACTTCGTGCTGAAATCGATGAAATCGTAGAAGTATATAAGGGAAGCGAAAAGAAATATAAAAAGGCTCATGGTATGAATTAATGAAAGTAATTGTCGCTAAAAATGCAGGATTTTGTAAAGGTGTTCAACAAGCAATTGACTTAGCAAAGAGCATTAAGGGTGGCTGTGTAACTTTAGGAAAATTAATTCATAATGAGAATGTAATTAAAGAATTAGAAAAACAAAATATTAAGGCTATAAATACGCTTGATGAGTATACATCAGGCGTACTTTTAATTAGATCACATGGCGCTGGAAAAGATGTTTATGACGAGCTTGAAAAAAGAGGTATTAAATACTTTGATGCAACATGTCCATTTGTAAAGAAAATTCACGAGATAGTTCATAGGAACTATAATGAGGGCAAAAAGATAATAATTATCGGGGATAAAAACCACCCAGAAGTATTAGGTACAAATGGCTGGTGTGACTATAGTGCTATCATCGTTTCAAATGAAGAAGATTTAGCATCTTTGAACCCAAATGAATCATATTGTGTAGTAGAACAAACGACTTTTGACGTAAAAACCTACGAAAAACTATTAAATTTAATTAAAATTAAATGTAATTTAGTTGCGAATAATCCTACAATTTGTTATACTACCACGCGAAGACAAGAGGAAGCAGAGGAAATATCTAAAACTTGCGACCTAGTTCTTGTACTTGGAAGTAAAACTTCATCAAACACAACAAAGCTTTACAAAATTTGCAAGAATAACTGTCCAACATACCTAATCGAAAGTTTAGCGGATTTAAAGTCTGTTGAATATAAAAATTTAAATTTTGTCGGTATAGTCGCCGGCGCGTCAACTCCACAAGAGTTGATTATGGAGGTAAAAAACACAATGAGCGAATCTCAAGAAAACAAAAACGTTGTAGTCGAGGACGTAAAAACAGAAAAACAATCATTTGCAGATCTTTATGAAAGCACAAAGAAGAAAGCAGAAAAAGCTATGTCTATTAAGCAAGGCAAGGAATACAAAGTAGAAGTTATCAGTGCCAATGCTGACGGTATTTCTGTATCTTTTGGTGGTAAGAAGGATGGTTTTATCCCTGCTGCTGAAGCTGAAGCTGAAGGTACTGAATATGATCCAAATAACTACAAACAAGGAGATGAGATCACTGCGAAAGTTATAGAGAACCCAGTTCCAAAGAGTGGCATTTTCTATTTGTCTAAGAAGTCATTAGAACAAAATGCTATCGATGTTGAAAAGTACAAAGCAATCTTAGAACAACCAATGTTCAAGGCAGTTATCGATGCTGCTGTACCAAAGGGCTTAACAGCTAAGGTTGGTCCATACAAGATTTTCATCCCATCTTCTCAAATCAAGAAGGGATTTGTAGCAGATCCAGATCTACAAAAGTATGTAGGCAAGGAATTAAGATTAAGAGCTATCAAGTCTAAGAAGGAAGATGATCAAGAATCTCCAGTAGAAATCAGCGTTAAGAAGACAATTTATGCTTCACAAAAAGTTATCCTTGAAGAAGAAGCTGCAGCTGCAGACAAGGCTTTATGGGAATTCTTTGAAGAAGGTAAGGTTGTTTCTGGTAAGGTTGTTAGAATTAGAGATTTCGGAGCTTTCGTTAAGGTTAACGGTTTCGAATGTCTAGCACACAAGTCAAATCTTTCTTACAAGAAGGATGTTAATCCAGCTGATGTTGTAGAAGAAGGAAAGACATATGACTTCATGGTTCTATCTGTAGACAAGGAAAAGAGACAAGTTTCTCTAGGATATAAGCAATTACAAAAGTCTTTATACGAAGAAGCTTTTGAAAAATACCCAGTTGGTTCAACAATCACAGGACCTATCAAGAGCATCACAAATTATGGTGTTTATGTATTAATCGAAGATGGTGTTGATGGTTTAGTTCCAGTATCTGAAATTTCAAGAAAGTTCGTAAAGACTCCTGCTGATGTATGCAAGATCGATGATGTTGTTACAGCTCAAGTTATCAAATTTGACGTAGCTAAGAACAAGATTACATTATCTATCAAGGCATTATTACCAGAAGAAACAGCTGAAGAAGTTTCTGATGAAGAATACGCAGCAGCTAAAGAAAAGAGATCTCAAAGAGTTTCTAAGAAGTTCGATTCTCAAGATGCTCCAAAGAAGAAGACATCTAAGAAGAAAGAAGAAGCTGAAGAGCCACAAACATGGGCTACAGATAACGGACTTGGTTCATTATCTATCGGCGAAATGATGAAGAGCTTAACCGAACTAGATCTTAACGACTAATTTATAAAATTAAGACATTAAAACAATGCACCCAAAGATAACTTTGGGTGCGTTTCGTTGTAAAGGCATAATAATTATTTAAAGGGGTTTTAAAATGGCAAGAGATAGGTGGAATTCCAGATTAACTTTCATATTAGCATCAATTGGTTCAGCCGTAGGTCTTGGTAATGCTTGGCGTTTCCCTGGACTTTGTGCGAAGTTCGGTGGTGGTGCATTCTTACTTGCATATTTAATTTGTATGCTTATTGCAGGTATCCCATTACTAATGATGGAAATTGCAGTTGCTAGACGTACTCGTGGTGGCGCTCCAAAGGCAATGAGAGGAATTAATAAACATTTTGAAGCAGCAGGTTGGGCAGCTACAACAAACGCATTTGTAATCGTTACATATTATGCAGTTGTATTTGCTTGGTGTATTTTAATGGCTGTTGTTTCATTTAGATTCGCTACAACAAATTCAACAGTAGAAACAGCAAGCACTCTATGGCAAGATACAATCGGTACAACATGGGGTACATCATTTGCTGGTCAAGGCGGTAATATTCCAATACTAGTTGTAATCTCATTAGTTGCAGCTTGGGGCTTAATTTATTTCTGTATTAGAAATGGTGCAGCTTCAGTTTCTAAGGTTGTAAAATACACAGTATTTTTACCAATTATAATGCTTATAATTTTGGCTGTTCGTGGATTTATTAATAATCCTAATCTTGGAGATGCATTCTCAGCATTATTCGTTCCAAAATGGAAATCACTTGGGGACGTAAATCTTTGGGTTAACGCAATGGGCCAAGTATTCTATTCATTATCTATTATGATGGCAATTATGTTCGCTTATGGTTCATTCTTGGA
>JAEEWC010000100.1 GCA_016287155.1 Clostridia bacterium | reverse complement strand
TGTTATCCCATTCCCAAGAACGACAGGAACAGCAGAATTCTAATTTCTGCTGTATAAGCTGGCGTAGCTCAGCTGGTAGAGCAACGCACTCGTAACGCGTAGGTCGCAGGTTCGAATCCCGTCGCCAGCTCCAAAAAAAAGATTAACTATGAGTAATTAAGAAATTATTTTTTTATAAGACTTTGCTTAATTATCCTTATTCTTACAATAAATTACTAGATTTGAGGTTGCTATGAAAAATTGTACTTATAAATTGCCTCCAGAAGTTGATGGCTATATTATTGGAAAACAAATAGGTGCTGGAGGTAATTCGTTTGTTTTTGATTGTAAAAAAGATGGCAAGTCTTATGCGATGAAAATAATCAATAAACAATTAAGAGGAAATAATAAAATACGATTTGAAAACGAAGTAAAATTCCAAATGGAGAATAACCATAATTGTATAGTTAGAATAATTTGGAGAGGTCGTATTCAAACAAATTATGGAGACTTAGATAAAAAGAAAACAACCGATTACTATGTAATGCCAAAATACAATTGTTCATTTGCTACAATAATGGCAAATGACATTAATGTAGAACATAAATTGAAATTGTATCTAAATATTTGTGGTGCATTAAATTTTATACATAAGCGTAAGCCAGCGATTATTCATAGAGATATTAAGCCTGAGAACTTTTTATATGATGAGAAATCCGATAAATTATTACTATCAGATTTCGGGATAGCATATTTTTATAATAAAAATAAAGTTACAACAAAAAAAGAAAAATTAGCAAACTTTGCTTATGCTGCTCCGGAACAAAGAAATCAACAAGAATGTGGAGTATATACAGACATATATTCTATGGGATTAATCTTGAATCAGATTTTTACAAATAGCATTCCTGAGGGAAATGATTATACTAAAATACAAACTGTTGCGCCATTATATACGCAATTGGATGATTTGGTGCGATCTATGTGTATGTCGAATCCAAAAGAAAGAGAGAAGAGTATAAAAAATGTTGAAACTATAATTAAGAATATTTTGGATGAGATAAATGGCGAAATGAAAAGAATACAAGATTATTTTTATGATCCGGATTATGATAATAAGGCTAATTTGCTTTTGTATCAAATACAAAGTGATGTTGTGCTTGGCAATTTATTTCTAAATCAAAAGGAAATGCCTAATAATATAAATTTTGGATACCACAATAACCTATTGTTTAATATGCATGAATATATTATTAATTCGTTGTTTGTTTTGGAGGCATATGATAAATTGCGCAAATATGTTGATTATGAAGCGTATAATATGGCTGTTAACGAAGAATGGTTAAAATATGATAAAAGCGAAAATGAACAAGCTTATTTGGATTTATGGCAATTTTTTGATTCGTTAAAAGAGTCTGTAATAAAGAGCGTAGAACACATTATGGCGAAGACTCTTAGATTGTTGTATGTCATAAAAGGATATCATTCTATAGAAGCCGTTAATTATATAAAAAAGGCGTATAATAAATTTGTCACAAGTAGAAAATCGTATCCAATTTTGGCTGTAGTTGCTGAATTAATGAAATTGAAGAATGAAGGTATTTTAACCAATCTGGATATTTTGAGTTGTGTTAAAGTCGATTATGAGAAATCTGATTCCAAGATTGCAAATAATAATATTTATGAAGAAAATAAACAGCAACTTATTAAAGATGCTTTAGCGTCACAGTTTGGTATTACTGTTTTTAATGATTTAGATTCTTCGCCTGATATAGTATTTGCTTTTGACTCAGACCAACATTTATTAGAGGTTTTAAATCTGGTTGAAGACGCGAAAAATGGCAAACTAAAAGACGATATAGATATCGATGATGTGTATTCGGATTTACATTATCACGATAGCCTAAAGTGCCAAATGGAAAACTATAATTTCAACGTTGTGTTATGTAAAAATGTATTGGATATAAATTAACTATATTATTCGAATAATTCGAAAATTAGCAATATATAAAATGAGTGTGGATTATGAAGGAAGATTTAATAATGAACGATGGAGTTAAGTTTTATTATCCAGCAAATCATAATATATGTACAGATATAGACTTTATTAGAAAGAAAAATAATAAAGAACAAGGATATATTGATTATTCAGACTATAACAAATCTGATTATTTTTATGGAATAATTAAATTGATTTTAGTTAATAAAATGCTTTCGCAAGGGTGCAATAATAAAAAAGAAATAACACAATTATTAAAAGATATTCATAAATTTCAGAGAGATATATATGTCGTGTCTGTTAAAGATAATTATAAGCATTTAGAGAATTCAGTAGAAATATATGAAAAAGATAAAAAGACTGTGTTGGACGAATCTATGCATATATCAAATGCATTCATTGAATTGTTTCCGCATGACCCTAATTATATCCCGATTGATATTTACAAGGGACAAACGAGCATGAATTTTGATGATCTTAAATTTCTTTTAGAATTGGGAAATGGAGAAATAACGAAGCAAAAGATAGTAGAAGAATATCTTAAAGGGAATATCTCTTTAGAAGATGTTAAGAATCTAGATGAAAATGCAAAATGGGAAGATGATACGAGAGATGAATGACGAATTAGAGATATTTAAGAAGTGGAGAGACAAGGAAATAGAAGCAATTAAGACCGATGCTGAGAGAAAAAAATGTATAGGTTGTTATTTTGAAAGTAACAAGAATGTATACTATGCAATTAGTGGTATTGATAGATTGGATTTTGGAGAAGAAGAGTTCTATAAACAAGTATCGAATGGAATAATTGGAATATTAAACGGCGCAAATTTGAATGGTAAACGATGCATTGTTTTGGACGCTACTTATTTTTATGAAGAAGAAATAAACGCAAGTGATTATTCAAGCGAAAAAACACATATTTATGAGTTAGCATCTAGTAATAAAGGTGAAGAAGTAACTGTCACTTTAACGCAAAAGATAGATTTATCGTCAAATAAGAAATACAAAATAAAAAAAGCGGATTATTATAGCATTTTGAAAGGAAAGTATATCTCAACGAAAGAAGATAGTAGATTTTCTTGCGTTGAAAGAAAAATTATCGGCAAAGTGCATTCACGAGATATTATGATATATTGCTCACGAAGACCATGCTATTTATGCTTGCCTGGAGTAACAAAAGTAATATTTGAGAGCGGTAACAAAAATAAAAAATATCATTCTTTAAATGTAAAGGCTAATGAAAAGAATAATACTTGTACACTTGTATTAAATGATATTATGTGATTGCGAGAAAGGCCAATAGAATAATATATATTTATGAGGATTTATGTTTTATTTAATAATTAGCATTTATCCTATAGTTGATGGTTATTGCTAATAAGAGACTGACATTCATTATATTTCTACTAATTGTAGCTATATTCATTGCATTATTAATTTCAAATAATGAAACATATGCAGATATTGGGCCAAAGTCATCGGTCAGTGTTACTATGACAAATATGCCAACATCTAATTATTTAGTTACTTTGCTTAATGCTTATGACAGCGGCGGCCCACATACTTATTATGAAATAGTAGATGCGCCTTCAGCTAATAAAGACGACCCAGTAGGGGTGAATTTGCAAAATGAAGTCAAAGATGGCGATGAATTATATTTTTTAGATGACGAAGATGCTTATAAAAAGTTAGAAGAGGTTTAGATTATGAGAGATGCTGATTACAGAGAATTAGTAGCAAAAAAAATGTTAGAAGCAAAGTTCCCAGAAAAGTTTTCGGAATTAAAAAAAAGCGAATCTCCAGATTGGCATAATGCAAATGTTGGCTTAGAAGTAAGACGAGCAATAATTGGGGATGAAGCTAAGTTTCTTGCGATGCATAAAAAATATAGTAATTCATTTAAAAAGGATATCCCAGAAAAACTATTATCTTCATTGGGGTTTGATGATAATTTAGTAAAAACTGCTGATTATCCCCCTACATATTTACAACATAGCGAAAAAGTAGGTACAATAATGTATTTTTGGTATGAAAAAGAACAAGATTATAGACTGATGGGGGTTATTTCAAAAATGGAGACTTCCGAATCAACTGAAAGTAATATAGTTGAGGCAATAAACGATAAATTAGCCAAACTGAATGACCATTATGTCCCTTATGCAGAAAATGATTTGATTCTATTATTAGATGAATTCGTTAATTTTGGAGTGTTTGAAGAAGAAATAGAAAATGATATTATAGCAAACATTAAGTCATGCTACAAAAACACACAATATTCTAGTGTGTTTGATAATTTGTATTTGTTGTTTAACGATTTGTTAATGAGTATTAATACAAATACTTGGGAATATGTTTCTATGCCATTAAGTCAAGCAGATTGGGATTTAATAAGATAATTGTAATAATTAATACAATTCGGAATGTAAAAAATAGATTATTCTATTGGTAGGTATAATTCCGAATTAGCAATAGCGTATTTCTAAGTAGAGCACACAAATGTATCTAAGGTGCAATATGATTGTGTCTAAATAACCCTCATTTTTGCCTAAAATTTATAATAATTAATCCCTCATTATATAATAAAATCGAAATTATATGATGAGGGGCTTTATTTGTGGGCAATAGGAAATTGAGCAAAGAATATGACTTTATTTGGCAAACAGCAATTGTTATTGCCGTATTTGCTATTGTCATTATAGCTATAGCCATTCCTGCAAATCTTCTATACACAAATGCAGATACAATTGATGTTTCAGAGATCCCTTTAGAATATAAAATCACAAACGATAAAAACTATTTTGAATATGATGCGGTGAATTTTTCTCCATCGTTTGCTTCTGCGTATTTACTTAGAAGTTTAAAAATTGACGCAAAAGGGAATGATGTTATAATCCAAGAACAATTTGGTATGATTTCTCCAAATGCAATATGTAGTTTATTTAAAAAGTGCGGATTTAATGCTTTATCATATAATGGCACTTTAGATTCTTTAAAAAAGCGTTTAACTAATGGTATTCCAATTATTGTATATATGACAATTCAAGATCAAAGAGAGTATGTAGTTTTAAAAGGCTACGATGAAGAATATATTTATTTAGCTGATTCAGTCCTTGAAAATATCAACGAAGTAACACTTTGGTACAATAGAAAAATTACGATATCCGAGTTCGAAAGGCTATGGAAAACGGACTCTCCACTTAAAGATAATTTGTATATTGTTGTTGAAAAAGAATAATTAAATGTAAAATTTTACGCCAAATTTTAACACCTTGATACTATGTATCAGAGACTATTTTTATTGAGATATGAAAAATTTTTCATAATTATGGGTTGACAAAAATATGTCGTATGCGATATATTTAAGATGCGGAGGAAGGAAGAATGGAAGAAAAGTTTGATGCATTATTATTGAAGAATCAATTATGTTTCCCAATATATGCAGCCGCTAACAAAGTAATAAGAAGATATCAACCACTTCTAAAGAAATTAGATCTTACATACACACAATATATAACAATGATGGTTATGTGGGAGAAGAAACAAATAAATGAAAAAGTATTAGTAGAAACTTTGTATCTTCAATCAAATACATTAGCGCCACTTCTAAAGAAGCTACAACAAAAGGGATACATCGAAATTGGCAAAGATGTAAAAGATAAGAGAAACATCATTATAAAGCTTACTCAAAAGGGAGCAGATCTAAAAAACGAAGCAGTAGATGTACCAAAGACTCTAGCTCAAGAAAACCTATTAACACTAGAAGAAGCGATTATGTTTAAAAAGATACTATACAAGATATTAAATGATGGTAAAGAACTAGAAAGTGACACACTTGATTGTAAATTAGTAAAAAATTAATAATGCGATATAAGAATATTTAGGAGGATGTAAAAATGGCATTTTATGATTTTAAAGTTAAAAAGAGAAAAGAAGGCGAATTAGATTTAGCTGAATTAAAAGGCAAAGTAGTTTTGGTAGTAAACACAGCAACTGGATGCGGTTTTACACCTCAATACGAAGGTTTAGAAAATTTATATGAAGCTTATCATGATAAAGGTTTAGAAATTTTAGATTTCCCATGCAACCAATTCAGAGATCAAGCTCCAGGAACAGATGCAGAAATCCATGAATTCTGTACAGCAAAATATAAGACACAATTTGATCAATTGGCAAAGATTGAAGTAAATGGTGAAAATGAAGAACCTTTATATACATTCTTAAAGGCTGAACAACCATCAGATACAGTAAAGGGATTAGCAAGCAAACTTGCTATGGCAGCAATCAAAAAGCTAAGCGATTCAACAAAGAAGGATTCAGATATCAAATGGAACTTTACAAAATTCTTAGTAAATAGAGAAGGTAAGGTTGTAAAGAGATATAGTCCAACATATGCTCCAGAAAAGATCGAAGCAGACATCAAAGAATTATTGTAATTTAGGAGGCAAATAACATGTCAGTTATAGAAATAAATTCAAAGAATTTTGAAAGTGAAGTATTAAATTCAGATAAGGTAGTTTTAGCAGATTTCAATGCACAATGGTGCGGACCATGTAAGATGCTAAAGCCAATCATCGATAGCATCGCTGATGAAAGAAAAGATATTAAGGTAGTATCTATCGATATCGATGAAGAAGATGAATTAGCAGAAAAGTATGAAGTATTCTCAATTCCTTGTGTAGTTGTATTCAAGAATGGAGAAGAAGTAAAAAGAAGCGTAGGCTTCAAGCAAAAACAAGACATTTTAAATTTAATTGGAGATTAATATGTACGACATTCTAATTGTAGGCGCAGGCCCTGCAGGATTAACAGCAGCTATATATGCAAGAAGAGCATCAAAGAGCGTATT
>JAEEWC010000099.1 GCA_016287155.1 Clostridia bacterium | reverse complement strand
GACTAAAGAGGGAAAGAATTATTTCTATGATAACAATAAGTGTTATCGTATGATGAACTTTGTTCAAAACTCAGTTGTTTATCAACAGACAGATGATTTAAACATTTTAGAAGAGGCAGGATTTGGCCTTGGTAGTTTCATTAATGAATTAAATGAATTTGATGCAAGTGAGTTAGTTGAGGTTATTCCAAATTTCCATAATACAAAAAAGAGATTTAAAGATTTTTTAGAATCAGTTAAAAACGATAGGGCATATAGAGCTAGAGATGTTCAAAAAGATATTCAATTTATTTTGGATAGAGAAAATATTGCTTCTATCATTGTAGATAAGATTGAAAATAAGCAAATCCCATTAAGAGTTACGCATAACGATACGAAGTTAAATAACTTCATGTTTGATAAAGACACAAATAAATTTGTGTGCTTAGTGGATTTGGATACGATAATGCCAGGTTCACTTTTATATGATTTTGGTGATGCAATAAGAATTGCAGCATCAAGAGCAGGCGAAGAAGAAAGAGATTTATCTAAAGTCACATTTAACATCGATGCATATGAAGCTTTCACAAAAGGCTTTTTAAATGGTATAAAAGATAAAATTACTCTAGAGGAAGCAAAACTTTTGCACATAAGTGCAAAGATTATGACACTTGAGATTGGAATGAGATTCTTAGGTGACTATTTGGACGGCGATTTATACTTCAAGGTTGATGAAGAAGATAAGAATTTAGTACGTGCTAGAACACAATTAAAGATGGTTGAAGAAATAGAGAGACACGAAAAAGAAATGGAAAAAATCTTGTATAAATATTATAATAATATATAGGGCGACTTAAAAAATAACGGTTTAGGAGTTAGAAACATGAGCGTTTTAGTAACAGGTGGAGCAGGATATATTGGCTCACATACAGTAATTGAATTAATCGAAAACGGATACGATGTAGTCGTTGTAGATAATTTATGTAATTCTAAAAAGGTTTCATTACAAAGAGTAGAAAAGATTGTTGGCAAACCAATTAAGTTCTATCAAATTGATGTTTGCGATGAAGATAAACTAAGAGAAGTATTTAAGGCAGAAACAATTACAGCTGTAATTCACTTTGCAGGTTTAAAGGCTGTAGGAGAGAGCTGCCAAAAGCCACTAGAATATTATAGAAACAATTTAATCAGCACTCTTAACCTTATAAAGGTTATGAGAGAATTTAATTGCAAGAATTTAGTATTCTCATCATCAGCTACAGTATATGGACAACCAAAGAGTGTTCCTATAAGAGAAGATTTCCCATTAGGACCATGTACAAATCCATATGGATCAACAAAGCTTATGATTGAAGATATGCTAAGAGATATTTATAAAGCAGATAATTCTTTCAATATTGCACTCTTGAGATACTTCAATCCAATTGGTGCTCATAAGAGCGGAACAATCGGTGAAGATCCAAACGGTATTCCAAACAACTTGATGCCATATATTACACAAGTTGCTATTGGTAAATTGAAGCAATTAAGCGTATTTGGTAATGATTATCCAACACCAGATGGAACAGGTGTAAGAGACTATATCCACGTAGTAGATTTAGCTCATGGACATATTTTAGCTTTAAAAAAGCTAGAAACAAATTCTGGACTAGTAACATATAACCTAGGAACAGGTAAAGGTTACAGCGTTTTAGACATGGTAAAAGCATTTGAAAAGGCAAGTGGAAGAAAAGTTCCATATGTTATTGCTCCAAGAAGAAGCGGTGATGTTCCAGAATGTTATGCAGATCCAACAAAGGCTAAAGAAGAAATCGGCTTTGAATGCAAATACGGACTAGAAGAGATGTGTGAGGATAGCTGGAGATGGCAATCTCAAAACCCTAACGGTTACGGAGATTAGTGTTTTCGTTTGCCATCTTACGCGTATTATAATATAATAGTGCAGGTTGCCGAGGAAGGAATATGAGAAAACTTACTAAAGAATCATATCTAATTAGATCAGTTAGAGAGTTTGGCGTTTTAGTTTTAGATGTACTAATCGTCGTAGCTGCTTTTATACTTTCATTAATTTTAGGTGAAATTTATATTATTAGGTCTAATATCGACTATGCTATTTGGCAAGGTGCCTTAAAGGCAATTGCTGCTATTATTCCTTTATATGCTTTATCTTTCTGGGCATTTAGAACAATGAAAGTTGTTTGGAGATATGCTCGTGGTAGAGATTATGCAAGAATTGTAGGCGCTATTACTGTTGCTTTCGTAATATTTATCGTTATAGACCAAAGATTTGATTTCATCAATAATGATGTATTAATGCCTTTTGATCAACCATTCAAAGTATACCCTGTATACTTCATGTTCTATTTCATCAGTGTTGCAACAATTATTCTTGGAAGATTAATTTATGAAATGACATTCTCATCTATTAAAAATAAGAGAGAATTAAAGCCAAGAAAGAATACTTTAATCATTGGTGGTGGACAAAGTGGTGACACAATCATCGAAGAATTATTAAGACCAGAAAGTATTTATAACCCAGTTTGTATACTTGATGACGATAAAGATAAATTAGGTAGATTAGTAAACGATGTTGAAATCGTTGGCGGAATAGATAGTGTAGAAGAAGTTGTTAAGAAGTATGATATCAATACAATTATCTTCGCTATTCCATCTATGCCGATAGATAAGAGAAAAGTAATCTTAAATAGATTAAACCAAACTGGATGTCATGTAAAAGTTATCCCATTTATTAGCGACCTTGTTAGCGATATCGGTGTTGCTAAACAAATGAGAGATATTAACATCGATGACTTGTTAGGAAGAGAAGCTATTAGATTTGACCATAAGGAAGTATCTGAATTAGTTAAAGATAAAGTGGTTATGGTTACTGGTGGCGGTGGATCTATCGGTTCAGAATTATGCCGTCAAATTTGGGCATATGGCGCTAAGAGATTAGTTATCGTAGATGTTTATGAAAATACAACATACAACATTCAACAAGAATTGTTGAGAAAGTATGGAAGAGATATTGATTTGTTTGCAGAAATCGTTTCTATCACAGATAAGGGAGAATTAGAAAAAGTATTTATGCAACATAAGCCAGATATTATTTTCCACGCTGCTGCACATAAGCACGTTCCATTAATGGAATCTGAGCCAGTTGAAGCAGTAAAGAACAATGTATTTGGTACTCTAAATGTTGTTGAACTTGCAGCAAAATATAAAGTAAAGAAATTCATTATGATTTCAACAGATAAGGCTGTAAATCCTACAAATGTAATGGGTGCTACAAAGCGTTGTTGTGAAAAGATTGTTGAAATGATGGCACAAAGCAATACAAAGACGAATTTTGCTGCTGTAAGATTTGGTAACGTTCTTGGTTCAAATGGTTCTGTAATTCCTCTATTTGAGTCTCAAATTAAGGCCGGCGGTCCAGTTACAGTTACACACCCAGACATTATTAGATACTTTATGACAATTCCAGAAGCCGTATCATTAGTGCTTCAAGCAGGTGCTTTTGCTAAGGGTGGTGAAATCTTCGTTCTAAACATGGGTGAACCAGTAAAGATTAAGACTCTTGCTGAAAACGTTATTCGTATGATGGGTCACGTTCCAGATGGCGATATTAAGATTGAATACACAGGATTAAGACCAGGCGAAAAACTATACGAAGAATTATTGATGGCTGAAGAGGGACTAAAAGAAACTGCTAACGACAGAATCAAGATTGGTAAGTTATCTGATATCAACACTGTTGAATTCAAGAATGAATTAAACAAGATGTGGGATGTATGTTTAACTAACGATAAATTGGAAGTTATAGATCAATTAAAGATATTAGTTCCAACATTCCATCACGATAGAGAATTCTTCGATAAATTACAAGCAAAAGCCGAAAGAAAAGATTAATTAAAATTCAATGAATAAAATAACGTAGCTAAATGCTACGTATTTTTTTGCTCTTAATCGTTCTTTGGAATTTCCTGATTTGGAGGTTCTTTTTTATTCTTTAAAATGCTTATCGGAATCAATTTAAATCCCTTAGCATTTTGCGCTTGCAATCTTGATCGGATGAAATAGATTGGAGTTCCAAATTTTTAGTATATAGTTTTGAGGCAAAAATAATAAATACTAGAAGACTTAGTATTTAAAATATATATAATATGTGCCAAAAACACATTAAAAGTGGACTGAGTGTTGACTGAATTAAATAGGATTATGTACTCTATTATTGTGAGAAATGTGATGTTGAGGGGGTAAATTATGGCAACAAAAGTTTATCATGTTTCAAAAAGAGCAGCAGACAACAAATGGCAAGTATTTATTCAAGGAAGCGACAAAGTAATTAAATTATTTAATACTAAAGTTGAAGCTGAAGAATATTGTGAACAAATGGCTAAAAATCAAAAGGCTACATTGCTTGTACACAAATCAAAAGGCGCAAGCAAAGGAAAGGCAAGTTCAGCAAAGGTAGTAAAAGGCAAGAAATAACACAAAGTGACGGTTTAAAGTGACCGTCATTTTTATTTTTTTTAGTAATAATATAGATTTGTGGCACATTTGTTGCATTATGAATCGTAAAATTATCGTGAATATGTAAATATTTTAAAATCTAGAATATGTGAGGGGGAAATATGGAAAGCATCAAGAATTATTTCAAGAATTTTAAATTAACATACGGATTTATCTTAAAGTGTGTTGCAGCGGCAATCGTACTTGCTTATGCAATCATTATGCTTTGTGGCAAATACGTATTTGACCCAATGAGTAATTTCTGGCGTAGTTTGAATATATTTGGAAAGGCTGGAGAATTCAATGCCGTTATTCGTATCATCAGTTATGTAATATTCTGTCTTGGAGCAAGTTGGATAGCACGTGCTCTATTAAAGCTAATTGCAACTCCACTAAAGAGGGGAAAAGCAATTGTGGATATGTTCTGTAGTTTAATTAAATATGCTGCAGTAATTGTGCTATTATTCTTCATCTTAAAGACATTAGGCGTAGATACAACAGCAATCCTAGCTGGTATTGGAATCTTAGGGTTGGTTGTAGGTCTTGGTGCCCAACCACTTAT
>JAEEWC010000098.1 GCA_016287155.1 Clostridia bacterium | reverse complement strand
TTTGCTCCTTCTTTCGAGTTAGTTCTGCTTGATTTTTTTATTGGGCATCTATTTGTTCAATTATAATATATCACTAATAAATCATATTGTCAATACAAATTTTTAAAATTTTTTTGCTATGTGTCGATTAATTGAATTTTTAAAAAATTTATGTACCATTTTGTCCATATTATTTTTTTGCCAAAATCACATAGTATTCTTTAATCTGCAGAATATTTGTTATTATTTTCAATAATTGCACCAATAGAGATATAGTAGAACATATTATTCTATATTTGTTCCTATAATTTGTTTGTTAAAATGTTATCTTGAATCAACAAGATCAGGTTGGAGATGAAAAAGCAGCATCTTAGCGCATGGAGAAAGAATGGATAGATTTGTTCTGTTTGTTTATAGCTACTGTATATATTCTTTGAACCGTAAAGGGATGTAGCGATGTAAGATAATCCTTCATTTAGAACTATTAGTATATTTCTTTATCTGAAGCGTGTATTATATCAGATAGATCCAATTATTAATTAATGCATTTCGGCCGCGAGTATATTAATAATTATTGCATATTATTCGTATGTATTTACTGAATATATTAATTTTGCCAAACTTGATTATCAAATTACTAGTCTATGAAGTTATCGATGTTTTTTAGCATTCAAAAATCTATTAAATTTAGCCCACTTTTATAGATTTTAATAGAAGAAACTATAAATATTGTCTATTTAAACCATAATTCGAAAAAAGCAAGCAAAATCGGACATATCAAAAATCGCGAATGTCAAAAAAATAGATACGTATGCACTTTTTTAACAAATCATTACGCGATACGTATCGCTTTTTTGGTGTTTTTCCAATAGATTTTATTAAGCGCTTTTAAGGTAGGTTTAATTTTAGATTTTTGATGAATCTGAAGCTCGAGATTTGTTTTCACGAACAGGCATCCAGGTTATTGATTATATACGCTAAATTGCTAATATTTATACATAACATTGCATAAATATAGGACCGACTTTTTTGCCGGTCCAATACTTAAAAAGGGTTAATTATGAATTTTTGGTCTATATTAATAAGCTTAGAAATATCTAAGCATTTTTGTCTTGTGCTCTATCTAGCACCAAAAGCTATAGAATAGAGCGATACTGAATTCTTTTGCAAATTCTAATAAAAAGTCTTTTTTCATTTTTATTACCTCTCTTCTCTTTTTTTATTTTCGCTAATAGTATATTATTAATATTGAGGTCAAGCATTTTATTATTGCGGAAAAACATCTCAAAAATTGCGATAGTAAGGATTTTTTAAAAAATGATTGCAGAATATGAATTATCTAGAGAAGCAGATGAAAGATTGTATGTATCTTTGAATCAAGATGGCGTATGTCCTTTACACTTCCACAGAAAGATAGAATTGGTATATATCCAAAGCGGACATAAAACAATTATTTGTGATGACAAAAAATATTTTTTAGAATCTGATCAAATTTTTGTTGCGGACAGCTATGTAATGCATTCTTACGAGAAAAGTGACGACAGTACACAGATAATAATTGTCCTTCCAAACCACATGTTAAGAGACTATTATTTGCTATACGGAAACTGCAAAATTAAAAACTGTGTTTTGCTAGATAAAGATATTTGTAGAGCGATGAAGCCATTGTTCTTGGCTTTAGCAAAAAAGAATCCAAATCCTTTAATCAATCAAGGACGTATTGATCAGCTTATGGGACACATAGTAGATACATTTGGAATCGAGCCAAGAGAAGAAATCTATGACCATAAATTTATCGAAGAAGTTTTAGCATACATTCAAGAGAACTATAGAGAAGAAATTACTCTAGATACTCTTGCCGATCACTTCAATTATTCTAAGTATTATTTCTCAAGAATATTTAATAGTTATTTACATACTAATATAACTAACTATTTATCTATGATTAGATTGCAAGCTGCAATTGAAATGTTGAAGAACGGAAAGGTAAATGTATCTGATGCTGCCCTAGAAGCAGGATTTTCAAGTATCCAAACTTTCTATAGAGCTGCAAAGAAGCATTATAAGTATGACAAGATAAAGGATTTAGTAAAAGTTGGAAGTAAAATTACAGATATTGCTAATTTCACAGAAGAGACAGATCCATCAATTATTAGAAAATTGAACGCTCATAGTGAAGATGGCGAATAAGTCTCATATATAGTCTTTATTGTTTTATATATGTGCGCGTAAATGTTATAATCGTATAGAAAACGAGGTAAATATGGAAATCGATGTAGAAAAGAACGAGAGATTATTTAAAGAAGCATACAATAAGTATGTTACAAGACCAGGTGCAAAAGAATTATTAAATTGGATAGAAGAGAGCGACTTTTTCACAGCTCCAGCATCTTCAAAGTTCCATTTAGATGTTCCAGGCGGCCTTTGTGAACATTCTTTAAATGTTTGTAGAAATCTTAAAAAGTTATATGAATTAGAAAAGCAAACTCATCCAGAATTGGAAATTGGATTAGATTCAATCGTTATTTGTGGACTATTACATGATTTATGTAAGGCTAATTTCTATAAAGTTGAAATGAGAAATGTTAAAAACGAGAATGGACAATGGGATAAGGTTCCATATTATACAACTGCAGAGCAAGATCCATGGGGACATGGAGAAAAATCTGTAATGTTAATAATGAAATATATGACATTAACTGATGCAGAAATTTGTGCAATCAATTGGCACATGGGTGGTTTTGACGATAGAGTAAGAGGCGGCGCAAGCAAAACAATAAGCGCAGCTTATGAAAAATATCCATTAGCAGTATTAACTCAAGCTGCAGATTTTATTGCATCTTATATAGATGAAAGTAAGAAATAAGGTATATCATGATTACAGTAGTTGGACTTGGATGCGATAAAGATCAAATCACTTTAGCCGGAGTAAAAGCAATAAAAGCAGCAAAGAAAGTATTTGTTAAAACAGCTTTAACAGAGACTTTCTCTTTTTTCACGGAAAATAATATAGAAGTTACATCTTTTGATTATGTTTACGAACAAGCTGAAGATTTCACAAATCTAGATAAAGAGATAGTAGATACTTTATTGAAAGAAAAAGATGCCGTTTTATGTGTAAATGGTAGCGGTTTTGATGATAGAGCAGTAGTTGAACTACAAAAAAGAGAAAAAATCGAAATAATTCCATCAGTATCTTTAGGTTCAAATTTCGAACAACCATCTTTAAATACAACAAAGATAAGTGCATATGAATTAACAAGTACAAATGGATTCAATTACGATACAAGAGGCACATTAGTTGTAACAGATATAGATAATAACTTCATTGCATCAGATGTAAAACTAGTTTTATCTAACATTTTAGGCGATGACCAAGATATTAAATTTAATAATAAAATTATTAAAGTATATGAAATCGACAGACAAAATGATTATGATTACAAAACAACAATCATTTGTGATCCAATCGAGATTACAAAAAAGCATAGATTTAATTTCTTAGATTTATATGTAATTATGAGAATTCTTCGTAGCGAAAATGGTTGCGAATGGGATAAAGCTCAATCTCATGAAACAATTAGAGAAAATGCTATTGAAGAAGCATATGAATTAGTTGAAGCTATTAATAATCAAGATATCGACAATATGATAGAAGAAAGTGGAGATTTGATGCTTCAAAGTATCTTCCATTGTGTAATCGGAGAAGATTTAGGGGAATATAATACAGAAGATGCTCTATCTGCAATCTGTGCAAAATTAATATTTAGACATCCACATATCTTTGGAGATATTAAAGCAAACAATAAAGAAGAAGCCTTAAAGGCTTGGGATGCTGCTAAAGCAAAAGAAAAGCATTATACATCACTTGCTTCAAAGATGGATTCAATTGCAAAATCTCTTCCTGCATTAATGAAGGCAAATAAGACTTTATCTGTAGCAAAGAAGGCAAAATTAAAGTTTGAAAGCGAAGAAGAAGCACAAAAATTTTTCGAAAACGCGTATAACACGTTTAAAAATAATGAAAATGAAGATGACGCAGGAGATATGTTGCTTGCCGCAATTTGGGTGCTAAAGGCCTTAGAAATCGACCCAGAAATTGCGCTAGATAAAGCAACAACTAAATTTATAAATAAATTTAAAAAGTTAGAAAGTGAGAATAAAGACCTAATGGATTTACCAAAAGAAAAGGTCTTAGAACTTTGGAATAATATAGATAATGAAGATAGGTAACTTGCAAATAAATGGCGATGTAGTATTGGCTCCAATAGCAGGTTATTCTGATGTTGGATTTCGTGCTATTTGCGCAAAGCAAGGTGCTGCTATAACATATACAGAAATGGCTTCTGCAAAGGGGCTATATTATGATAAAGCTGCAAAGACTTTAGAATTACTAAATACAACAGATGATGAGAAAATAAAGGCAGTTCAGTTATTCGAATCTGAACCATTTTTTATTTCTTATGCAGTAAAAGCTCCAGTTATCGAAAAGTTCGATTTAATAGATATTAATATGGGATGCCCAGTTCCAAAGATTGTTAAAAACAACGAGGGAAGTGCACTTCTAAACAATATTCCACTAGCTAAAGATATAGTAAAAGCAGCAAAAGATAATACATCAAAACCTGTAACAGTTAAGATGAGACTTGGTTTTGATACAATAAACGCTGTTGAATTTGCGCTTGCTATGCAAGAGGCCGGTGCAGATTTATTGACAGTTCATGGTAGAACTAGAAAAGAAATGTATATGGGACATAGCCATTGGGATGAAATAGCAAAGGTAGTTAAAGCTGTAAATATTCCAGTTATTGCAAATGGCGATGTTGAATCGTATCAAGATTATCTAGATATAAAAGCACAAACTGGTGCAGATGGTGTTATGATAGCAAGAGGCGCACTTGGTAATCCAAATATCTTCTCTCAAATTACAGGAAAGGAAGATAGACCTCTAAAAGATATGATGCTTGAGCATATCGAGATTATGAGACAATTCCACAATGAACATTACGTTCATGCTAACTTCAAAAAGCATATGGCTTGCTATTGCAAGGGCAAACGTGGAAATAAGGAAATCAAGCAAAGAGCATTTGAAAGTAAAGACTTACAAGAAATGATAAACATTATTAAGGAAAGTGACATATATGATTAACATTATATTAGTAAACCCAGATATTCCAAATAACACAGGAAATATTATAAGAACATGCGCAGTATCTGGAGCAAAGCTCCACGTTATTGAACCATGTGGTTTTAGCTGGGATGATAAATACCTAAAGAGAAGTGGACTAGATTATTGGGAATTTGCAGTTTGTACAAGATATTCATCAATGGAAGATTTCCTACAAAAGAACTTCAAAGATGATGCCGTTATCGTAGATAACACTGCAGATTCTGTAAGATTAACAAAGGAAAAATCAAAGGCACAATTCGTCTTTGCATCATCAAAAGCACAACATAATCACGTAGAAGTTAAGTATGAAAAAGATACTTGGATTTTCTTTGGATGCGAAACAAAAGGATTAGATGAAGAACTATTATTCAAAAATTATGAAGATTGTGCAAGAATTCCAATGTTAGCAGACAGAAGATGTTTAAATTTAGCAAACAGCGTTTGTGTATTCTTATATGAAGCACTAAGACAAAGCAATTTTGAAGGCTTAGAGCAAATAGGGCATTTGACTAAGTACTAAAAAATTTTTGCGCGCTAACGCGCCTTTAATATATAATATATGTATGTTGAGCATCAAAGTAGAACTATTAGAGAAGTTCAATAGGTTATGTTTTGCAATTAGTGGCGGTAAAGATTCAATGGCTTTACTACACTGGGCAATAACTCATTTAAATCACGAAAAATTCTACGTAATTACTGTTCATCATAACTTAAGAGGAAAAGAAGGCGAAAGAGATAGAGACTTCGTAAAAGAATATTGTTTAGAAAACAATATTGTATGTGAAATATACGAAGAACAAATAAAAGAATTCTGCGATGTAAACGGCTACACAATTGAGCAGGGCGCAAGAATTAGAAGAAGACAAATCTTTAAAGAGATTGTAGATAACAAGAAGGCAGACAGAGTTGTAACAGCACACCAACAAGATGATCAAATCGAAAGCATTCTAATGCACATCTTTAGAGGTAGTGGAATAAAGGGGTTATGTGGAATGGAGGAAGACGACGGTATAATCGTTCGTCCAATGTTAAACGTATCTTCTAAAGAAATCAAACAATATCTTGAAGCAAATAATATCGAATTCGTACAAGATAGCACTAATTTTGAACTTGAATACTCAAGAAACAAGATAAGAAATGTTGTGCTAAAGGAAATCGAGCAAGTCTATCCAAACGTAGGAAACAATTTATTGCGTTTATCTAGTATTTCAAACAAGATGCAGCAATATATTGATTCAAACGTTCCTCAATATGAAAAGACTATTGATGGAGTATCTATTAATATCAAAGATATTGAGAAAAAGGATATTATAGCTTCTCAAGCAATTATAAATGCAGTTGAAGCGGTATCTACAAGAGTTGATTTAGAGAATCAACATATAGATAGCATCCTATCTTTAATAGAGAAGGAAAATGGAAAGCAAGTAAACTTACCATTCAACACAATTGCAATAAGAGAGTACGATAAAATCGTGTTCTATAAAGATGAATATAAAGCAATCGAACCAACTAAATTTCAATTTGGAGAGTATGTTGTAGGAGATTGGAAAATAAGCGTATCAGATAAAGATAATGGTGGTCTAAGAGCTGATGCGGATATGTTAGAAGGGGCAACAATAACATCAAGGCAAAGCGGCATGATGTTTAAAAGATATAAGGGCGGTACTAAGTCGTTGGGGGATTATTTGACAGACATTAAAGTGCCAAAAAGAATAAGAGATTATTTGCCTATTATTGCAAAAAATCAAGACGTGTTTGCAGTTTTACCATATGAAATAGCAGACAAGGTGGCGATTTTGGACACAACAAAACGTATCGCTTATATTAAAACGGAGAGAATGAAAGATGATTGATATTGCTAAGTTAATACCGAATGAATTGATAGAAATGGCTAAGCTTTTTCCGAAGCAGGCGCCATTGTATATAGTTGGGGGATTCGTTAGAGATGCAATAGAATACAATACTGCATCTGAGGATATTGATATTACAAGCGCACTAACACCACCAGAATTAGCTTATGTATTAAAGAACAGTCAATTTGCCGTAAAGCCTGCCTCTCCAAGACTTGGCACAATGATAGTAAAAGGCCAACGCGCCTATGAATATACATCATTTAGAGTAGATAGTTATCCACAAGGAAAGGGTAACCATGCACCTCAAGAAGTTTTATTTACAAGAAATATCGAAAAGGATGCAAAGAGAAGAGACTTTAAATGTAATGCTGTTTATTATGATATCGTGAACGATAAAATCGTAGATCCACTAGGTGGAATTAAAGATATTCAAGATAAGATTTTAAATACAACAATTGAACCAACAACAGTTCTATCTCAAGATGGACTTAGAATTATGAGATTAGCAAGAATGGTTGCTACTCATAACTATAGCGTAGCTAAAGATACTTTAGATGCGGCAAAAGAATTAGCAAATAGATTGAGAGATGTTTCAATTGAACGTATTTCAACAGAACTTGTAAAGATTTTAATTTCTGATCATCCATATGAAGGTTTAGATTTGCTAAGAAAGATTGGTGCTTTTAGATATTTCTTACCAGAATTAGATGCATGTGATGGAGAACCACAAAATCCAAAGTATCATTTATATGATGTATTAGAGCACACATTCAAATGTGTGGAATTTGCTCCAAAGAAGATCAGAATCGCAGCTCTATTCCATGATGTTGGCAAGCCAGTATGTATGAAGAATGATGGAAATACATATAAACATGATATAGTTGGCGCTACTATGACTAAAAAGATATTAACAAGAATGAAATTCCCAAATAATATCATTTCTCATACTGTAGAACTTGTTGATACTCATATGTTTGATATGGCTGGAACAGCTAAAAAGGCAACGATCAGAAGATTTATTGCAAAGCACGCAGATGTTGTATTAGATATCGTTGCTCTACAAAAGGCTGATGGACTAGCTACAGGACTAGTTAGTGGACCATTAAGAGAAAGCGAATTGCTAAAGCAATATAATGAGATGAAAGACGAAAATGTCCCATTTAAGATTGTAGACTTAAAGATAAGTGGAAACGATCTTCTTAAGATGGGATTCAAGGGCAAGACGATTGGCACAGTTTTAGACGAAATGTTCGACAATTGTGTAATTGGCTGCATAAAGAACGAAGAAGCCGTTCTCCGCAAATATGCAGAAAAGAAAAAGGAGAAATTGTATGGAACTAGCCAGTCTGATAATTAGTATCGTTGCTCTTATCGCTATGGGAGTTGTTATCTTCTTACTATGTAAGAAAAGTGGGCCTGCGTCTACTTTAAAGGGAGAAGATGTACAAGATATGTGCGATAACGTCCAAGAATATATTCAAAGAGATATTGAGGACACTAAAAAAGAATTAAATGCTGCAAAAGCAGAATTAAAAGCAGTCGTAGAGGCTACATCTAAAGCATATAACGAGGCAATGGGCCCATATATGGATGGATTTAATCGTAGATTAGAGAAGTTAACTGAGGATAATACAAGAGAATTAGTTAATATCAAAGATAGATTAGCTTCAACAACGGCAGAGATCACAAAGACTTTAAATAATGAAATGAAGCAAATGACTGAATCTAACGAGAAGAAGATAGAAGAAATGAGACAAACAGTCGATGAAAAGCTTCAAACAACGCTAGAGAAGAGAATTAATTCAGCATTTGAACAAGTAACAACAGGTCTTGCTGAAGTTCAAAAGAGATTTGGTGAGATGACTGAACTTTCAAATCAAGTATCTAATCTAAACAAGACATTTATGAATGTTAAGACTAGAGGTACTTGGGGCGAAGTTTCTTTGGAAGGTTTGCTAGAGCAAATGCTTGCTCCAGAGCAATATGAAAAGCAATATATGTTAACAAAGAATTCTATAGAAAGAGTAGACTTCGTTGTTAAATTGCCAGGAAAGACAGATAAAGATATGGTATTGCTTCCAATCGACTCTAAATTCCCAATTGAAGATTACAATAGATTAGTAGATGCTTCAGAAAAGGGCAAAGTAGATGAGATTCAACAAGAATTAGAATCTCTAAAGAGAAGCGTTAAAGCAATGGCAAAATCAATTAAGGATAAATACATTAAGATCCCTATAACAACAGATTTTGCTGTAATGTACCTTCCTACGGAAGGACTATATTCTGAAATAGTAAAAGACCCAGCTCTAACAAATGAGTTAAGAACAAACTACAAGGTATTACCATGTGGACCTACAGTTCTTGCAGCTATGTTAAATAGCTTCAATATGGGATTCCAAACTCTAAAGATTCAAAAGAATAGTGGTGAAATTGCTAAATTATTGCTACAATTCCAAAAGGACTTTGGTAAATTCACAGATTTATTAAATAAGATGAAAAATAATGCTGAATCAGTGGTAAAATCTATTGATGCGGTAGATGATAGAAGAAGAAAAATCGAGCAAAGACTATCTAAGGTTGGAGATATTGCAGGAACTGTCTTAGATAATCAAGATAAAGAGGGCTTGGTTTTAGGAGATATTAGTACACAAGATGACGAGTAAGTATGATTTGCATATCCATAGCTCATATAGTGATGGAACAGATAGCCCAAAAGAAATTTTGGATAAAGCTAAAGAATTAGGAATAACAAATATTTCTATTACTGACCATGACACTATTAAAGCAACGAAAGAAGCTAGAGATTATGCAAACAAACTTAATATCAATTATGTTAATGGCGTAGAGTTATCTACATTCTCATTAATGGAAGTTCATATCTTAGGATATGGATTTGATGCTAATAATGATTTTCTTCAAACAACATTGAACGATTTTTCTCAAAAGAGAAAAGAAAGAGTGAAAAAGATTCTTGAGATGTTAGCAAAGCAAAAGATTATCATCAACGAAGAAGATTTAGTAGAATCTGATTCAATTGGTAGATTACATGTAGCAAATGCTCTTGTTAATAAAGGTTATGTATCTTCAATTCCAGAAGCTTTTGATAGATATCTAGGAGCAAAGGGTTGTGCATATTTACCATCAAGAAGAATAACTCCATTTGAAGGCGTAGATATAATCAAGAAGGCAGGCGGTATTCCAGTTATTGCCCATCCTTTAAGATTCTTACAAACAAAAATACTTAACGACTTAATCGAAGGATTAAAGAAATATGGTTTAGGTGGTATTGAAGTTTATTACAATACACACGATGAACAAACAAGAAAAGAATTATATTCTTTAGCTCAAAAAAATAAGTTGTTAGCAACTGGCGGAACTGACTACCATGGTAAAAATAGAAACCTAGAAATGGGGTCAGTAATATGGGAGCCAGATAAATTCACAGCATTAAAGTTACATCTAAAATAAAATAAAGTCTCAAGAGGACTTTATTTTTTTGCTATAATTGTCTCAAGGGGAGGGGCAATTATGGAAGAAAAAGAATATTCAGCAGAAAGAATTCCAAGAAAAGAAAAGATTTGCTATGGTCTAGGTGGCCTTATGGATGGCGGCGCCGTTGCTATGATGTCATGTGTAATGTTAAAGTATATGACAACTATGGGCGTTGCTATGGCTTTAGCATCAACAATTATGATGATTGCTAAAATCTGGGATGCCATAACTGATCCAATCATGGGATTTATTAGTGATAACACAAGAGGAAAGTGGGGTAGAAGAAAACCATATATCTTCTTTGGTGGTATTTCAACAATTATTGCTATCTTTTTAGTATTTCTTCCTGTCCGAAGTTGGGGAGTTAGTGCACAAGGATTTGTTCCATACATTTTAATAATGTATTTGTTGTGGAATACTTGTTCTACATTATCTCAAGTTCCTTATACTTCCATGGCTAGTGATATTTCTCCATCATTCAAAGAAAGAAACAATGCAAATACAGTGAAGTTAGTATTTGTAGCTTTATCTTCTGGTATTGCCTATGTATTACCACTTCTATTTGTAGAATCATTGGTTAGCGATAAAGGATATCTATTTATGCCAAATCTATCTCCAACAGAGTTCTGGCTTGCTATGGCTATAACATTCGGAACACTATTTGGCGGTGGATTGATCATTTGCGGTATCTTCGTTAAAGAAAGAATTAAAGAAACAGCTCCAAAGGAGAAGTTCAACCTAAAGAGATTTATAGATAATTACGCTGAACCATATAGAAATAAGTCATATCGTTGGCATATCTTGATGTATGCATCAGCATTTATGTGCATGGATATGATTAGTGCTTTAGCTGTTTACTACGCAACAGATGTATGGCACGGATACAAACTATTAGGTATGGATATGTCATCGTTATTTATCATTGCCCCTTTAATGGTAGCTGCTGTTATAGCATTCCCATTAGTTAGAATTATGATGGATAAAAAGAGTAAAGCATTTGCTTTTAGAATGGGTCTTCCTTTCTATATCATAGGTGGTATCTTACTTGCTGTTATGGATCCAAGCTGGACTCCAGCTATTATGGTTCCAATCGTAGCATTCATCATGGGACTTGGTTTTGGTGGCGCACAAATGATGCCATGGATTATCTTCCCAGATACTGTTGATGTCGAAGAATTAGCAACAGGAAAACACCCAACAGGAACATATAGTGGAATGATGACTCTAGCAAGAAAGATAGCAGGTGCTTTAGGAGTTGGACTTGTCGGTTGGATAATTGGTCTAGCTGGATATATGGAAAATACAACAGGCGATGCTACTGCTTATATTGTTCAATCAGATAGTGCATTACTTGCTATTAAATTGACTCTTGGTATTTGTATTGCTGTGTTCATGACGATATCACTTTTAGCATCATTTAGATATAAAGTAACAACGAAAAAACTAATACGTATTCGATATTTTATTGATTCACAAAAGCAATTAAAAGATTTAGATGAACAAGAAATGCAAGAAAAATCGGCATTAATTGAGGAATTATATGGAAAAGTTAAAAAATAATGAATTCAATACAGAAAAGCTAACAGGATTAGCAGGAGCACTATGCGCTTGTATGGGAATTGATGCTCCAAAATGTTCAGAAGGAGTAACTCAAGATTTAGTAGATTATGTAATGAAAGCTACCAACAATGAAGGAGTAGATAGAATCGTAATGTATAATCCAGATGCTATTGGACAATGGATATATGAAAAGTATTACGACAAATTTAAAGCCTTTAGAGACAACGCTCCATATGAACAAAAATTCTTAACGGTATTTCCTCCAAAGACTCCAGTATGCTTTGGTAGTATGTACACAGGAGCATCTCCAGCTGTTCATGGAATTCAGAAATATGAAAAGCCAGTAATTCGTATAGATACAATCTTTGATGCTCTAAAGAGAGCAGGGAAGAGACCTTGTATTGTAGCAGTTAAAGGTTCATCTCTATCTAAAATCTTTAACGAAAGAAATATGGATTACTATTTTGAAGCATATGATAAAGAAGTAGTAGATAAGGCAATCGATATCATAAAGAGAGATGAATATGACTTCATTGTTATCTATAACCAAGAATATGATGATGCTATGCATAGAACTCATCCAAAGTCTCTATGGTCAAAGGCAGCAATTAAAAGATACAACCAATCTTTTGAAAGAATTGCAAATCAAGTTAAAGAATCGTTAACAAATCATAATACTTTACTTGGTTGTGGACCAGACCATGGTGTACATAGAGAATGGTATTTACT
>JAEEWC010000097.1 GCA_016287155.1 Clostridia bacterium | reverse complement strand
TTCTGTACCAATCTTGAAGTTGTTTGCCATTGACATAATTGAGCATCTATCTACTGAAATATCTTCAACATTTTCATTTCCACAAGATTTAATGCATACGCCATCATCTGCTGTTGCTATAAAGCAATGAACAACTTTTACCTTTTGCGAAGAATCAATATCTATACCATCTGCATTTGCTACATGGACATTGTTATCTATAACGATGTCTTTAACAACTACATTGTTAGAATCTTTTATACGCATTGTCCAAAATGCTGAATCGTATAATCTTACATTTTGAATTTTAACATCACTACAATTATTTAGATATACAATATGTGGACGAGTATTCTTATCCTTTGCTTCTCTTAATCTCTTTCTTGCTTCAAGAACTCTATCTTTAACATTGAACTCAGTAAGTGGAGTAAAGATTGATGAATCTTCTGCTTCATTTGTATATGAAGTACCATTGCCTACAATTGTACCTGGTCCATAGATTGCGATATTCTTTGCATCCTCTGCCCAAACGATTCCTTTACATTGAGAAAAATCATAATGATCTGAATAATCTGGTCCAATTAAAGAACAATCCTCTTCAATAACCAAAGATACCTTATCTTTTAATTGAATAGATGTAATGTTGTAATTTCCATCAATGTAAATAACAGTACTTGATGTTACATCATCTATAATGCCTTGAATGATAGCTGTATTTGCAGCAGCTGCATCCTTTCCTTCTACTACACCCTCTTCAGACAGATAATATTTTGTTGAGAATAAGCCATCAAAGATAGATGGAGAATATTCTAGATAATCTTCATAATTTATATTCGTTATAAACTGACCATCTTCTGAAATTGTGTAATCTATTTTCAAATCATCGATATTTTTATGAGTTACAGTGATAATTGGATAATTAACAATAAAGAACCAAATCCACATTAAAAGTGCAAAAGCAACAATTAGTGATACAACTATGCAAATAGAAATAATTGAAGCTTTCTTCTTTCTTCTCTTGTAGTCTGGATCATTGTAATCGAATGCTAGCTCTTTTACGGGAGCTTCAGCTACTTGAGTGTCTTCTTGTGGCTTTTGTTCGATTTCTTCTTGATTCTCAATTATTTGCTTTTCATCCATAGTTTCACCTTAATGCACATTATAACACACACGCGTATATTAAACAACACTAGATTTTATCATAGATTTATATATTATTCGTTGACAGTTATTTTCTCTAGTGATAGACTACAAATAACTTATAAATGAAAAGCTATGGGAGCTGTGGACGATACAATCCGCAGCTCTTTTTTCGTTTATTAACCAAGGTAATTATATAATTGCTCTAATTAGTATATTGACTATTAATACGCGAAAAATATATACTTGTTAATGTAATTATTTTACAAATAACTATTTGTAGGTGAGAAAAATGAAGGAAACAGACATCAAGAAAAACGGACAAATGGTACTTGACCTAATCAAAGAAGTCATTGACACGACTGGTCCTAGATTACCAGGTACAGAAGAAGAAAAGCTTGGCGCAGAAAAGTTCGCTGAGCAAATCACAAGAGAAACAGGCCTTCAACCAACTACAGAACCATTCAAAATGGCTCCTGTAGCATCAATCGGTTTTATTCCTGTTTTAGGATATTTAGGATATCTTTCTGCTATCCTATTCTATCTAAGCCCAATTGCTAGTTTTATACTTGCACTTGGATTATTTACATTTGCAATCTTGCAAATCTTTACATATACAGGAATCTTGGATTTCTTATTCAAAAAGAAACCATCTCAAAACGTATATGCAACACTAGAACCAAAATCTGGCGTAGTAGATAGAACTATTCTTATCTCTGGTCACTTAGATTCTTCTTGGTGCTGGCAATTATCTGCAATTAATCCAAATACAATGATGATTAAGACAATCCTTGGCGTTGTAAGTATCGGTGGTTTAGCACTTGTATCTTTAATCGCTATTTGTAACGGAGCTCTAAGCTTCAACTTCTGGACAACATCAATCATCAATGTTGATGCTAAGACAATTAGCAATGTTGGATATTTAATTATGTACATCGTTCCAATCTTTGCAGTTCCAGGATGCTACTGGTTATCTCAATACTTAACATGGGATAAGAAAGTTGCTTCTCCAGGTGCTATGGATAACCTATCTGGTTGTGAAATCGCCCTAGCTACTGTTAAGTACTATAAGGAACATATGGATGAACTTCCAGAGAATACAAGATTAATCTGTGCTGGACTTGGATGTGAAGAAGCTGGACTTAAAGGTTCTGAAGCATTCTGTAAAGCTCATAAAGCAGATTTCAATCCACACTACTACAGCTTAAATCTAGATTCATTTAGAGATTATGACCACTTCAATGCTGTAAAGGGTGATACATGGTTATTCTCTAAATTCGATAAGGATTTAGTAAACATGACAGTTGAAACAATGAAGGAATTAGATTTACCAACTCCAGGTATTATTGAAAACCCAGTTGGTGGTTGCGATTCAACACCTATCTATAGAAGTGGTGTTAAGACAGTTACAATCGCTGCTCAAGATCCAAGACCAACAAATTACTATCATACATACAACGATACAGTTGAAGGTTTAAATCTTCCAACACTTGAAAAGGGATTTGAATTAGTTGTTAAATTAGTTCCAAAAGTTGTTGAATATGATAAAGC
>JAEEWC010000096.1 GCA_016287155.1 Clostridia bacterium | reverse complement strand
TCTGTCTTTTGCGCCATTTGTTCAAGAGAAAGACCTTCTATTTCACGAAGCTCTTTAATTCTTTTCGCCATTTCGATTATCTTTTTCGATAAACTTTTTTCTTCCATAGTTCTTCTCCTTGCGGGACAAAAAAACTCGTCCCAAAGTTTAACTTTGAGACGAGTTATTACCCGCGGTACCACTCAAATTGCGATTTCTCGCCACTCTCGGAATCCGACAATTCCTATGCCATTAACGCAGCAATCACGGAGAGATTCTACTTGCATTCGCTTTCTTTCTCCCGACTCAGGAACTACATATACAAAATCTTGCCATCGGACTCACACCAACCGCCGACTCTCTTTGCGCTTAAATTTTGTAACCTTTCCGTCACAGTCTTACAATTACTTTGACTTTAACACCCATTTAATGGCATTGTCAACCAATTTAATCTATTTTGTGCATATGTAATATGAAATATATATATTTATTTTTGCAATAAAGATTTGCTTCATCTTTTGCCATAATGTATAGCTTTGTCAATTTTGACACAAAAAAATAGGCTAGGTAGCACTCCCTAGCCATATTTATATATAACTCACATTAATTACAATTTATTTAAAGAATCTATCGTATAGACCTTTGAATCCACAGCCATGTCTTGCTTCATCTTTAGCCATTTCATGAACTGTATCATGAACAGCATCATAACCTAAAGCTTTAGCTTTCTTAGCAAGATCTAACTTACCTTGGCATGCGCCATGTTCAGCATCCACTCTCATCTTTAGATTCTTTTCTGTTGAAGTTGTTAAAACTTCACCTAAAAGTTCTGCGAATCTTGAAGCATGATCAGCTTCTTCAAATGCATATCTCTTGAAAGCTTCAGCAATTTCTGGATATCCTTCTCTATCTGCTTGTCTTGCCATTGCAAGATACATACCAACTTCTGAGCATTCACCATTGAAGTTGTCTCTTAATCCTGATACGATTTCTGGGTCAAGTCCTTGTGCAGAACCTACCTTGTGTTCGTCAGCGAACACTAGTTTTTCACCTTCTTCAATTTTATTGAATTTCTCTTGAGGCGCCTTACATACTGGGCACTTTTCTGGAGCTTCATCAGCCTCTACAGTATAACCACATACAGAACAAACATATTTAGCCATTTTTCACTACCTCCTCTGATAATTTTGCCTTGCAATTGTTACATGTTTTATAAAAAGTCAATCCCACACTTTCGTAGGAATTGTTATTTATCTCTTCACTAATTAATTTTAGCATCTTTGAGCTACAAGGTGCATCCTCAATTTTGCCACAAAAACGACAAACTTTGTGATTGTGGACAGAATTGTCACCATCGAAGCGTTCCTCCTTGAAATTGCAACTAACTTTTGCTACTCTTTTCTCTTTAACGAGCTCTTGAAGATTTCTATAAATAGTTGCCTTTCCAATCTTTTTATTTTGCTTTTTACACATCTCGTAAAGCATATCTACTGAAGGATGAACCTTAGTATTTGACAAAACATCAAGGATTATCGCTCTTTGTGCTGAATAATGCTTCATAATAAAATTATATAGTGTTTTACGGCAAAAATCAATAGAAATGAGAATTATTCTCAATTTAATTTTTAATCATACTTTTACATTAATAATTATAATAATATGTTATAATTTTATTGCAAGGGGCATACAATGAAGAAAAATTTCGAATTTAATATTACATACAGCGTTGAGGGAAAGACTTACACAATCGATCGTTTAAAGTGCGATCACTTTGAAATTGTTTTAAACGAAAAAGAAGAAGTTTTAAAGGCTATTATCTATCCTAAATGCGCTCTATCTAACATAGATTTTTCTATGTCTTGTACTCATTTGTATACTCCAGAAAGTAAGATTTTTGTTAATGGGTATCAATCTTGGACTGACACACGTGAATTTGCTATCGATGAAAAGTTGGATAGGACAAAAGGATTGGCGAAATTATTGCCTGTTTTACGTGCTTATGGCGATGAAAATTTCGTTAAGTACCCACCACGTGGAGTTTTCCATGGTTATACATATGGATATATAAGAGACTTCAATAAAGTATATCTATATGGTTCTATGTCAGAAAGAAATGGTTTCACTATTGTTAAGTTCAATACAAAGCACAATTCTGTAACTATTAAGAAAGATTTGGATGGCGTAGTACTATCTGAACCATATGAGATTTTCAGCATTGGTTATTTTGAAGGTGAATACGATGAAGTTTTCGATAGATACTTCTCTCTTCAAAATCTTCCAGGTTTGAGATTAAAATCTGCTACTGGCTATACATCTTGGTATAACTACTATACAAAAGTTACTCGTCAAAATATTGATAACGACTTAAAGAGCTTTAAAGACAAAGGCATTCAACCTATGTTCTTCCAAATCGATGATGGTTACCAAACTCATGTTGGAGATTGGCTAAGCGTTAAGAAAGAATTTGGAGACATGAG
>JAEEWC010000095.1 GCA_016287155.1 Clostridia bacterium | reverse complement strand
AATTTTGCGATACCAGCGTTGAAACCAAATAAAGATAATTGTTCAGAAATAGTTTCAACAATCTTATCTTCCTTGATTGTAACTGTACCATCTTGTCCTAATACGGCTGTGTTAGTAGCTTCTAACTTGTCGTATACTTCTTCGTAGCTTGGAGCTGCATATGCAACTGTGTAAACACCAGTCTTATCTGTAGCTTGTACGCCTAGGATTTGGTAAGCTGTGAAATCACCTGTGTTAACATCTTCAACTAGAATGATTTGACCCATTGTTAGAGTTTGATTAGCAGCAGCTGCATCAAATTCAAATGTCTTTAGGGCTCCAGATTCAGCGAAATTAGAAATGTAAGCGCTGCCACCTGTTAGGTATGTAACGTTTTCATTGAAAGCAACTGTATCGTTGCCTGCAACAACATACATAGATAACTTAGTAGCCTCAAAATCTACAAATGATAATCTTGAATCTAAAAGTTCTAGTGTGTAGAAGCCACCTTCTGTATAACCAGTTGTTGGTGCATTCAATCTAAATAACTTACCAGTATTGTCTAGTGATACAACATTAGAAACGATTTGGTCTCCTGTCTTACTATCGAATAAAGCGATTTTAGCTTGAACTCCATCTGTAGTCATAGCCTCAGAAGTAGCGATTTCAAATGCAGTTTTCTCGTTAATTTGAACTGCTTCTGTAACTGTTTGAGCAACACTTCCGTTCTTTGTTTGGAAAGAAGAGCCTTTCTTTGCAGCATCGCCATCGTTAGAACATGCGATCATGCAAACGCTCATTGTTACAATAAGAAGAACTGCAATTAGTAAAGTCCATAACTTCTTATTCATAATAAACCTCCATAATTTTTCCTTTTAGGATTGTTGTTAGTTCTACAACTCCCACGTTAATAATAATATATATATGCATAAACGCATCCACGCGTTTGTAATGATTTTGTAAAATGGGGGTAATTTTTTGAAAAACTTTTGTAAAATGTCCATTTTATCCATAGAAATTACGCTTATATGCATAAATTTTTATACGGTTTTGTCCTTATAAATCCTGTTTTTAATGGTGCATACACTCGCCCTATAATAATTAATAAACAATATATTCTAACGCCTAAAAATATAAAAATTGGAGCGCTTAAAACGCTCCAATTTTATCCGCATTACATCTTATTAAATCTCTACTGTTTCGTAATTAAATTCAACTGTAAAGTGTGTATAATCTGCAACTACTGCTTTTAGCACTTTATATGTCTTAAAATCAGACTTTTGTCTATAGAATGGCAATACCTTTTCGCCATAGTATTCATAAGTGCTTAATTGCTTAGTTTTGTTCTTGTAAGTCATTGTTACTCTATCGTTGTAGATAGCTGCAACTTTGTTTAGGTTATATGTAATGTCTTCACCATATGCTTCCCAATAAGAGATATCATCTCCCTTGATGTCTTTTGGTTCGCCCTTATATGTATAACTTAACTTACCATCAGAATAAACTTCTTCTAGGGCTGAATAAACGATCTTATCCTTGTTTTCTGAATACTTAATCACTTCGTTAGAAATTGTGCCATCATCAGCGTATTTGAAGGCTCTAACCATTTGATATTGCATCATGCTTGTTACGAATCTAAAGCCCTTTGTAGCAGATTCACAATAAGATTCAAGGAAATCATCTTCTGTGAATTGTCCAAAGATTACATCGAATACCATATCATAACAGTATTTAGCTACTGTTTCAGCCTCATCAGCTGGTTCACAGATTACAAGTTCGCCTCTCTTTGTATAAACATATGTAGACTTTACTTCGCCCTTATTCTTAGCGTTATAGTCATCTGATGCTACTGTTGGGTAAACTTTAGCTGTGATCTTGTAATCGCCATTGTTATATTTGAATTCATAATCAACAGCATCTACTAACCACTTTGTGTCATCTACTTTATCATTATCGTTGTAGCCACCCTTTTCCATATCGCCCATGAAAGTCTTATTATCATCTGCTGTAGAATAATAAGTTCTCTCTAATGAGAAGTTAGCTGTGAATGAAGATGCCTTTACATTTCCTACTAATGCATCAAGCGTTTCTTCGCACTTCTTAACGCTCTTTAGAGCATCAGCATAGTAAGATTCCATCTTCTCATATGTCTTGCCTTCAAATTTATCAGATGAAGAGCAAGCAAATAACATTGTTGTTGCGCATACGATTAATGCAATAACAGATACGATTAATAAAAATCTCTTTTTCATACTCTTGCCCTCCTATTTATCTGATTTTGTAGACTTTGTTGTCTTTGCAGCTGGCTTTTTTGCAGGAGCTTTCTTTGCTGTTTCTGCCTTTGGTTCAGCTTTCTTTGCAGGAGCCTTCTTAGCTGGAGCTTTCTTTGCTGGCTTTTCGAAAACATCTTCTGCTGGAGCTACAGTTTCTTCAACCTTTACTTCTTCAGCCTTTGGAGCTTCTGCAAATACTTCTTCTGCAGCAGCTGATGTGATTTCTGCTTCATTTGCTGTTTCAACATCATTTACGATATCGTTTACAATGGCTGTTTCTACAACATCAGCAGCAACTTCTTCCGTAACGCCATTTGATTCTGCATGTAATCTTGCAGCATCCTTAGCACGTGAAATCTCTAGTCTAGATTGAATCTCTGCCATCTTCTTACCACTTAACTTGTAGAACAAGATAGGGATAATAGATACTAAGTTTGTAATAGCTGGAACGATTGTGTAAATCATAACCAAACCAGTCTTTGTGAATTCTGTTTGTAGTGGCTTATGGCTTTCAATGTAGCCCATTGGTTGAGCAAACATGAAGTATACTAGTAGGAAGCTTAGAACATAATCCTTAAATCCACTTGAAATCTTACTTCTTAAACTCATTAATGAGAATGTAATACCTTCACATCTATCACCAGTCTTGTCTTCCCAGTAATCTAGGGTATCTGTAGCCATTAAGTGAGGAATTACGTTTAAGATACCTACTGGAATCATTGCGACAAACATTAATCCGGCAAGTAGAATCCATCCCCAAGTCTCTCTTAAGTTTTCTACACCTACAGCAAGCGCAATGAAGAAGATTACACCAAGAGCGATAGAGTGCCAAATTGTTGCTACAATAAACAACTTCTTTGAGTCCATCATCTTACGCATCTTAGGCGCGAGCATCATACCTATCATTGAGGCCGCGGCACCAGGTAGTGAGAATACAATTTGTAATGATCCTTTACCAATTACGTATGAAACTACATATAGAATCATAGCTGAAACAAGGTTTCTGAAGAATGTTAATAAGTTAGATAAGATTAACAACATAAATTGTTTATTCTTAAATAAATACTTAAATCCTTCCCAAACACTTGGAGTTTCCTTTGTTGGCTCTAATCTTTCCTTGATAGTTCCAGCACCAAGCAACATGAAGATTGGTCCTAAGATACCGATAACGATACCCATCCACATATAAGAACTTGAATAATCGTCGTGTGTCATTAACAAGAATACTGTTAATAGAACTAACGCAGATTGTTCACCGATACTTCCTAAGATACGTGAAATAGAAATAATCTTCGCTCTTTCATCTGTATTTGGTGATGCAACAGCTGGGATACCATCTAGAGGAACACCGATAATAGTTCCTAATAAGCCGTAAGCAAGATATGTTACATACATGTAAACAATCTTACCAGTCATATTCATACCAGCATAAACTTGTGGTAAGAACATCGCTATAGTAATGATTCCCCAAGGAATAGCACCGAAGAACAAGTAAGGTCTCATCTTACCCCATCTTGTTCTTGTTTTATCTACGACAGCACCCATGATTGGGTCGTTTAAACCATCGAAGATTTTTGTAATCAAGAACATCAAACCAACCGCACTAGCATTGATACCTACGCATGAAGTATAGAAATACAATAGGTAACCTTGTACTAAACCAGTAACGGCACTTGATGCGAATCTAGCTAAGCTGAATAATATATAATCTCTTGGCTTTAAATACTTCTTACCTAGTAAAGCTTGTTCTTCTTTAGATAATCCGTTATTGTTATCGCCATTTGAAACAACTTCTTCAGCAGCAACAACAGCTTCGTTGTTCATTGTTGTTTCTTCGCTCACAATTAAACCCTCCAGTTTTATTTATCAATTTTCTTACTAAAGAAATCACCATTTGGATAACTCAAAACGAATGCACCAGTTGATGACCATGCTTGTAGTAATGAACCGTCTTTTTGTAATGGGTTAAAGAACTCGATAGGAGTATAATTACCCTTTTCAATGTTATATGTAAACCATCTTGTTAAAGGATACATATAATCCATACCATACATTAATTTTGCGTAAGCATAAATACAAGATAGATATGGCCAATCTCCACCATTATGGTAGTAGTATGGAAGTGATGACTTTTGAACAATGTCTTGAATATTCTTATAGAATGGATATACAGATAATGTACCAAAGTCTCCAGCTACTTGTTCTGTATTATTCTTACTTTCAAGCCACTTCTCCATATTTTGTAACATTCTCTTTGCTCTGTCTTCATCTGCAACTTTAAATAGAGCTGCTACAACAGTATCAATAGATAAGTTATCTTCTACGAAGTTATCTGACTTGTAGTTAATGTACCAACCTTTTTCTTCATCCCACAATAAATCATTAATGCTCTTTTTAACCTTTTGGTGCATTTGAGCATATTTTGCTGAAAGATCTTTATCTGATAGAGAGTAAATTTCGCTTAAGCAGTAAAGAGCTCTACAATATAGGACTTCATCATATGTACAATATGTTGATCTGAATACGTTGTCGCACCAGTCTCTTCTATTGTACTCACCGCCTTTGATTAAAAGGCCTGTTGATTCTTCTACTTCTTCATATAGTCTATCTAGTACTAGTCTTGCACTATCTAAAACTGTACCACAAGCAACTTGCTCGTTCAAGATAGATTTATCATTTGTGTGCGCGATATAGTCATAAATCATCATAACAAAGAATGATGGAGAATCATAGTGGTTACCCCAATAATTCTTAAAATTGAACTTAACGGCACTTGGACATTCACCCTTTGAGTTGATACCGTTTGCCAATGTGATGATTTCGTTTCTAACTAATTCTGGATGAACTGGAAGAACAGATAGAACTGTCCAGTAAGCATCTCTATAATATGTTCTTGCTGGGAATTGATATACAATACCTGCTAAGAAACCTTTGAATTTGTTTAATTCTTTATAGTTAGATAGTGATGTATTTAATAATGACTTATAGTAAGCGTTTAAGAATTCATCCTTTAATTCAACTGGGCACTTCAAATCAGCAATATATGCTTCTGTGTCTTTAATTGCATTATCAAAATTCTTTAAAGCAGCTTGAACATCACAATATGTAAAGTCTGTTCTTGTACCAGCAGATATAACATATCTATAAACCTTTGTTTCGCCCTTCTTAATCTTAGAACCATAACCAAATTGGTTAACGAATCCTCTTTCAGATTCCAAAGCGATAGGTTCTGTTGAAATAGCAATATCTAGATAGAAGTCACCAAGTACATCACCTCTAATGTAACCTGTGCCATCCTCTGCCACTGTTAAACCATTCTTTTTAGATCTTACGAATCCAGCAAGTAATGTTCCAATAGTCTTTGCAGATAATCTATTTGCTAAAAGTTGTTCAACATAAGAACCATAGTTAATACCGAAGTTGTTAACTACTCTAAAGTCGATATCTCTTTTTGCTGTTACCTTGTTTTGCACATAGATGCAGTTATTCTTTTGATCCAAAAATTGTAATACTTCCATATCAAAATCTTTAGCAGCAAAAGTAGTAACTTGTTTCTTACCAACCATTTCTACATGCTTTTTAGCATTCCAATCGAATGCTGTACCATCAACGCTTATTAAGTTATAGAATGCAGAAAATACAGAGAACTTATTCATAACAGCATACTTAGTAATAGAACCCTTGCTGTTGAATTGCGCTGTAATTAGATTGTTTGCTACATCATAGCAAACGTCTGCATGGTAAGCGTCATCCACTAAAATTTTTCCATCTTTGTAACTTACACTCATAGTAACCCTTTATTTTATTTATTTGAAGCTTTTGCTTCTTCTTCTTTTCTCTTTTCTAATTCTT
>JAEEWC010000094.1 GCA_016287155.1 Clostridia bacterium | reverse complement strand
GTAGCGGCAGAACAAATTGTAATACCTCTTTCTTGTTCTTGTTCCATCCAGTCCATAGTAGCAGCACCATCATGAACTTCACCTATCTTGTGGTTGATACCTGTATAGAATAGGATTCTTTCTGTTGTTGTTGTTTTACCAGCATCGATGTGAGCCATGATACCGATATTTCTTGTATGGTCTAATGAATATTCTCTAGGCATATATTTTTTCTCCTAAATAATTTGTCGCTATATTAATAACGATAATGTGCATAAGCCTTATTAGCTTCAGCCATTCTTTGCATTTCTTCTTTCTTCTTAACTGCATTACCTGTGTTGTTAAATGCATCAATAAGTTCAGCAGCAACTCTTTCCATCATTGTCTTTTCTCCTCTCTTTCTAGCAGAGTTTACTAACCATCTGATGGCTAAAGTTTGACGTCTAGCTGGTCTGATTTCGCATGGTACTTGATATGTAGCACCACCTACTCTTCTAGCCTTAACTTCTACTTCTGGAGTAGCATTTGCTAAAGCCTTTGTGAAAACGTCAACTGCGTCTTGTCCTAACTTATTGTTTACTATATCGAAAGCTCCATAAACGATTTCTTGAGCAGTACCCTTCTTACCATCGTACATAACTTGGTTGATGAACTTAGCAATAACCTTGCTACCATAAGTAGGATCTGGAAGAACGTCTCTAACTGGAACGCTATTTCTTCTTGGCATATTTTATTACCTCCTTAATTAGATTGTTGTGTTGCGTGCATCCGACTATTTAGGTCTCTTTGCGCCGTATTTAGATCTGGCTTGCTTTCTCTTAGCAACGCCTGCACAGTCAAGTGTTCCACGGATAATGTGGTATCTAACACCTGGCAAATCTCTTACTCTTCCGCCTCTAATAAGAACTACGCTGTGTTCTTGTAAATTGTGGCCTTCACCTGGAATGTAGATTGTACCTTCCATACCATTTACTAGACGAACTCTGGCAATTTTTCTCATAGCAGAATTTGGCTTCTTTGGTGATGTAGTAGTAACTGAAAGACAAACGCCTCTCTTTTGAGGATTTTGCTTCATGATAGGTGTTGTACTCTTAGATACTTGCTTTTCTCTACCAGCCTTAAGTAACTGATTAATTGTTGGCATGTTTTTACCTCCTATGTTTTTTGATCGGATGAGTTACCCAGCAACCCCGAAGGATAAACTCATTGTATATAGACATCGAGTCATTCGTACACCGTGAATTTCCCGAATATAATACAATACAATACGTAGTCTCCTACGCACAGCAAAAGTATTTTTGCACATTAATATATATTAAGTCAATCGAAAATATTTATTTTTCAAAACTCGTAAAAAATATATGTAAATTTTATGTAAAATCAATTAATTAGTCAGTAATTTTTAGGTTTGCATTGGCATCTAGGTCGATATCTACTGGTCTAACACCAGCCAAAATTGAGTGATATGCTTGAGATGCAATCATAACTGCGTTGTCTGTACAAAGCTTAATTGGTGGATAATAAACATTGATTCCAGCCTTTTTAGCTCTTTCATCCATTTTTCTTCTTAATTCAGCATTTGAACCAACGCCACCTGCGATAACTACTGTCTTAATATTCTTATCTTTTGCGCATTTAATAGTATTATTTACCATAATAGATGTAACTTTATCTTGGAATGAGCAAGCTAAATCTTCTCTTGAGATTGCTTCCCCACGTTGTTCCATCTTATGAACATAATTTATAACGGCAGTCTTGATACCAGAGAATGAGAAATCATATGTATCTACATCCTTATATGGTGTTGGAATTTCAATAGTTGGTTTACCATTTTGTGCTAGCGCTTGGATTTGTGGACCACCTGGGTATTCTAATCCTAGAACACGAGCAACTTTATCAAAAGCTTCACCACAAGCATCATCTTGAGTCGTTCCTACTATTTCTATATCGTTATAATCTTTTACGTGCGCAATTGCCGTGTGCCCGCCTGACGCGATAAGACAAATATATGGTGGTTTTAATTCTTTATTTGCAATGTAATTTGCTGCAATATGTCCTTTGATGTGATTAACAGCAATTAAAGGTTTTTGCGTAGCAAAAGCAAGAGCCTTTATATATGAAACGCCAACAAGAAGCGCACCTAATAATCCAGCGCCATAAGTTACTGCAAAACAGTCAATATCATCAAGTGTCATCTTTGCTGCAGCTAAAGCTTCATCGACACAATTTTGAATTGCCATGATGTGGTTTCTTGATGCAATTTCTGGAACTACGCCACCAAAACGTTTATGTATTTCAATTTGAGATGCAATGATATTTGCTAAAACTTCTTTGCCCTTTAAAATAGCACAAGCTGTTTCATCGCAAGAAGATTCAATAGCAAGTATTACCTTGTCTTCTTTATCTTTTATCTCATCGAATTTTTTATTAGCAATATCGAAATACATTAGTTCGCCTTCGTTAAATAATCGTTTATAAATCCTTCTAAATCTCCATCCATAACAGCTGAGATATTTGGATTTTCATAATTTGTTCTATGATCCTTTACAAGAGTATATGGACAGAATACGTAGCTTCTAATTTGGCTACCCCATTCAATCTTCTTAATATCTCCCTTTAGGGCTAGTTGTTGTTCTTGACGTTCTCTTTCTTGCAATTCAACTAATTTAGATTTTAGCATTGCAAATGCTACTTCCTTGTTTTGCAATTGAGATCTTTCGTTTTGGCAAGTAACTACAATACCCGTTGGGAAGTGAGTGATACGAATAGCTGTATCTGTCTTATTTACCTTTTGACCACCAGCACCTGATGATCTAAACACATCGACTCTTATATCGTCAGGATTGATTTCAACTTCTGCATCATCTTCAACCTCTGGCATAACTTCTAGTGATGCAAATGAAGTCATTCTCTTTGCGTTTGCATTAAATGGAGAGATTCTAACTAATCTATGAACTCCCATCTCTGCTTTTAGATAGCCATAAGCATTTTCGCCTTCTACAATAAAAGTTACACTTTTAATACCAGCGTCATCGCCAAGCAATTTATCTACTTCTCTTGTCTTATAGCCCATACGTTCTGCATATCTTAGATACATTCTATATAGCATTTGTACCCAATCTTGAGCTTCTGTACCGCCAGCACCAGCGTGTAGAGTTAAAATAGCGTTGTTTTGGTCGTATTTCCCTTTTAATAATGTAGAAATCTTAAATTCGCTAATTTCCTTCTCTAGGGCCTTTATTTCTTTATCTAAAGATTCATATTCTTCTTCAGAATTCATCTCTTCAGATAAATCTATTAAATCTTGCGCATCATTTACTCTTGATTCAAGTTTTGAATACTTCTCAATCTTGTTGTTTATTGCAGCAAGTTCCTTATTGACATGTTGGGCCTTTTTCATATCTTCCCAAAAGCCTTCAGCTTCTTGCTCTTTTGTTAAAGATTGTTTTTTAGAATTTAGAGCGTCAAAGTTCAAAGCCGTCTTCAATCCAACAAGCTCTTTTTTAACCTCTCCTAAATCAATCTTTAATTCATCAAGTGTAACCATTCTTATCTACCGCAGCAATCTTTATATTTTTTACCGCTTCCACATGGACATGGGTCATTTCTACCAACTTTCTTTGTTGATGTAGCTTGTCCAGGATTATTTGTCTTTAATTCGCTCTTATTTACTCTAACGATTGGAGCTCTTTCGATTCTAGCGTGTGTTAAGATTCTTACTACGTCTTCTTGAATCTTTTGGTTCATAGCTTCAAACATTTCGTAACCTTCTTGTCTATATACCAATACTGGGTCTTGGTGAGCATAAGATACAAGTGAGATACCTTGCTTTAATTGATCCATAGCATCGATATGATCCATCCAGTTAGAATCTACATTATGAAGTAAGCAGTCTCTTTCGAATCTACCAAAGTCGATACCAACTTCTTCTGTTACCTTCTTTGCCTTTTCTTCATATTGTTCAATAGCAAGCTTTAATAAGCCTTCTACCATTTCTTCTTCTGTTTCAAAATTTACTACGTAATCTGGATTCATGATATTTGTATCTGGTTGTAGAACGTTGTTATCTAGATCTTTGTTGAAACCTTCATAATCCCATTCAACGTGGTAAACTTTGTAATCTACATACTTATGAACGATTTGAGCGATAACGTCTTTCATCATAGCCTTGATTTGTTCATGAACATCCATACCATCTAGAACTACTCTTCTTTGTTCATAGATAATCTTTCTTTGTTCATTCATTACATCATCATAACCTAAAACGTGCTTTCTTATAGAGAAGTTTCTATCTTCTACACTAGCTTGAGCCGCTCTAATTTGATTTGTAATAATCTTAGCTTCGATAGGCATATTTTCATCGATTGCTAATCTTTCGCACATAGCCTTCATTCTATCGCCACCAAATACTCTCATGATGTCATCTTCCATAGATAAATAGAAGATTGATTCACCTGGGTCACCTTGACGACCAGAACGACCACGTAACTGATTGTCGATACGTCTTGATTCATGACGTTCTGTACCGATGATCTTTAAACCACCAGCTTCAACTACTTGTTCTTTTTCCTTATCTACATCAGCCTTGAATAAAGCATAATATTTTTCATAATCTGCTCTAGCCTTTAGAGCGTCTGTATTTTGAGGATCAATTGTTGCGTGAGATGATGCGATTTCAATTAGTTCATGAGAATATCCCATTCTATCTAATTTTTCTTTTGTCAAGAATTCTGCATTACCTCCAAGTAGAATATCGGTACCACGACCTGCCATATTAGTAGCAATTGTAACTGCCTTATACTTACCGGCTTGAGCTACGATTTCAGCTTCCTTTTCATGGTTCTTAGCGTTTAATACGTTGTGTGGAATCTTATTTCTCTTAAATAGCATTGATAGTTCTTCTGATCTATCTACTGAAACTGTACCAACCAAAACTGGTTGACCTTTTTGATAGCAATCGATAACGTCTCTAACTACAGCGTCATATTTTGCTTTCTTTGTCATATATAGTTGGTCGTTTCTATCTATTCTAATAACTGGTCTATTTGTTGGAATTTCAACGATATCTAAAGAATAGATTGATTCGAATTCATTCTTTTCTGTAGATGCAGTACCTGTCATACCAGATAGCTTTGGATATAATCTGAATAAGTTTTGGAATGTGATTGTAGCCAATGTCTTATTTTCAGACTTGATTGGAACATTTTCCTTTGCTTCGATAGCTTGGTGTAAACCATTTGAATATCTACGACCAATCATTTGACGACCTGTGAATTCATCGACGATGATGATTTCATTATCTACAACAAGGTAATCCTTTTCTTTCTTCATGATAATGTTTGCACGAAGAGCGTTGTCGATATAGTGCTTTAATTCTTGGTTTTCATAATCTGCAAGGTTTTCAATTCCGAAATACTTTTCAGCCTTTGCAGAACCTGATTCATTCAAAAATACTGTCTTTTCCTTTTCGCCTAATTCGTAGTCGTCTTCATTTAGTGTCTTTACGAATCTATTTGCTGTGATATATGTGTCTGCACTCTTTTCTCCTCTACCAGAGATGATAAGTGGAGTTCTAGCTTCATCGATTAAGATACTATCAACTTCGTCGATGATTGCAAAGTGCAAACCACGTTGTACCATTTGAGATTTATCGTTAACCATGTTATCTCTCAAATAATCGAATCCAAGTTCGTTATTTGTTGTATACATGATATCGCAGTTATATTGTTCACGCTTATAATCTGGAGATGCTTGAGCTAGGTTGATACCAACGCTAAGTCCTAAGAACTTATATACCTTTCCCATCCATTCAGCGTCACGCTTAGCAAGGTATTCGTTAACTGTAACTACATGAACGCCTTTGCCTTCAAGTGCAGCAAGATATGCAGCAAGTGTTGCTACTAATGTCTTACCTTCACCAGTTTTCATTTCAGCAATTCTACCTTGGAATAAAACGATACCACCGATTAATTGAACTCTAAAGTGTCTCATTCCTAAAACTCTCTTAGAAGCTTCTCTAACAGTTGCGAATGCTTCGACCAAAATGTCTTCCAGCTTTTCTCCGTTTTGAACTCTTTGTTTATATGTTTCTGTGCAAGCTCTTAATTCTTCATCGCTCATAGCCTCGAATTGTGGCTCTAGAGCTTCGATCTTGTCTACAGTCTTTTCAATTTTTGCAAGCTCTCTATCGTTGTAGCTCTTAAATAAGTTTGATAAAAATCCCATGTTTACCTCTCGTGCGCATATGTGTAATATAAAAATGCGCCAATGTTAAGTTATCATATTGACGCATATTAGTCAACAAGCAAAGCTTGTCTTTAGTTTATTCAGTTTTGATTATTATTTTGTTGTGGGTTATAGTTTGGATCCCCATTTGGATTGTTTGGATCGTATTGTTGTTGTTGATTATCATCGCTCTTGTATTCATCTGGAATATCAATTTGAGGATATCCTTGTGTTATCTCAAAGATTCCTGTATCAGTGAATTCTGAAATTACACCTTGCCATGTACCAAAATATGTTTCTGCCCCATTTGAAACCTTTACTTCATTAATTCTGCCGTATTTATCTTTTCCGTCAAGTACAGTCCAAACATCACCAGAACGTGTTATTTGTTGTTCATCATTATCATCTTCTCCTAAGTTCTTCGAGAAATATGGCTCTTTATATGCTATTTCCGTACCATATTGGTTATAGTTAGACATTGTAACTTGGAATTTTTGAGTATAATGCATTTCAACACCAATCATGCCTGTTTTTGATAATAAATCCAATTTGTTAAACGTGTTTAATTCAAGGAACTGTGTTCCTAAACCACCTTTTATAGTTAGCTTTCTAACATTTCCTGTACAGAAGAAATATACATCTCCAGAGAATGTATTTATATTTGCATAAGATGTAACTTCTTTTAAGTTAAATATGAATCTATTGAATGAAGCAACACAATCAATTTGATCTACTTTTTCTGCAGTTAAACTTCTATAGTATTGGTTTGCGATATCATCAGAATCGCCAAGCATTCTGAAATAGTCAATATCTTTAAACACGGCATTGATATTGCCCCATTCCGTATCAAGATGCACATTTGGATTGCCATTACACTCTCCAATAAAAGATACATCTGGAAGGTCTATGTTTATAGTACATTCGCCTCTTCCTGTTATGCTTAATTTGTTATAAGTGTTAACGTTATTTGGCAAAAGAACATATAAGTCTTTTTTAATTTCGCTTAAATCAAACATTCCTTTTGCACAATATTGGATTTGGTAATACTTACCATATTCTGAAGAATCCCAATAAGCCCAATGAAGTTTTAAATCATCATTTGTTTCTTGGTTAGATTTCTCAACAAAGATAATCTTGTCACCATCATATTTTGTAACATTTACGCTTCCGCCATACCATTCGATTAATATATCATCCGGTATTACATCGCTTTCCATCGTGCCTACAGAATAAGCACCTGATTGAACGTAATTTACATATGTCTTTCCTTGAGCTTTCGCAATTAATGAACATCCGCTAAATGCAATAGAAGATGATAGAATCAAAACTAATATTAATAATATTGCCAATGATTGTTTTTTCATAATTATCACCTTTAGTTATTATAGCATTAAATAAGTAGTATTTAACTAAAAGTTATTGATTATATTCAGCCTCTTGTCTTAAGAAGGTTAAAAGCATTGAATTTCGCTAATAGAAGGCATCACTTTAAAATATATATGTTTAACATATAATTAAATATTTCAAAGATAGCCCATGCCATATACAAAATAAGATTTAAGAAAGCAAATGGAATGCAAACCAAGTAGTTATTCTCTCATAATATCTATTGGCTTCTTTTTTATCATTTTTATTATAGAAAATGCACTTCCAATAGCAATTATTACTAACGATAATAATAAAACACTTATTATATCTAAAGCCGTATAATTAAATGCTTTTATGCATTCATTAACGTCTCCAAAAATAAATCTATACAAAGGAATTAAAGCATATGACAACAGATTTGACAAAATCCAAACGAGAGCTGACTCGAACACATATATTATGGAAACATCAATAGTTCTTGCTCCTAAAGATATCAGAATTCCTAAGTTCTTTTTATTATCTTCTATAGTTGTATATGTGAAATTCCAAATCATAAGAATCGCTATAATTGCCAAAACAATTCCAATCGTACCAAACACTGGCATCCACCCTGCATTTTTCGCAGATATCATTCTCTCTATTTCACCCCAGAAACCACATAACGGAATATACACATATCCATTGTCATTTATTGTTCGAGTTTCTAACATCCATTTTAATGTAGCTTCATTATTTTCGAGATTTTTATCTAATTTTAGTTGCACGCTATTTACTAAATACTTATTCTCCGATAATACCTTCGACACAAAATTGTTCCCAATAATTGTTTGGCCATCAATACTATGTACCCCAGCAATCATTATATTTACTTGTTTTTTCAAATTATCTTCTATGTCAATATAATTTAGATTTATAAATATTTCATGCTCATTTAAACACTTATTCCAACCAGCAAGAGAAGACAAGTCATATTGATCATAAAATGACGAATCAAATCCACCATTATCCAAAAATGACGCATATTGTTCTATCTTATCAAAAGGCAAAATTGCTTTTGCAATTTGGTTGCTATTAAAATTCTCATCTATAATTACAGGAAACACATCATTTGAAACTACAATATCTCTATATTGGCATTTTTGCGTAAACAAAGGATATCCAATATAATTTATTGTTACACTATCTTCCAGCCCGTATTTAAACACCGATTCACTAAAGAATACTGAGCTATGAATTGAATCTGTCAATTCGTTTGCAAAAGAAATATATTTTCTTGTGGCATTTAATGACTTTGGATCCACTTTGTACAAGTCTAAAAACGGCTGTATTTCATTCATATTCGGATTTGTATCAACGATTCCTACGATTTCATAATCCCCAATATGTTTACCTAGCAAAAGCTCTATTGAAGAATCGTCGCTCTTGCTTAACATTATTAATTCAGCAAAAATTTTAGAAATCATGATTTGGAATCTTTTTTGAGGATACTTCCCCGAAACAATTTGCATCCCAAAATTATTTATTTCCTCAACTGACGGGCCGCAATACAACATCTTAAATGACAGCAAGTCTCCTGTTGCATCAAAAAACTGAGCCCAATACGTTTGAGAATCTCTTAATTCAATAGTTGGTCCTATTATGTTATTAATTTGATTAATATCGTATTTTGTCAACGAACTATTATTTACAGAAATACTTTCTTCTAGTTGAGAATAATAATTTTCTTTCTTTACTATAGCAACGCTCTCTTGATTATACTTTTCGCATGCTTTTAAAAAAATCTTTGTCGTATCGTTATAGGTAGCAGCCAATGAAAACTCAATAGCACTTAAACTTAACATCAAAACAATGATTGTCATTAGCAATCTTACCCATCTTTTTTTTATATTCTTAAATGCCATATCGGCAATAACTTTAAAACTTAATCGACTAGATTTAATTCCCAAAGTCTCAGTTGGTAATTTCTCTTCTTTATTTTCAAATTTTATTCGGTCTTCATATTGCACAACCTTGCCATCTTGCATTCGAATAATACAATCAGCATATATGTTTGCACTTTCTTCATCGTGGGATACCACCAAAACGCTTATCTCTTTAGACAACTCTTTTAGTAAATCAAAGATACCTTTACTTGTTTCGCTATCTAAATTCCCTGTTGGCTCATCTGCTAAAATCAATTTTGGGCTTTTAATTATTGCTCTAGCGATTGCAATCCTTTGTTTTTGCCCTCCTGACAAGCTAGATACTCTTCTATTCTCATATCCAGCCATTCCAACTTTCTCCAAAGCAAGTGCTATTTTAGAGAAGTCTTTTTCGCCTAATAACTCTAAAGCTATTTTTAAATTATCTTCGACTGTCATATCGTTCAAAAGATTATACTCTTGAAATACAAAGCCAATATATCGATTGCGATATTCGTTCAATTGTTCTATTTTAGTTTGACTAATTAGTTTGCCATCTATATAAATCTCTCCAGAATCACATGTATCAAGGCATCCGACAATATTTAGCAGCGTTGTTTTCCCACTACCACTTTTGCCCACGATAAACGATAGACCAGAATCTCTTATAAGTAAATCAATATTTTGAAGAGCTTTTACTTCTAATCCATCGTCTATTTGATATGTCTTGCTAACATTATGTAATTCAAGCATTATACTATGCTCCCATCTTTTCCTGGATCTCCTCGCTTGCCTGGAGAGGCCGTTCTTGGGTTATTCCAAATTGTATAAGATGTTGCTCCAGCTGCGCCACCTTCTCCTCTATTTCCAGCTCTACCAATTTCGCCACTCTCTATTTTAATAGTAATAGGTGCACTGACATTTTTATTGATGCCTTTTTTCGCATCACCACCATTTCCAGCATTGCCACCTTTTCCTCCATCTCCTGGATTTATGCACGTTACACCAAACTTACCATTTCGGCCTGCAGCTCCATTGCCTCCGTTGCCGCCATTGCCACCATGGCCACCATTACCGCCTTTTATTGTACCTTCAGCATAGCTTCCGAAACTTACACTTCCTGCTGTGTAAATTCCATATCCACCATTGCCGCCATCGGTGCCATTGGTACCCGGAGTTCCAGAATCTCCAGTAGATTCTCCATTTGTGCCGTTCGTTCCATCAACTCCATTAACTCCATAACCACCTAGGATGTATACATTACAATTAATAATAATACTTGTAGAAGACTTCGCGCAATATATTCCTGCCGTGCCGTCATCATTCACAATACCAACCCAAGCGTCGCCTCCATATATTTTGAAACAATCGCCTTGTAATGTCATATTTTGACATAATATTGCGCCTTTATCCGGGTTCTCAAGTGTTGCTTCTCCCGCCCTCAAAATAGTTGTATTTGTAGTATAAAGTTTTAAATTTGGGCATGAACTTGCATCTAGGACACTTTTGCTAGCTGGCGCCATAAATTCGATATTATTAAAGTTCATATACAATGTAGTTGAGCGACTATCAACAACAATTCGAGTATCTCTCCACTTCTTTCCATTTCCTTTAAATGTAATCCTATTGACACTAGAAGAAATTTTAAATGTAATATTATGCTTCGCTGTAGATGAGTTGCATTGAACAACAACAGCAGATTGCGTAATTGTTTGTGTTTTGTAATTGCTTGGAGTAATTGTTGAATAACTGAACTCAACTCCAATATTTCTATACAATTTTATATCACCATATTCACTATACCATAGATAATCTGGATCCTTTAAGTTGTCAAATGATAAAGTCGTTACTGTTGCTCCGTTCAACGTCCAGTATGCATCATACATCCTATCTTTTGGCGCATTAAGCTTTATTGTCTCATGCAATTTCATTTCGCTTGGATTACTAATTGGTTCATCCCAATCCAATGAATCTATATCGTAAGTTAAATACACTTTAACAGGTTGTTGTACAATAGAAACTGTTATATTCTCTGTAATGTTTTCGATATCTTTATTCATAATACAAAATGTTTCATTGCCATTCTGAATATATTTATATTTAATGTTGTATTTATAGCAATCAGTTAAACTGTAGCCATAAACATCTGGAGATAATACTGTATAATTATCGCCATATTGCACTTCAATAGGCTTTCCACCATTAATTGTTAGTTGGAATTTCTTCTTCTCGTATTTCCCGTACAATGTAACAGCAGTTGAATCAAAGCCTTCAGCCGATTTATCGAATTTGAAATTTGGAACAGACCCATACCCTGGAGTTAAATCATCAATATTGCCCCCTATTTCAAATTTAAATGGGTCATTTAACTCAGATGAAAAGCACCAACCTTTAAAAGTATAACCCTTAACCTCTAATTGATTTTCTTCTAATCCGAAAATACTACTTGTAATTAAATCATGATATTTGACAACTCTCTTTGCTGTAGTAGCAGGCAAATCTTGTGAACTTGGATATACAAATGTAATTATATATTTTTCTATTAACCAGTTCGGAGTGATCACATAATCATTTTCACTTTCGCCTAGAGAAATACTAAATGGATGATCTCCTAAATAATAGCCCTCTTTTTGTCCTCCAGTCATTAGAATATAATGCTCTTTTAGATTAACCAATTGGTTCATTAAATCGATTTGTGTAGGTTGTGGTTTATTTGTTACAAAATTTTCTCCATCCCACCAAAGAATCGTATTGTTTTCAAAGCATACTTTTATTGTCAAATATTGCATTATCCATCTTGCGTTTAAAATCATACTATCTGCTAATAGAGTTGCTTTGCTGTTGCCATCTGAGAAAGTAATCAAATTGCCTTGAGAATCTTCCCATCCTTCAAATTCCCAGCATTCTCTAGCTTCAGGAACAGGCAATTTAAATAGGTGATCATAATAGTATTCATCATTTGTTTCACTTGAATCATACCATAAAGCTCCATCAACAAATAATTCAACACGAACAGATTTAACATAATCTTTTACAACAACGCTACCTTCGTTATTAAATGTAAAAGTCAAATAATATATTCCTTTCCCCAATACATACCCGTGATCATAATTTAATTCTACACGCACAAAGTCTTCATTGAATAATTCAATATTTGTAAATGAGCCCTCAATATCGACTCTCTTAGATGAATTTAGTTGAAACATAATCGTTTTAATATTATTCTCTGATTGTATACTAAATTCATTCCCAACAATAATTAAAGGCATATTAATATCAATTTCGAAATCATTATGATTTGTTATATATATTGTATATGTTTTGTTTTTTTCTAAAAATAAGTTATTGCCTTCATGAACAACAATGTCATTAGCTTTATAAATATCAAATTGACATCCGCTGTTCACAACATAATCGCCAGTTACAAATGGAGTAAATCTATAAACTGAATCTAGCACCAAATCTGCTGTTTGTAGTTCGCCAATTGATACATTTTTTATACACTCTTCATTAATATTGCATGCAAATTCACTCACACTAGCGTCTAATTGAACATAATACGAACCCTTTTGCAAATATGCTTTATTACCATCAAATAATTCAACCAAATGAATTGGATCTATATATACTTTTGCAGCGCTATATGACAATGCATATTCTTGCTCATATTTACAATCATAGTAGTAGAATACTTTGCTATTAGTTTCAGTGCCTGAAATTAAGTTATTTATAGAGCGCTCGTCTTCAAGCTCCATTTTGCCACTGTAAGCAGATTCACTTTCTATAATAATGTAATAATCTTCCATTTCGCCAAATAAATAATTGACCATTAATTTATTTTGGAAGATAAACCCGCTATTTAGAATATTTAGACGATTATCACAAACATAAACACTAATATAATTTACATTATCGCTAATATTATTTAAAGAGAAGAATTTAGCGTTTTGATTAGTATTATATAGATGATAATAATATATACCATTTTCTAATTCTAAATCTTCATTAATCCCTACTGTTGTTTTTGAAGGATAAATCTCTAGTTCGTATGCTGCTACTATATTAGAGTCATTGTTACTTACTAATAAGGAATAATCGACATTAGCCTCAAACACAATTGGAGATGCTAGATCTACTTTTTGTTGATTACCACTTCTCTTATTTAACAAATAAACATCAAAACAATTTTTCGTACTAGTAAATTGTACTGTATATGATTGTGTATATGGGACCTTAACAGCAAACGAATCACGTCTCCCTCCAACCAAATTTTTATGAATAGTTTGTTGAGTAGTAATACTAAAGCAACCATCTTCCTTTTCAATCTCAAATAGTTGAATATCATAGTTGCTTCCATAATTATTTGAAAGATCAAGATAGAATACATCAGAGTCATTAGCGCCTAAATCATTACCAATAACAAACTTAATACCAGCTTCAGCATATGATGTTTTATTTTCCGCGTTTATATAATAGTACGAAGAAAACGAATCTCCTCTTTGCAAATAAGCCTCATCACATAGTGCCATTTGAGCATAATTATGGCGCGCATTTGTTGGAGTTCTTAACATCCCTAAATTGATTTCGGTATTATGTACATCGTTTTGTTCAATAACAGGGCTACATCCACCCAAAAATCCAAACGTGTCATTTGCAAAATCAAAAACGGTTTTTATCAATGAAATTGGGCCTGGTAGTTCCATTTCGCATAGGAACATACCAAAGTCAACTATTGATTCGACATACCCTATTACATCAGTCGCCGCAACATCAGCATTTTTCTCTTTTTTATAATTCCCAGAATATGAAACAAACGCTATATAATCATCATCATCTGTGACTTGATTATTATATGAAAGCAATGTTAGATTCTCACTTACATTTTTTACAAGGCCGACTTCATTCCCTTCTGTGTTAAAGCCAGAATCTATATATCCATTTAATACAAGATATTCATCAGCCCATAAAGTAACAAAATCTATTCTAAACTGATTGTATGATTTGTTATAAACTGTATTTGCTTGGAACAATGCTACATAAGATATAAAATCATAAAAATGACAATTATTTGGATTTGGATACTCTTTTGTTTGTATTGCAAATCCATATTTCTCGCCGATATAAGTTGTTTGGTTCTCTTCTAAGAACAAACGGCTAGGTACATATCTAGTAATTAAATCTATACAACCGCAATTTAAAACAACTTCATTTTGTGTTAATTTTTCACTTTCTTGCTCAACTGTTAATTCTTCATTTTCGCTATCGGCATACGCATATGTCGTCGACCCCAAAGAAATAAATACTAAGCACAATAAAATCGTAAAGATTGCAAACGCAATGAAACTTTGTTCTACTTTTTTTAACATAGTTTTACCTTCCTGTCCTTTTGTTAGTCTTACAAATATAATTATTTAGTTAAAATACGCGAAAAATGCGTAAAACTATTAAAACCTCATATTTGCATATTTAGTATAAATGCTGATTTTTGCCAAGCCAAGACGATTTTTTGCCAAAATAGCAAAATCACATGTTATTGATTATATTCAGCCTCTTGTCTTAAGAATGTTAAAAGCATTGAATTTCGCTTAAAAATAATATTATTCGCAATCATCTTAGAAACTACTTGTTTTGTGCCTAAAATCATGACAGCCTTTTTACCACGAGTAATACCTGTATATAATAAATTTCTTGTTGCTAGCATTGGGCTATTTTCAAATAGCACTAATAGCGCAACTTTAAATTCACTACCTTGAGATTTATGAACAGTAATTGCATAAGCTAATTGAATCTCATCAAATGTGCCCATGTCATACATAACAAATTTAGAATCTTCATATTCAACAAGCATCTTCTTATTTAGCGGATCCACTTCTCTAACGAAGCCCATCTCTCCATTAAATACACCCTTGCCTGTTATGTTATCTAGAGTTGTCCATTCAAGTTCGTAATCGTTTTTAATATGAATAACTTTATCGTTTGGTCTAAACTTTCTAGCACCAATTACAAGCTCTTTATCTTCTTGTTTTGGATTTAGAGCTTCTTGCATTTGTTCATTTAATTTATCTATGCCGGCAAGTCCTTTCTTTGCTGGAGCTAGAACTTGAACATCATCAATTGACACGTTGAAATATTTTGGGATTCTATTAGATACTAAATCAACAAGTTGAGGAATTAAATCCTTTTGGAGATTTGCTTCTTTAAAGAAAAAGTCTGTGCTCTTGTTGTCAAGTTTAATCATTCTTCCTGCATTAACTTCATGAGCGTTTATAGATATCATAGAGCCATCGCCTTGTCTAAAGATTCTATTCAAAAAGCTAACAGGAATTACATTAGAATTAATCATATCAGATAGAACGTTGCCTGCGCCTACTGATGGTAATTGATCTTTATCTCCAACGAATATAACTCTTGATGATGGACGTATAGCATTTAGCAAACTCTTCATGATATATATATCGCACATAGATACTTCATCAACAATAATTACATCGCTTGTTAATTGATTTGTTTCGTTATATTGGAATCTAAAGAAGCCATCTTCAACAACTAATCCTAATAATCTATGGATTGTCTTTGCATCATATCCTGTTGATTCGCTCATTCTCTTTGCAGCTCTTCCAGTTGGTGCACACAAAGCAAAGGTTTTATGGATGTTATTTAACATAGCAACGATGGCTTTTATGATGGTTGTTTTACCTGTTCCAGGACCACCTGTAATGACAGAAACCCCATACATCAAGCTATTTTTGATCGCTTCGACTTGTTTTTCATCAAGCGTAATACCATTCAAAGATTGGTATGTATTTAGGTCTGCATCTATATCCATGAGGAACATATTTTGCTTATTTTGAGATAACTCTACTAGCTTTTTAGCAATGAATTTTTCATTGTCATAAAGCACTCTAGACATTATCGCTTCTCTACCTTCAACTTCAATTGAAATAATTTCATTTTCGTTTTCGCACTTTCTTAAACAAGTCTCAACTATGTCCTCATCAAATGTTCTATCTAATCCTAAAAGGTCAATTGTTCTATTCAATAAATCATTATGGAATAGGTATGTATGGCCAAGTTTATCTGCAACATCTGTTACCGTATACATAATGCCAGCTTTAATTCTTTGTTCACCTTTTAGTTCATATCCAAGCTTTATAGCAATTTTATCTGCAGTCAAAAATCCTATGCCATCTATGTCTTTAATGATTTGGTATGGGTTAGCTTCTAAAACTCTCTTTGTATCCTCTCCATAGGCCTTATATAGCTTCAAAATGGTATTGATGCTTAATTCATGAGCTTGGAGTTCAATTACTAAATTCTTCAAAAAAATTAGGCTGTTAAATCTATCTACAAGTTCGACTGCTCTATCGTAACTAATGCCCTTAACTTTAGACAACTCTGTTGGGCTTTCAGATAGCACATCAAATGTTCTTTCTTTGAACGTTGATACAATCTTCTTTGCAGTTATATCTTTAACGCCTCTAAATAAACCAGAAGATAGGTATGCCACCATCTCTTCTTCTTTTGTTGGAAGCAAGCATGCACATTTTTCTACTTTGAACTGCTCGCCATATTTTGGGTCTTGAATGTAGTCGCCTTCGACAACTAATTTCTCCCCTTCATATAAATCAGGGAAGTATCCAACGCATGTAACATATTCAAGACCGGCATAAACATCAACGATAGTATATCCAGTCTCATTGTTTACATATATTACGCTTACTACTTCCCCTTCTAATTTCATTAAATATCCTTTGCTGCTTTTTGTATCTCTTCTACTTTATCACATTTTTCCCATGGTAAATAGTCCTTACCGAAATGACCATAGTTTGTTGATTTAGCAAAGATAGGTTCTCTTAAGTGAAGATTCTCAATAATAGCCAAAGGTCTGAAATCAAATACCTTATATAAAATCTTAGAGATTTGTTCGTCGCTATACTTACTTGTTCCAAATGTATGAACTTGTAGAGCAACTGGGTGAGCAACACCGATAGCATAAGCGATGTCTAATTGACATCTATCTGCAATACCGCTAGCTACGATATTCTTACATGCATATCTAGCCATATAAGCCGCAGATCTATCTACCTTTGTAGCATCCTTTCCTGAGAATGCACCGCCACCGTGTGGGCAATATCCGCCGTATGTATCTACGATAATCTTTCTACCTGTTAAACCGCTATCTCCGTGTGGTCCACCGATAACGAATTTTCCAGTTGGGTTAATGTAGAACTTTGTATCTTCCTTAATTAAATTACGTGGAATAACTTCATCTATTACATACTTTTTGATATCTTTTCTCAAATCTTCAATTGAGACATCTTCTGAGTGTTGAGCAGATACAACAACTGCATCCACAGCAACTGGTGTTCCATTTTCGTAAACAACAGTAACTTGAGCCTTGCCATCTGGTCTTAAATACTTTAAGATACCTTCTTTTCTAACTTGAGTTAATCTTCTTGTTAATTTATGAGCTAAAGTAATTGGCATTGGCATTAATTCTTCTGTTTCTCTACATGCATAACCAAATACCATACCTTGGTCTCCAGCACCGATTAAATCGTACTTATCTTTTCCGCTTTCTCTATTTTCAACTGATGAGTCAACGCCCATAGCAATATCTGCAGATTGTGGGTCAACTCTAACCATAACTTCACAAGTATTACCATCAAAGCCTTTTGCTTCATCATCGTATCCGATTTCAATAATTGCCTTTCTTGCAATTGCTTCGAAATCAACATTCTTAGCCTTTGTAGTAACTTCTCCTGTTAATAATGCAAATCCAGTATTGCAGCATGTTTCTAATGCTACACGAGATGTTGGATCTTGTTCTAATAATGCATCCAAAACTGAGTCTGAAATTTTATCGCAGACTTTATCTGGATGTCCTTCTGTTACGCTTTCGCTTGTAAATAAATATTTTTCCATTTTTTCTCCTAATTAAGTAAGGTCACCACCTGAGCAGATAGTGACCTTACATTCTATCTTTCAAGTAATCTTGCAGGATTTAGCACCTTTCGAGAGGTTGCTGTGTGTTCATAGGGCCTGTCCCTCCCACACTCTCTATAGAATAATTAATATAGATTCTTTTGTATTAGCCGTCGATATCTTCGTCTAAAGCGAACTTATCTTCGATTACATCTTCGTTGATTCTGTTCATTTCAGATAGCTTAGATACTGTTGTTACATCTCTGTAGCACTTCATACCTGTACCAGCTGGGATTAACTTACCAATGATGATGTTTTCCTTTAAGCCCTTCAAGTGGTCAACCTTACCCTTCATAGCGGCATCAGCTAACATTCTTGGAGTTTCTTGGAATGAAGCAGCAGATAAGAATGATTCAGAAGATAAAGATGTCTTTGTAATACCTTGTAGAATTCTCTTACCTAATGCTGGCTCGCCTTCTTCAGCAACTGTCTTTTGGTTAACTTCTTTGAATGTTTGGAAGTCTACGATATCACCAACTAGGAATCCTGTTGTACCTGCGTCTGTGATTCTAACCTTGCTTAACATTTGTCTGATGATGATTTCCAAGTGCTTTTCGTTGATTTCAACGTTAGATACTTCGTATGTCTTCTTAACTTCAGCAATGATGTAGTCTTGAACAGCACCGATACCCTTTGTCTTTAATAGTTCTTGTGGGTAAATGTTACCTTCTGTGATTCTATCACCGGCTTCAACTGTATCACCTGTCTTAACGATAATCTTTCTGTTGTAATCGATTTCATACTTTTCTTCTTTTGGTTCACGAGTAATTGGATCAACTCCAGATACTGTAACGATTCTCTTTGTACCATCTTCTACTGTAACCTTACCAGCGATGTTAGAAATAACTGCTTGACCTTTTGGTTTTCTTACTTCGAATAATTCTTGTACACGAGGAAGACCGTTTGTGATATCGCCTGTTGTAGCAACACCACCAGTGTGGAATGTTCTCATTGTTAACTGTGTACCTGGTTCACCAATTGATTGGGCTGCGATAATACCAACAGCTTCACCAACTTTAACGATGTTACCAGATGCTAAGTTCTTACCGTAACACTTAGCGCATACGCCATCTTTACATTGACAAGATAGGTTAGATCTAATCTTTAATGTCTTGATACCAGCCTTATCAATCTTCTTAGCGTCTGCAGGCTTAATCATTGTATTGTCTGCAACTAGAACTTCGCCGTTTGCATCTACAACATCACCGATAACAAATCTTCCGTCGATCTTTTCGATGAAGCTTTGACCAGCCTTGCCGTTTAATACAACTTCGTTATGTCCATCTTCTGTAGCAACTGGGATTCTAGCGATCTTAGCATTGTAGATTTCGATAACCTTATCTGCATCAATAACTGTACCCTTCTTAAACATGATGCTACCATCCTTGTTTAGAATATCGCCTAGAAGTTTTTGTCCTTCAATAGCCTTAGCTAATTTAATTAAATCTTCGTTTCTGATTGTTACACCGTTCTTGTCGCCGCAATCTTCTTCTGTAACAACTACGTGGTGACATACATCAACCAAACGTCTTGTTAAGTAACCAGAGTCAGCTGTCTTTAACGCTGTATCGGCCATACCCTTACGTCCACCGTGTGCTGAAATGAAGTATTCCAAAACTGATAGACCTTCACGATATGATGACTTAATTGGAAGCTCGATATCTTTACCAGATGTAGAAGCCACGATACCTCTCATACCGCAAAGTTGTGAAATTTGTCCGATACCACCACGGGCACCTGATTCAGCCATCATCCAAATTGGGTTGTATACGTCTTTGTTCTTTTCTAGTAACTTAGATACTTGATCCTTAGCTTCTGTCCAGATCTTGATAGTTTCGCTATAACGTCTATCTTCGCTAACGATACCCATTCTTTGACCTCTTTCGATTTGTTGTACTTTCTTAGAAGCTTCTTCTAGGATACCTGCCTTATCTGCTGGAACGTGCATATCGAATACAGATGCTGTGTTACCAGAAATTGTAGAGAACTTATAACCGATAGACTTGATGTTATCCAAAACTATTGATGTTTCTGTAGCACCCTTAGCTGCGAATACCTTATCTACGATTACAGATAATTGCTTCTTACCAATTCTTGAATTGATCTTGAATTCTAATGTTGTGTTATCGTTTGGATTGATAACTGTCTTCTTATCATCAGCTAAATCTCCGCTATCTAGACCATAATAGATATCTTGTGGGATAGCTTCGTTGAAGATAATCTTACCAACAGTTGTCTTAACTCTCTTAGAAACCTTGTTACCTAGAGCGTCTAACTTTTCAATTCTAACTTCAATTTCCTTTTGTAGAGAAATTTGCTTTAATTGATAAGCCATCTTAGCTTCAGCAACATTTCTAAATACTCTTCTTTCTGAAGAAATCTTTTCTGGGTTTTCATCCATTGTTAAATAGAAGCAGCCGATAACGATATCTTGTGATGGAGATACAACTGGCTTACCATCAGATAACTTCAAAATGTTGTTTGTAGATAACATTAAGAATCTAGCTTCAGCTCTTGCTTCAAGTGATAGTGGAACGTGAACAGCCATTTGGTCACCATCGAAGTCAGCGTTGAAGGCTGTACATACAAGTGGGTGAAGCTTAATAGCTCTTCCTTCTACGATTACTGGTTCAAAAGCTTGAATAGATAATCTGTGTAATGATGGAGCACGGTTCAATAGAACTGGGTGATCCTTAATAACTTCTTCCAAAATATCCCAAACTTCTGCTGATGGGTTTACATCGATTAACTTCTTACCGCTGTGGTTGTTTGTAGCTAAACCTCTAGCGATTAATTCGTGTAATACGAATGGCTTGAATAATTCAAGAGCCATTTCTCTTGGAAGACCGCATTGATACATCTTTAATTCTGGTCCTACAACGATAACTGAACGTCCTGAGAAGTCAACACGCTTACCAAGTAAGTTTAGACGGAAACGACCTTGCTTACCCTTTAAAGACTCTGTTAATGACTTAGCCTTCTTGTTATTTGTTGTAATAGCCTTACCTCTACGACCATTATCGATAAGAGCATCTACAGCTTCTTGTACGATTCTCTTTTCGTTTCTTAAGATGATTTCTGGAGTACCATACTCTAACATCTTCTTTAGACGGTTGTTACGCATGATAACTCTTCTATATAAATCGTTTAAGTCTGATGCAGCAAACTTTCCACCGTCTAATTGAACCATTGGTCTTAAATCTGGTGGTAAAACTGGAAGTACATCAAGAACCATCCATTCTGGCTTGTTACCAGATGTTCTGAATGCTTCTACAACTTCAAGTCTCTTTACGGCTCTAACCTTTGTTTGGCCTTCTTTTGCTGTAGCAATGATTTCCTTTAATTTAGCTGATTCAGCTTCTAGGTCGATTTGCTTTAATAATTCTTTAATAGCTTCACCGCCCATTCCAACTTTGAATGAACCATCGCCAAATTTATCGCAAGCTTCTAGATATTCTCTATCATCGATTACTTGCTTGTATTCGAAATCTGTTGAACCTGGATCTAATACGATATATTTTGTGTAGTAAACTACTAGTTCAAGTTCCTTTAGAGGAATGTCTAGTAATTGGCTCATTCTATATGGAGCACCCTTTAGGTACCAAATATGAGTAACTGGGCAAGCAAGTTCAATGTGACCCATTCTTTCACGTCTTACTGATCTAGCAACAACGTCAACGCCACATCTATCACATGTGATGCCTTTAGCCTTCATTTTCTTATATTTACCACAAGCACATTCGTAATCTTTAACTGGTCCAAATATTCTTTCGCAGAACAAACCGCCGAATTCTGGCTTTTGTGTTCTGTAGTTAATAGTTTCAGAGTTTACTACTTCACCATGAGACCAACTTCTAATTGTCTCTGGAGAAGCAATACCTATTTTAATTGAACTAAAATTATTTACATCTGCCATTTTCTAATTCTCCTTTCTACTACTCATCAGATCCGTTATCTGAGAAACTGCTGTTGAATTGTGATAATAAATCACTGATTCCTGCAGCATCGTCATCTTCATCATTGCTGATTAAATCTGATGCTTCATTGTAGCTTGCGTCAGCTCCGTCAAAGTCTAAACCTAAATCGAAGTTTGCACTATCTTCATCGATATCGAAGTGAGGAGTAATGCTAATTGTTTCTTTTGGTTCATCTGTTGAGAATGTATCTTGACGCTTTGTTGTTGTGACAGTATCAACGTCTGTATAATCTCTGATTCCAACTTCTTCATCCTTATCGTTAAGAACCTTAACTTCTAGACCTAGAGCTTGGAATTCTTTCATTACAACCTTGAATGATTCTGGAGTACCAGCTTCTGGGATTGGGTTGCCCTTTACGATAGCGTCGTATGCCTTTTGTCTACCCATTACATCGTCTGACTTGTTTGTCAAAACTTCTTGTAGGATATGAGAAGCACCGTAAGCTTCTAGAGCCCAAACTTCCATTTCACCGAAACGTTGTCCACCGAATTGAGCCTTACCACCTAGAGGTTGTTGTGTGATTAGAGTGTACTTACCAGTAGATCTAGCGTGCATCTTTTCATCAACCATGTGGCATAGT
>JAEEWC010000008.1 GCA_016287155.1 Clostridia bacterium | reverse complement strand
TCTGGTGTCATGAACAATTTCTTACCATCAATATATGATTGGAAGGCTACGCCTTCATCTGTGATTTTTCTCATCTTAGATAGAGAGAAAACTTGGAAACCACCAGAATCTGTAAGGATTGGTCTATCCCAGTTCATAAACTTATGAAGACCACCAGCCTTAGCAACTAAATCTTCACCTGGTCTTAAGAATAAGTGGTATGTATTTGCAAGTATAATTGACGCATTACAATCCTTAACTGCTTGTGGAGTTAAAGACTTTACAGATGCATTTGTACCTACTGGCATAAATACTGGAGTATCTATTACACCGTGAGGAGTATATAGTTTACCTACTCTTGCTCCTGATTGTTTACATGTATGAATTACTTCGTATCTAAATTTTTCCATATTATCCTTATATCAACATAGTTGCATCACCAAATGAGAAGAATCTATATTTCTCTTCAACTGCAACTTTGTACATATCTAATGTTTCTTCTCTTCCTAAAAATGCTGAAACCAACATAATTAAAGTTGATTCTGGCAAGTGGAAGTTTGTTATTAATCCCTTTACTACTTTGAATGTGTATCCTGGGTAAATAAAGATATTTGTATTTCCTTTGAATGCTTTTACGTGACCATTTTCATCAGCAACTGATTCAACTACTCTAACTGATGTTGTACCAACGCAAATTACACGTCTATTTTCATCGATAGCCTTGTTGATGATATCTGCATTCTCTTTTGTAATCTCGTAAGATTCTGTGTGCATTTTATGCTTCATAATGTCATCTTCTTTAACAGGTCTAAATGTACCAAGTCCTACATCTAGAGTTACGTGCGCAATAATAACGCCCATATCTTCAACCTTCTTTAGAAGTTCTTTAGTGAAATGAAGGCCCGCTGTTGGAGCTGCTGCAGATCCTAAATTTTGAGCATAAACTGTATTGTATCTTGATTTATCTTCAAGCTTTTTTGTGATGTATGGTGGCAATGGCATTTGTCCAATTCTATCTAGGATATCTTCAAAGACTCCTTCAAAATCAAACTTTATATATCTAATGCCTTCATCGGCATAGCCGATGACTTCGCCAATAAGTTCGTCTGAGAACTTAATTTTTGTGCCTATTTTTAATTTCTTTGCTGGACGAGTAATACACTCCCAAGTTGTGTAATCTTGTCTCTTTAAAAGCAATACTTCTGTGTTTAATTCTTTAGTAACATTTTCTCCAATTCTTGTACCATAAATTCTTGCAGGATAAACCTTTGTATCGTTAATTACAAGGACATCTCCCTTCTTTAGATAGTCAAGAATATCATAGAAATGTTTGTGCTCAATTTGCTTTGTGTCTTTATGATAAACTAAAAGTCTAGAATGATCTCTAGGCTCTATAGGTGTTTGAGCAATTAATTCCTTTGGTAAATCGTAATAAAAATCATGCGTTTGCATCTGTATCCTCTTCAAACTCCATTTGTAGTTGCTCAGCATATCTTGGAACTTTCTTTCCTAAATGCTTGTATGCATCTGGTAAACAAATTCTTCCTCTTGGAGTTCTTGCGATAAATGCAATTTGCATTAGATATGGTTCATACATATCTTCGATTGTGTTTGGATCTTCACTGATAGATGCAGCAAGAGTTTCTAATCCTACTGGTCCACCATTGAACTTGTCTATAATTGTAGTCAATAATCGTCTATCAATAGAATCTAAGCCTAGCTTATCTATTTCCATCTTTTCTAGTGCGATGTCTGTAATCTTACTATCGATATATCCATCGCCCTTAACTTGAGCAAAGTCACGAACTCTCTTTAATAATCTGTTTGCAATACGAGGTGTTCCACGAGAACGTCTTGCGATTTCTTGTGCGCCATCCTCTGTAATTTCTATATCCAAAATTGCTGCTGAACGCTTTACAATTTTTGCTAATTCTTCTGGTTTATATAACTCTAATCTACAATGAACACCAAATCTATCTCTAAGTGGATTTGATAAACTTCCGGCCTTTGTTGTAGCGCCAATTAATGTAAATTTAGATATTGGCATTCTAACTGATCTTGCAGATGGGCCCTTACCGATAACGAAATCTAGTGAAAAATCTTCCATCGCTGAATATAGAGTTTCTTCAATATTTCTATTTAATCTGTGGATTTCATCGATAAATAAAACATCGCCTTCTTGTAGGTTTGTTAAAATTGCAGCTAAATCTACTGCCTTATCTATAACTGGGCCAGATGTAATCTTAATTTGGCTATCCATTTCATTTGCAATAATATATGCAAGTGTTGTTTTACCAAGTCCTGGAGGCCCGTATAAAAGGATGTGATCTAGAGGTTCATTTCTCTTTCTTGCGGCTTCAATATATACAGCCAAGTTTTCTTTAATCTTTTCTTGGCCCATATAATCGTCCATAGTTTTAGGACGTAATTTGTTATCGCTCTCTGCATCTTGGACGCTTTCCATAGATGACATGAATCTTTCTTCGCCGAAATCAAAATCCATTATTTATACATTCCTTTAAGTACAATTGTGATAATCTCTTCAACTGTATTTGCTTTATCTCTAACTTCTTGAACGCGCTTTGTAGCTTCGCCCTTTGTCATACCTAATGATGCTAAGGCTAAAATTGCATCTTGAGAAACTTGATCGTTAACTTTCTTTACTGGAACATCGCTTAGAGAATCCAAATCTTCTTCTTCAAGCTTTTCTTTTAATTCCATAATAATTCTCATAGCAGTCTTTTTACCGATGCCCTTAACCTTAGATAATGCCTTATAATCAGCCTCAACTATGTTAAGCGCTAAAGTCTTTGGATCAATTGCAGATAAAATTTGAAGCGCTGTCTTTGGGCCAATGCCAGAAATTGACATCAATTTTGAGAACATTGCCTTTTCTTCAAGACCATAAAAACCATAAATCTTGATTGTTGAATCACCGCCAGTAACACCAGTGCCAATTCTAACTGATGTATATACGGTTACTTCATCTTTCTTATCTGCTAATCTAGCTAGAGTGTTTGAAGATACTTGTAAATCATAACCAATGCCGTTATTTTCAACGACTAATCTTCCATCTTCAAAATATACAACTTTGCCTTTAATATAATAATACATACGCTTATATATTAAATTATATATAAATTAAAGTCAATTGCACGCCTTAAATAAAAGATTGCATATTGACATTTTAGCCAGAATAACTCTAAAATGATTGTAATATAAAAAATACAAAATAAGAGGTTAAAACATGAAAAAATTATTAAAGGAATTTAAAGATTTTATCACAAGAGGCAATGTCCTTGATTTAGCCGTTGGTATGATTATCGGTGCTGCTTTCACTGCTATTATTACAGCGGTTGTTAGCGGAATTTTAACACCACTTATTAATATGATTCCAATTGGCGATACAGGATCATTACAAGTAGTACTAAAAGACCCAGTTGTAGATGCTGCTGGAACAGTTGTAAAAGAAGCCGTAATTATGGACTTTGGTGCTGTAATTTCTGCTGTCATCACTTTCTTAATCACTGCTCTAGTTTTATTTAGCGTTATCAAAGTTATTAGCACTGCTCAAAAGAAAGCTGATGAAGCTAAAGAAAAAGCAAAGAAAGCTTATGAAGATAAGTTAATCGCTGAAGGAAAACTTCCACCAAGAGAAGAACCAAAGCCAGAAGAAGCAGCTGCTCCAAAGCCAACACAAGAAGATTTATTAACAGAAATCAGAGATATTTTAGCTGCACAAAATAAAAAATAAAGCACAGCTTTAAATTATAAAAATAATGGAGACTGAATAATAATCAGCCTCCATATTTTTTGTTATCGTGAATTAAGATTAATCACCTTGTATCATTTTATCAAATGTAAGTTCTCCATTTTCTAATACGAAGATATACATTGTATCGCCAAATCTTGCTCTTACTTTGCTATCAGAACCTAATTCCCATGTTCCCTTAGCTGAATATGGAATGTCTGTCATACCGTCAATCATATCTTTATCAAATCCAATTAAATATGCAATATTTTGATTATTTACAGTATTGCAATAAATTAATATTTGAGGATCAATTGAACTTGATGATTTGTGATAACCGATATAAACATTAT
>JAEEWC010000093.1 GCA_016287155.1 Clostridia bacterium | reverse complement strand
CGAACTAAAGAAGAATCATGAAGTATGCCCAAACTGTGGTTACTATGATGGAGTTCAAGTTGTTGAACAAAAGCAAAAGAAGGCTAACTAATTAGTTATAAGACAATAATAAACGCTTCTCATTTCGAGAAGCGTTTTTTTATTATTCTTGTGATTTAGAATTAAGTTGTTGTAGTTGCTTCTGGTGCTTTTCTAAGTGCTGGCAACTTAAATCCATACCCAAATGATATTGTTACTTCTGTCACTTCTGTATACATTGTAGAAGTGTAAGTAATCTTAGTTAAAAGATTATTGTTGAAATATACCTTTATATTGCTTAATTCAGGACCTTCTGTAATTTGAACAGCGCCAGTGCTTTCATAGTGGTCTTCATTAAATGTGAAGTTTTCAAATTCTAATTGTCCTGCAATATATGAAGCAAATAGAATTCCAGAGAATGCTGCAGAAGTTGGGTCTGCTACAGAATCTTCTGTTTCTTCTTCCTTATAATATTTTGAATAATCTGAGACTGCGAGATAAGCTTCTCCATCTAGTGCAGTAGAACTATATAAATATCTTGTGTATGTAATCTTAGTTTCATCTACTGAACTAATAACATAATATGCATCTTCTCTTGATGGTGAAGTTTGCTCTAGATATACGTAGTTTGGGTTTATTAAGCAAGCAATATTGGCTTGAGTAGTATTGCCTTCTTTTTCTACATATTTAAATCCAATACCAGTTCCAGTGAAGCTTAGAAGCTTATCATATGCAAATTGCTCAACTTGAGCGTTCCAAACTTCTTCAGTAACTTCTCCTTTAATATCTGTTGGATCATCAATGATAGTTGTTGTGCCATAGTCATAGAATTCATATTCGCAAATTGATGTAGCAACTCCAATTCTATGGTCGCGTTCTTCTCCTTTTGACATATCCATATCAGCATTTACTTCTGCTGTAAAACAAACTTTACTAATCTTATTGTCAGTAGCAGTAAATGAAATGTCCTTAAAAGCAACTGTTATATCTAATGTGTGAACAGTAACATTGTTTCTTTCTAGTATTTCCTCTGTTGCTTTAATGTATTGCAATGATTCCTCTCTATTATATGTTTTTGAAATATCTTCAATGTAATATGTATTGTTTTCGAATTTCTTTATTTTAAAGTTTGCGTTAGAAAAGATTGAGTTAATTTGAGGATTTGATCCAAATAGTTTTTGAATTGTTAATGTTTCGCCTTCTTCAAGAGTAGGGAAGATGGAATTTGCAAACAATGTATCTATATATGTTCTAGAAAATTCACCCTTAGAAAGGTCATTCCACTCATCAACTGGAGTTTGCTTTGTAAAGATGTTTCTAGGATAAAATACATATAAAAGCTCAGTATTATAATGAGTAACACCATCTAATTTATTAGATGTTAATTTATATGTTATATCAGCCGCGCTTGTTCTATGGTTATCTGAAGCGTTTGCCGAAACAACTGTTACAGTTTCTTCATCTTGCGATTTATATTTAAATGAAACATTACTTGTTCCTAAGAAATCATTTAATAAGGTGCTAAGTTCAGAATCAGAATTTAAGACTTCTTCTAATGTGCCTCCATTACATGCGAATAAAGACAAGGATAAAGATACCACCAATAACGCAACTAAAAAAGTTGCTAAAAATCTTTTTGCTTTCATAAAAACCCCCTCATTAAAGCGATGTTAAAACAACATGCTTATATATTTATTATACAAGCATAGACTATGCACACGCAAATCGCGGCCATTTTGGGAAAGAGTTAAAAGAAAAAATTTAAAAATAATATATTATAAATAATATATTTGTGATATAATTTATACTGGTGTAAACTACGAGGTAAAAAATGAAAATTTTAGTAGATTGTTTTGGTGGAGATAATTGTCCTAAAGCTGCTGTTGAAGGAGCCGTTTTAGCAATTAACGCAGACAAAGATTTAAAGGTTGGACTTGTTGGTGCTAAAGATAAAATTCAAGAAGTTTTATCTACTTTATCATATAGTGCAGACCAAATTGAAATCATTGAAGCAAATGACGTAATTACAAACGATGATAACCCAATTATGGCAATTAGACGTAAAAAGGATTCATCAATGGTAGTTGCTTTAAATAAATTACATGAAGAAGATTACGATGGTTTAGTATCTTCTGGAAATACAGGAGCGCTTTTAACAGGAGCAACACTTATAGTTAGATTAATCGATGGTGTACAAAGAGCCACTCTAGCTCCACTTGTTCCTACTGTTGTTAAAAATAAATATACAATAGTTTGTGACGCAGGCGCGAATGTAGATTGTAAAGCATCAATGTTAAAAGAATTCGCTATCATGGGCGACATTTATGTAAGAAGTGCATTTGGTATTGAATCTCCAAAGGTTGCTTTATTAAATAATGGCGCAGAAGAAGAAAAGGGTAATTCTTTAACAAAAGAAGCTCATCAATTATTAAAGAAATCTAATTTGAATTTCGTTGGTAACATTGAAGCAACAGATGCTGTAAATGGCGATGTTGATGTTATCGTATGTGATGGATTTGATGGAAACGTTGCAATTAAGGCTATCGAAGGTATGGCTAAGAACTTTATAAAACTAATTAAGCAAGGCGTTCAAGAAAATGGTCTAAAGGCTAAAATTGGTGCGCTATTGTTAAAACCAACTCTAAAGGGAGTTAAGAAAAAAATGAGCACAGACGAAGTAGGCGGTGCTGTATTCTTAGGTGTACAAAAAGTAGTTGTTAAAGCTCATGGCTCAAGCCAAGAAATCCCATTCAAAGCTTCAATTGAACAAGCAGTTAGAATGGCTAAAGAAAATGTATGTGGCTTAATCGAAAAAGGAATTAAAGAATGCAAGTAGTAGATAAAAGAGTCTTTGACGCAGCAAAAATAATTGAAGGGGTTTGCGATTATAAATTTAAAGATTTGTCTTTGTTAGAAAGAGCGCTAACTCATTCATCATTTGCAAATGACCAAAGACAAAACGTAACAAAACAAGAAAGCTATGAAAGATTAGAATTCTTAGGTGATAGCATCCTAAATCTAGTTATCGCTGAAAGACTAGTTCTAATATATGAAGATATGTCTGAAGGAAACCTAACAATTCTAAGACAAAAATTTACATCAAAAACGCCTCTTGCGGAGAAGGTAAGAGAAATAGGATTAGATAAGTGCTTTAGAAGTTTAATTAAGAACCCATCAGATGCAATCTTATCTGATTTAATAGAATCAACAACAGCTGCAATTTATGCAGACGCATCAGGCTATAAGGATTTCGCAGCAGGATATGTAGCAGCAAGACATTACATCATTTCGTTATTTGAAACAGATGTTATTCACGAAGAAAATAAATTGCAAAAAGATCCTAAGTCTCAATTGTATGAATTGCTTGGTGCAAATAGGGTTACATTCCTTCCAATTAAGAAAGAAGGTAAGGATAACGAACCATTGCATTATGTTGAGTTAAGAGTTGATGGCGAGGCTGTAGAAACTGCTAAAGCAAGCGATTTAAAATCAGCTGAACAACTATGTGCTAGACACTATCTAGAAAAGCACAGAAGTTAAAAGAAATAACCTTTGAAAATTAAAATATACTATGTTAAGATAGTATAGTGTGAAAGGAGCTAAAAAGTGGGATTATTTGGTTTTGGTAAGAAGGAAGACAAGAACACAACTCAAAGAAGTAAATATCTTAGAAGATTTCAATTAATAACTGAAATGTCTGTTCCTGAAGAGGACTTGTTTACAGATATTGAAAACACTCGTTCAAGATTTGAACACCTACCAGAAGTATCTAGTAAGGTTGCTAAAGAAATCGATGAGCAAATCTATGCGCTTATTGATTCTTTATATCAAACAATGAGTACAAGACCATCTGAAGCGAGAACACAAGCTGCTCATAAAACACTATTTAAAATTGAAAACCTAATTCAAGAAAGAAAAACTTTAACTAAGGATTTTGAAGAAAGTCCTAGAAAAGACTTTATTATAGAAAATGGAGTTTTAACATCATATGTCGGAAACGGCGGAGATGTTGTGCTTCCAACAAATGTTGAGGTTATTGGACCTAAGGCATTCTATCACAATCAATCTGTAAGATCGGTTGTTCTTCAAGAAGGCGTTAAGGTAATCCAAGATGAAGCATTCTATTTATGTAGAGCTTTAGCATATGTTAAATTACCATCAACATTAACAAGAGTAGGACAAAGCGCATTCTATGCTTGCAAGGCATTAGAAAATGTTGAATTTAAAAATGGAACTACATGTATAGACTTTTATGCATTTGGTAAGTGTTCATCTTTAAAGCAAATCGCTTTGCCAAAAACATTAAAGACAATAAAGGACAAGGCGTTCACAGAATGTGAATCTTTGCCAAGAAGTGTAAAGAATCAAATAAAGGATATTAATAAGAAGGCTTTAGATTAATGAAGTTTAAAAGCATTGACGCATACGGATTTAAGTCATTTGCGGACAAAGCTCATCTAGAATTCCAAGATGGTATTACAGCTATTGTAGGACCAAACGGATGCGGAAAGAGTAATGTCGTAGATGCCGTAAGATGGGTACTTGGTGAAAGAAGTGCCAAGCTTTTGCGTGGTAAAAGTATGCAAGATGTTATCTTCAACGGAACTGAAAGAAGAAAGGCTATGTCATATAGCGAAGTTTCTTTAACTTTCAATAACGAAGGCCCAGATAGAATTTTTAGAACATTAGATTTTGATGAAGTTATCATCACTCGTAAATTATACAAGAACGGTAATTCAGAATATTACATCAATGGAACTCAAGCTAAGCTAACTGATCTTGCTGCTATCGTAAGAGAAACAGGTTTAGGAAGAGAAGGTTATTCAATTATTGGACAAGGTAAGATTGACGAAATCGTTAAATCAAAACCAGAAAATAGACGTTCAATATTTGAAGATGCTGCAGGCGTATTACCATCTAAGCAAGCAAGAAGAGAAGCTCTAAAGAACCTTGAAGATTATGAAGTTAACAAGCAACAATTAGAAGCATTACTTGCTGAAATTGAAAGAAACGTTACATCCCTTGAAAGAAAAGCTGAAGCTGCTAAAAAATATTTTGCAATTAGAGATGAATTAATGCAACTTGAAGCTAATTCATATATATTCCAAAAAGATAACCAAGCGGCTCAAAAAGAAAGAATCTCAGGTTTAATTGCAGGTCTTTCTGATGAAATTGATAAATTAAACAAAGACCTTGAATCTAAATCTACAGAATTCGAGCAATTAATGGCTGAGCAAACTCAAGTAGATGAACAATTAAGTAAGATTCAAAAAGAGCAAACTGAACTTGCCGTTAAACAAGAAAACATATTAGGACAAGGAAATACATATTCTGCAAGAAAGGAAGGTTTCTTGACTTCAAAGAGCGACTATGCAGATAGATTAAGAAAATTAGAAGAAGACTTAGATAAGATAAATGCCGATATCCGTGAAAACTATGCTAGAAAGCAAATGGCAGAAGAAGATAAAGTAGATATCGAAACTGATTATAACGAAGCTGTTGCAAGACAAAATGAATTAACAAAAGAAATACTAGATAGAGAAACAGCACTAGAATCTAAGAATTCTGAGATTAATAAACTTTTAGAATCATTTGGTGATATCAAAGCTAACTACAGCAAGATTGAAGCTCAAAAGCAAGCTGTATTAGATAGAATCGGTGAATACAACGAAGATATTGATGATTTAAATTCTCAAATCGATAACAACGAAGCAATTCGTGCAGGATTTGAGGGCACAGTTAATAAATTAAGAGATCAAAAAGATAGATTAGAAGAAACTATCACAAAATTAAATAATAGATATGGCGAATTAGAAGAAGCTATTGAAAATGCTAGAGAAGAGTTCCAAGAATTAGAAGGTCAAAGACAATCTTTAGAAGGTCAACGTCAAACATACGAAGCCTTAGTAAATAATAGAGATGGATTTGCTGGACCAGTTCAAAAGTTATTAAAAGCTGCTCAAGAAATGCCATACATCAAATCTAAGTTAATTGGTGTTGTTGCAGACCTAATCACAGTTCCAAAGAATATTCAATATGCTGTTGAAATTGCTCTTGGTAATTCTATTCAAAACATCGTTGTTGAGAATGAATATAACGCAAGAGATTTAATCAATTTCCAAAAGCAAAACAATATTGGAAGAATTACATTCTTACCATTATCTTCATATAGACCAAGAGAGTTAGAACCACAATGTAGAAACATCGTTCGTGAAAAGGGATGCTTAGGCGTTGCATCTGAATTAATTAAATACGATAGAAGATTTGATAACATCTTCTCTGGATTACTTGGAAATACAGTTATCTGTGAAAACGTAGATATCGGTATCGAATTATCTAGAAAGTATAACAACCAAGTTAGAATCGTAACACTAGATGGTGAATTGTTCAATACAACAGGTTCTATCCAAGGTGGTGCTGGAAATAAGAACGTTGGTATCTTATCTGCAGAAACAAGATTACAAGAAATTAAAGAATCTCTAAAAGATATTATTGGAAAGTTAAGAAATATTAAGACAAAGTATGATGAAGATAAATCTGAGTACGGCGATTTAGCAGAACAAATCGAAGAATACGAAAAGGAAGCTGAAGAAGTAACAGAAAAGTTCATTACAGAGAATTCAAGATACGAAGCTATTATTAATATCTTAGTTGATTTAAATAAGCGTCTAGATGAAGCAAAACATGATAAGGCAGAAGCTGAAAAACAATATCAAATTTATGTTGATGCTTTGGCTAAAGTTGAATCACAAAACAAAGATATCTCTGAAAGCAAGAGCGATGTAGATAACGCTGCTAAAGAAGGAAGAGAAGCATTCAACGCTAAGAAGAAAGAAAAGAGCGAAGTAGATGCTAAGGTTCAACAATTAGGTATTGATTTGCAAACTATTAAAGATAAGATTGAACACTATATTGAAGAACTAGATAGATTAGAGAATGATAAGAAGAATGTTAATAATGCAATCGAAACATGTAAGGGTGTATTAGCAGATTACGAAAGTCACATTAAGAATATCGATTCAAAGATTAAGAGCACAATACTTTCTGAAGAAGATAAGAAGCGTCTTCGTGATATGGACGTTGTAATTAAGCAATACGAAGAAAGAAAGCGTACATTAATTGACAATACAAGAAAGGTATCTGAAGAGAAGGCAAACATTTCTCAAAAGGTATTAGATGCTACAAATAAGAAGTCTCAAAACGAAAAGAAGTTAATTACTATCGATGAAAGAATGGCAACTTTAGAGGCTAGAATTGCTGAAGAATATAACTTAGATTATGAATCAGCATTAAAGTTTAGAGATGAAGCATTTGAATATGAACCAGCTCAAGATCGTATTAAATCTTTAAAGGCTGCTAAGAATGCTATTGGACCAGTTGATCCAAATTCAATCGAAGAATATAAAATTGAAAAAGAGAGATTTGATTCAAAGAATCTTGAGTATGAAGATCTTCTAAAAGCAGAAGAAGATTTAAAGAAGATTATTGCTGACTTAACTACTGAAATTTTAGAAAAATTCAATACAGAGTTCGCAAAAATACAACAAAACTTCCAAGAAGTATTCAAAGAATTGTTCGCTGGTGGTTCTGGAAGATTGGAAATTCAAGCCCCAGAAGAAGGCCAAGACCCTCTAGATGCTGGTGTTGAAATTTTCGCTCAACCTCCTGGTAAGAAGGTTCAAGAAATGACTCTATTATCTGGTGGTGAACAAGCATTGACAGCGATGGCAATTCTATTTGCTATTTTAAGACTAAGACCACTTCCATTCGTTGTATTAGACGAAGTTGAAGCTGCTCTTGATGAAGGTAACGTAGGTGTTTATGCTAAGTACTTAAAGAAGTTCTCTAAGGAAACACAATTCATCGTTATCACACACAGAAAGCCAACAATGGAAAAATCAGATATCCTATTTGGTGTAACAATGCAAGAAAAGGGTGTATCTAAGATTGTACAAGTAAGCTTAGAAGAGGCTGTATCTCATTCTAAGGCAGAAGCGGAGAAGATAAGCTAATGGGATTTTTTAGTAAGATTAAAGAAGCGTTTTCAAAAACGATATATACAGTATTCACAGCAAAGGAATTAGATGACGAATTCTATGAAGATTTAGAATACGCTTTAATTTCTGCAGATTTAGGAGCAGAGGCTACATCTCAAATTATTGAGAACTTTAAAGAAAAGTGTTATGAACATAAAATCAAAAAGCCTGAAGATGCAAAAGAATTATTAAAACAAATCATGGTTGAAAGCATCGATTATGAAATCGAACCATATTCTTATCCTTTAATCATCTTAGTTGCTGGTGTAAATGGCGTTGGTAAAACAACAGCTATTGGTAAACTTGCTAGATATTTTAAGAATCAAGGAAAGAGCGTTGTGCTTGCTGCTGCAGATACATTTAGAGCTGCTGCTGCAGAACAATTACAAGTATGGGCAGATAGATCAGATTTAAGATTGATTAAGCACGAAGAAGGTTCAGATGCTGCTGCTGTTGTATATGACGCACTTGCTTCAGCAAAGGCAAAGGGAACAGAAGTTGTTTTAATCGATACTGCTGGTAGATTACAAAACAAGAAGAATTTAATGAACGAACTTGCAAAGATAAATCGTGTTGTTGAAAAGGAATGCCCAGAGGCAGACTATAGAACATACATCGTTTTAGATGCAACAACAGGACAAAATGCAATTTCTCAAGTAGAAGCTTTTGATGAAATTATAGATATGGATGGTATCATCTTGAATAAATTAGACGGAACAGCAAGAGGCGGAGTTGTGTTTGCAATCTCAGCTGAAAGAGAACTTCCAGTTATCTTCTGTGGTGTCGGTGAAGGCGTAGATGATCTAATTCCATTTAATCCAAAAGATTTCGTAGACGGATTGTTCTAATATTTAAATAATATTTTAATATCAATAATTGATTGACATTACCCTCAAAACATTATAGTATTAAAGGGAAAATACTTTAACAAGCAAAAATACTTTAATACCATGGAAAAGAAAGATAAGCTTTATATGAGTATATACAACGATTATTATTCAGGGCTTTTGACTGAATATCAATCTCAATTAATTAGTATGTATTATGACGAAGATTTATCCCTATTAGAAATGGCAGAAAGATTAAGTATTTCTCCTCAAGGAGTTAGAGATGCTCTAAAGAGAGCCGAAAAAACATTAGAGGAGTTAGAAGCAAATCTTCACCTTGTTAAAAAGAGTGAAGAGATTAAAACACTATTACAAAACCTAAAGCAAAAGGTTTCAGATAGTGACAAGAAAGAAATAGACAAAGCAATCGAGCTTTTGGAGAATTAGAAATGGGAGCATTTAGTAGTTTATCTGAAAAATTATCACATGTCTTTTCTAAAATGAAGAATAAAGGCAAGTTAACAGATCTAGAAGTTAAGCAAGCAATGAGAGAAATCAGAATTGCCTTACTAGAAGCCGATGTTAACTTTGACGTAGTTAAAAAGTTTATTGCATCTGTATCTGAAAAAGCATCAGGTGAAGATATATTAAAGGGATTAAACCCAACACAACAAGTTATCAAAATCGTTAATGAAGAATTGACAGCTTTGATGGGCGGAACAAACAGCAAGATTGATATCGCACCAAAGCCACCAACAATTATCTTAATGTGTGGTCTTCAAGGTAGTGGTAAAACAACAATGTGCGGAAAGCTTGGTTTCATGCTAAGAAAGCAAGGTAAGAAGCCACTTCTTGTTGCTTGTGATATCTATAGACCAGCTGCTATTAAGCAATTACAAGTTGTAGGATCTAACGCAGGCGTTCCAGTATTTGAAATGGGACAAATCGATCCACAAAAGATTGTAAAGGAAGCGCTTAAAGAAGCAGAAAAGAATCAAAACGATATCGTTATCGTAGATACTGCTGGTAGATTACAAATCGACGAAAAGTTAATGGATGAAATCGCTGGATTAAAGAAATCATTCAATCCAAATGAAATATTGTTAGTTGTAGATTCAATGACTGGTCAAGATGCAGTTAACGTTGCTCAAAAGTTCAATGAAGTAATGGATGTAACTGGTGTTGTATTAACAAAGTTAGATGGTGATACAAGAGGTGGTGCAGCATTATCTATTAGAGCCGTAACAGGAAAGCCAATTAAGTTCTGTGGTATCGGTGAAAAGATTTCAGACTTAGAAATCTTCTACCCAGATAGAATGGCATCAAGAATTCTTGGTATGGGCGATGTACTAACAATTATTGAAAAGGCACAAAACGCATACTCTGAACAAGAAGCTTTAGAGATGCAAAAGAAGTTCAAGGAAAATACATTTACACTAGATGATTATCTAGTTCAATTTGAAAAGATGAAATCAATGGGCAATATGCAACAAATGATTCAAATGGTTCCAGGACTTGCACAAAGAGTTAAGGGCGATGTTCAAATTGATGAAAAGCAAATGGATAGAACAAAGGCAATCATCCTTTCTATGACAAAGAAGGAAAGAGAAAATCCAGATCTTATCAAATCTTCAAACAAGAAGAGAATTGCAGCTGGAAGCGGTACAACAATTCAAGATGTTAACCAACTTCTAAAGCAATTTGCACAAATGAGAGAAATGATGTCAAGATTGCAAAACATGGGAAAGCGCGGCTTTATGGGCGGCAGATTCCCATTCTAATAAGGTAAATAAAAATATTATATATACAAAAGGAGATATTTAAAATGGTTAAATTAAGATTAACAAGAAAAGGTAAAATTCATGCCCCATTCTACAGAATCGTTGCTATCGATTCAAGAGCAGCTAGAGATGCTGAATACTTAGATTGCGTTGGAACATACAACCCAGTTGCTAACCCAGCTGAAATCAAGTTCGATGCAGAAAAGGTTCAAAAATGGTTAAAGAATGGTGCTCAACCAACTGAAACTGTTAAGTCATTATTAAAGAAGCAAGGTTTAATTAAATAATGGAAGAATTAGTTAAGTTTATCGTTGAAAAGCTTGTTGACGATACAAACGGAGTTACTATCGAATCTGAAGAACAAGATGGCGTTTTAGTAATTAATGTAATTGCTGAAAAGGAACAAATTGGTAAGATTATCGGTAAGCAAGGAAGAATTGCTAAGGCTATCCGTACTATCGTAAGAGCTGGAGCTAATAGAGAAAAGACAAAGGTATCAGTAGAAATTATTGAAAAATAATGGATAGATATACAGTTGGAATTATATTGAAGCCACACGGAGTAAGAGGTGCTGTAAAGGTAGGGCCTCTTACAGATGATGTGGCTCGTTTTAAAGATTTAAAGCACGTATTTATTGATTCGAAAAAATATACTGTTCAAAGCACACAATTTAATAACGGCGAAGTTATTTTATCTTTTGAAGAATTGAAAGATAGAAACGAAGCTGAACTTCTAAGAAATAAAAAAGTTGAGATTGAAAAGGCTGATGCTGTTAAACTAGAAGAGGGCAGATATTTTATCGTTGATATAATTGGCTGCGAAGTTTTTGTCGGTGATGAATCAATAGGAAAGGTTGATGATGTATTGCAAAATGGCGCAGCTGATGTATATGTTATTAAATCAGAAAAGTCAGAATGCATGGTTCCAGCATTAAAGAAGCTTTTACTATTAGTAGATGTTGAGAACAAGAAGATTGTTCTTGATAAGGAAGTATTTGAACAAGTAGTTGTGTATGAAGATTGAAGTATTAACACTATTTCCAGAGATGTTTGAACCACTTAATGTTGGTATATTAGGTAAGGCTAGACAAAATGGCCTATTTGAACTTAATTTGACTAACATTCGTGATTATTCTTTGGATAAGCATAAAAAGGTCGATGATACTCCATTTGGAGGCGGAGCAGGTATGGTTATGACACCACAGCCACTTCACGATGCAATAAATGGTGTAGATAAAGATCATAAGTGTTATAGAATCTACCTTTCACCAAAAGGTGAAACTTTATCACAAAGACTTGTTAAAGAACTTGCTACAAAAGAAAACATAATGTTTGTTTGTGGTAACTATGAAGGAATAGACCAAAGAATTATTGATTTAGATATCGATAAAGAATTATCTATTGGTGATTATGTGTTAACTGGCGGTGAAATGGCCGCTATGGTCACAATAAACGCTGTAGCAAGATATATAGATGGTGTATTAGGAAATAGTGAATCAACAAACGAAGAAAGTTTTTCTGATGGGCTATTAGAATATCCACAATATACTCATCCTCAAGTATTTGAAGGACTAGAAGTGCCAGAGGTGCTTTTGAGTGGTAATCATCAAAACATTGCTAAGTGGAGAAAAGAAAAGCAATTAGAAATTACAAAAGAAAGAAGACCAGATCTTTTAAAGTAGGTGCATATGAAATACGACAACGTTATTGACGCAATATTAGATGATAATTGTATGGACTCAATTTTCCTTGAAGATGAAAAAGGAAACAAATATGAGTACGAACAAGAAGCTGTAATTCCTTATGATGGAAAACTATATGCAATTTTGGTTGATGTTGAAATGATCAAGCAAGAAAGATATGACGAAGCTGGAGAGGTATTCTTCATTAACGAAAAGAAGGGCACACTTGATTTGGTAAACGATATGAACATCATAAGCGAAGTTTTTGAAGTTTATGATAGATTAATTGAAGAAAAAGAAAACGAAGCATAATGGTTGTTATAGAAGATTTAAAATTCGAAGATATTGATGAAGTTTATTCATTGACTAAAAAGGTATTCAATGAAGCTTACGATATTGACGAAATTAAAGCACTATATAACAAGATTCATAACGACACAAAAACCTATAGGTTTTTAGTCGCGAAAAATGATAACAAAGTTGTAGGCTATACATCTTGTTCGATGTCCTATAACTTATTTGACGGTGGACATCCTTTTATGACGCTATGGTGGGTTTGCGTAGAGCCTGAATGTAGAAGAGAAGGTATTGCTACAAAGCTTTTAAATAAAGCAGAAGAAATCGCAAAAGAGAATAAATGCGATATGATATGTTTAATCTCTGAAAACTTTAGAGAAGAGGCACATCAATTTTATATTAAGAATGGATACAATATGAATTCGAAAGGATTCATGAAGATATTATATTAGTTATGGTAAATATTCAATGGTTTCCAGGGCACATGACTAAAGCCCTAAGAATGATGGAGGATAGTGTTAAGCAAGTAGATTGTATTATCTACGTTCTTGATGCACGCGCCATTGAATCTTGTATGAATCCAAAGTTTGATAAAATCATCAACAACAAGCCAGTTTTATACATCGTAAATAAGCAAGATTTAGTAGAGAAACAAGATTTACAATCTTGGCAAAAATATTTTGCTCAAAATAATATGGATTATGTTATTGCTGATTCAATCTCTGGACGTCAAAAAGATATCATAATTGACAAGTTAAAAGAGCTTAACAAGAGAATAATCGAGAAGTATGCAAATAAGGGCGCTATAAAGTCTGTAAGAGCTATGGTAGTTGGTGTTCCAAATACAGGAAAGTCAACACTTATCAATTCTCTATGTAAGCAAAAGAGAGCAATTACAGGAAATAGACCAGGTGTCACACGTGGTAAACAATGGGTGTCACTTGCAGATGGAGTAGACCTATTAGATACACCAGGAACGCTAGCTCCAGCATATGACGATCAACAAAGAGCAGTCCATTTAGCATTCATCGGATCAATAAAAGATGATGTTGTTGCACTAGATGATTTGACTATTGAATTGATTAAATATTTCAGAGAAAAGAACCCTCAAATTTTCATGGAAAGATATAAATTAGAAAGCTTTTCAGATGACAATGTAGAAGTTCTAGATATGATAGCAAAAAATAGAGGATTCTTATTAAATAAGAATAATTATGATTATGATAGAGTGTATAAGGCCGTTTTAAACGACTTTAGATCTCAAAAATTAGGGAAGATAATGTTAGATTTCCCAAAGGATTAATATGGCAAAACACGACACAATGACAATGCTTGAATACGAGCATAAAGCACTAGAAGAAGGCAAAAAATATATTGGCGGAATTGATGAAGTTGGAAGAGGGCCTTTAGCTGGTCCAGTCGTTGTTGCATGTTGCGTTATGCCGCTTAATGATGAGGATATAATTCAAGGCGTTAATGATTCTAAAAAAGTTAGCGAGAAGAATAGAGAAATACTATACGAAAAAATAAAAGAAAAAGCTATCGCATATCAAATCGAAATGCTTGATGAAAAAGCAATCGATGAGATGAACATTTTAGAGGCAACAAAAGCTTGTATGAGAAAATCTATCGAAGATATATCTCAAAAAATCGATTTAGATTTAGTGCTAATTGATGCCGTTAAAATTGATACAAAAGTTCCTATTGAGCCAATCATAAAAGGGGATGCAAAATCTTACTCAATTGCCTGTGCTTCAATCCTTGCAAAAGTAACAAGAGATAGAATGATGGTAGAGTATGATAAGCAATATCCAGGATACGATTTTGCTTCAAATAAGGGCTATGGTTCTGCAAAACATATAGCAGCAATAAAGTCGATAGGACCTTGCGAAATTCACAGAAAATCTTTTATTAAAAACTTTATATAATTTAGTTGCACAACAAAGCGTTGGTTTGTTAATATAATTAGGCAAATGGCTTCGGAGTAGTCCGCTTTCTATAAAAACGACAATAGATAAGAATGCTTCGTAAAAGAAATGGAGGTAAGTCAAATGAGCAATATTATTGATGTAATCGAAAAGGAAGCTTTAAGAACAGATCT
>JAEEWC010000092.1 GCA_016287155.1 Clostridia bacterium | reverse complement strand
GTCATCTTTTCTTTTCTAACAATTGCTTTATCGTAAAGTAGCTTTGCTACACATCTTAAGTTGTTACCACCGATTCTACCTTCAGAACCATCTTTATTGTATGTTAACATCTTAACGTCAGCAACCTTTGATTCTCTTAGAAGAACAATACCATCACCGCCAATGCCAAAGTGTTGAGCACATAAATCAATACATAATGATTCTGGGCATCTAATCTTCTTCTTGAAATCTACTATGTAGATGTAGTCGTTACCATAAGATTGCATCTTAACGAATTCGATTGATTGCTTTGTATCTCTCATATCGTTGATATCTACAAGTTCTGTATTTAATAGATTAAATCTACTCTCTAACATTTCAGCTAAAGCATTTGCTGTATCTAGTGATGTAATGCATGGGATACCCATTTGCATAGCTTTTCTATGGATTTCAATATAGTCACCAACAGTTGCGTCCTTAACTGCACCTGTGTAGATAACATAGTTAACTTTCTTTTCTTCGATTAAGTTCTTTAATTCATCGCTGTCTGTAGCGTTCTTGATTGTAGCAACTTCAATACCTAAAGTTCTAATAGCCTCTGCCGTACCTTCTGTAGCATAAATCTTAATCTTTAAATCGTAGAATCTTCTAGCGATATCTATAACTTCTAAATAGTCATTATCTTCAACTGAAATAAATACTCCGGCTTCTTCTTGTTGGATATTTGGAGCCTTATATCCGGCAGAAGATAATCCCTTGAATAATGCTTCTGCTAAAGTTCTACCGATACCTAAAACTTCTCCAGTAGATTTCATTTCTGGTCCTAAGATTGAGTTTGCATCAGATAATTTCTCAAACGAGAATACTGGAACCTTTACTGCAAAGTATGGTGGTTCTTTATATAATCCAACGCCAAATCCTAAATCCTTTAACTTAGCACCTAGCATAACCTTTGATGCTAAATCTACCATAGGAACGTTTGTAACCTTACTAATGTATGGAACTGTTCTTGAAGCTCTTGGGTTTACTTCAATAACATATAATTCATTTCTATAAATTAGATATTGGATGTTTACTAAGCCTTGTGTCTTTAGCGCTAAGGCAAGCTTTGTTGAGCAATCGCAAATCTTTTCAATGAACTTATCTGTTAGGTTATATGGAGGATATACAGCGATAGAGTCACCGCTATGGATACCTGCTCTTTCGATGTGTTCCATAATACCTGGAATTAATACATCTTCACCATCAGAGATAACATCAACTTCTAATTCGATACCTGGCATATATTTATCTACTAGTACAGGATTATCTATGCCTTGAGCTAAAATTGTGCGCATGTATTTAGTTGTTTGAGCGTCATTTCTTGAAATTGTCATGTTTTGACCGCCAATAACATATGATGGTCTTAATAGTACTGGATAGCCAAGTGAGTTAGCAGCATTTAGTGCTTCTTCAACGGTTTGTACACCCATACCCTTTGGTCTATAGATGTTGAATTGTTCCAAAAGCTTATCAAATCTAGCTCTATCTTCAGCAACGTCAATACTTTCTGCTGATGTACCAAGAATCTTAATTCCATGTTCATCTAGAGCCTTTGTTAACTTAATAGCTGTTTGTCCACCGAATGCTACAACAACGCCAATTGGCTTTTCAACATCGATGATGTTTAGAACGTCTTCTTCATTTAGTGGTTCGAAATACAATCTATCTGCAGTATCGTAGTCTGTAGATACTGTTTCTGGGTTGTTGTTTACGATAACAACATCATATCCCATTTGTCTTAGCATCCATACACAGTGAACTGAAGAGTAATCGAATTCAATACCTTGTCCAATTCTAATTGGGCCAGATCCTAATACCATTACAACTTCCTTACCACTCTTCTTGAAGTTTCTTGCTTCACAATAATCTTCAACACAAGAATAGAAATATGGAGTTTTAGCATCGAATTCAGCACCGCAAGTATCTACCATCTTATATACGAACTTCTTTCCTGGTACTTTATCTACATTAGCCAATCTCTTTATAGCCTTATCTGTATAACCAAACTTCTTAGCTTGAGCATATTTTTCATCTGTTAGACCATCTTTTAGAGATTCTTCGAACTTAGCTAGTCCTGCTAATTTATTTAAGAACCAATTATCTATCTTTGTAATATTGTGGATAGTTTCAACTGAAACGCCCTTCTTTAGCGCTTCAAAGATTGTAAATATTCTTCTATCGTTTTGCTCGTGTAATCTATCCATTACATCAGCATCAGATAGTGGCAAAGCATTTAGTGTATCTAAAGATAATTCTGCGCCTCTTACCGCCTTCATTAAAGCCATTTCAAATGATGGTGCTATACTCATTACTTCGCCTGTTGCTTTCATTTGTGTACCAAGCTTTCTTGAAGATCCTGCAAATTTATCAAATGGCCATTTTGGGAATTTAACAACTACATAGTCAAGTGTTGGTTCAAAGCAAGCACAAGTCTTACCTGTAACTTCGTTCTTAATTTCATCAAGTGTATAACCAAGTGCAATCTTAGTTGTAATCTTAGCAATTGGATAACCTGTAGCTTTTGAAGCAAGTGCTGATGATCTTGAAACTCTTGGGTTAACTTCGATAACAGCATATTCAAAGCTATCTGGATTTAGTGCGAATTGACAGTTACATCCGCCAACAATACCAATTGCTGAGATAATATCTAAAGATGCCTTTCTTAGCATTTGGAATTCTTTATCTGAAAGTGTTAGTGTTGGAGCAACAACGATTGAATCGCCTGTATGAATACCAACTGGGTCAAAGTTCTCCATTGAACATACAGCAATAACGTTGCCTAAAGCATCTCTCATTGTTTCAAATTCGATTTCTTTCCAACCAGAAATACACTTTTCAATTAATACTTGAGTGATTGGAGACATATCTAGACCACTCTTTGCGATTACTTTCAATTCTTCTTCATCTTTAGCAATACCGCCACCAGAACCACCAAGTGTGTAAGCTGGTCTTACGATAATTGGATATCCAATCTTTTTAGCAGCCGCTAATGATTCTTCAATAGTTGTAGCAATTTCAGATGGAACAACTGGTTGTCCAATCTTTTTCATCAAGTCTCTAAATAATTCTCTATCTTCTGCATTTTCAATAGCAGCAATATCTGAACCTAATAATTTAACATTATGTTCTTTTAATACGCCCTTCTTTGCTAACTGCATTGCAATAGTTAAACCTGTTTGTCCGCCAAGACCAGCAAGTAAACCATCTGGTTTTTCCTTCTTGATGATGATTTCTATTGTTTCTGCATTTAGTGGTTCTAGATAAATCTCATCAGCCAAGTTCTTATCTGTCATGATAGTAGCTGGGTTTGAGTTAACTAAAACTACATTAATACCTTCTTCCTTTAAGATACGACATGCTTGTGCGCCTGCGTAGTCAAATTCTGCTGCTTGTCCAATTATGATTGGGCCTGAACCAATTACTAATACTTTTTTAATGCTATTATCTCTTGGCATATTCTTTACCTCCGATTAAGTCGATAAATTTATCAAACAAGAATTCCGTATCCTTTGGTCCTGAAGCAGCTTCTGGGTGGAATTGTACTGTAAAGCACTTCTTGTTTGGATAGCTCATACCTTCACAAGAACCATCGTTTGCGTTTACAAATATTTCATCTCCGATTCCTTCTAAAGATTTAGTTATAACCGCATATCCGTGGTTTTGAGTTGTGATATATGTTCTATTAGATATTTTGTCTTTAACTGGTTGATTTGCGCCTCTATGGCCGTAATGTAACTTCATTGTATCTCCGCCCATAGCAAGTGCTGTTAATTGGTGTCCTAAGCAAATACCAAATACTGGGATGTTACCAATTAGCTTTTTGATTTCTTTTACGCATTCAACGTTTTCTTTTGGATCACCAGGTCCATTAGATAACATAACGCCATCATATTTTCCATTTAATATTTCTTCGGCTTTTGTGCTTTCTGGATATCTTGTAACTTCGCATCCTCTCTTTTGTAAGCATCTAATAATATTTGCCTTAGCGCCATAATCCATTAGAGCAATTGAGTACTTTTTCTCACCTATTGCTGGATATGTTTCGACTTTTTTAGTTGAAACTTGCTTAACAACTCCCGTAACTAGATAGTTTTGAATCTCCTCTAAGCTATCTGGCTTTTTAGTAAAGATACCTGCGTTCATAACACCTTCTTCTCTAATGATTCTAGTGATTTGTCTTGTATCAACGCCGATAAGACCCACAACATGGTTATTCTTCAAGAATTCTTCTAACTCATATTGGCATCTAAAATTTGAAGGAGTTTGTGATATCTCTTTTGCTATATAGCCTTTAACTGCACAAACTCCTTCAAAATCTTCTTCAATTACACCATAATTTCCAATAAGCGGAAATGTTTGCATAACAATCTGTCCCGCATATGATGGGTCGGTTAATGTCTCCAAATATCCGACCATACCTGTTGTAAAAACAAGTTCGCCTATCGAGTCCTTAATGTCCCCGATAAGCGTACCTTCAAAACACTGTCCATTACCTAAAACTAAATATCCTTTTTGCATTTTTTATACTCCGCTATTTCCATAGTTTGATAACACTCTTGCAGATGGGTCATTTACGTTACAACCCTGCCATGCTTTGTTTGGCATCCAGAAATCTACTATCATATGAGATTGACCTGGATAATATTTTTCAAATATTTCTCTATATAATAGCGATTCTTTTGTAAATGGTCTATTAAAATTATATAATTTTATTTTTTCTTCATATTCTTTATCAGAATAGAAGCCTTCTGCATAATCTTTTAGGTCATTTACAAGTGAATGCCCTACTGCATCTGAGAATGCTGCCTTGTCTCTAAATAGGATTGAATCTGGCAAGCACTTTGTACTTTCAAATGCATGGCGAAGTAGATATTTACCCATGTTATATTTGTTCATCTTCTTTTCTGGATCGATGCTCATAACATATTTAACAAAATCTAAATCACCAAATGGAACTCTTGCTTCAAGTGAGTTTACAGATATGCATCTGTCGGCTCTTAAAACGTCGTACATATGAAGTTCATGGACTCTCTTTACGCTTTCCTTTTGGAATTCTTCTGCATTTGGAGCAAAGTCTGTATATTTGTATCCAAACAATTCATCCGAAATTTCACCTGTTAAAAGAACTCTGATATCTGTTGTTTCGTGAATAGCTTTACAGATTAGATACATACCCATACTTGCACGAATAGTTGTAATATCGTATGTTCCTAATATTTTAATTACTTCTTCTAATGATTTAATAACATCATCCTTAGTAATAATGATTTCTGTATGTTCACTTCCGATATAGTCAGCGACTTGCTTTGCATACTTTAAATCGATAGCATCAATATCCATACCAACAGCAAATGTTTTGATTTTCTTATTTAGTATTTTAGACGAAATAGCACATACTAAAGAAGAATCAAG
>JAEEWC010000091.1 GCA_016287155.1 Clostridia bacterium | reverse complement strand
TTGCCGTCTTTTCGATTAGGGCATTTAATTGATTTTCATCAGCAGAGCCCATTTCTTCATACATTGCATTTAATTGAGCTTCTAAATCGTATAAGTGTTGGAATGAAGTTTTTAGATATTCCATTACGCTTTGTGATCTATCGATATTTGCGTGTTGATCTAAATAACCCCATCTAATACCATTTAACCATTTAACTTCGCCGCTATCTTGAGACAAATTGCCAGCAATGATGTTCATAAAAGTAGATTTGCCGGCGCCATTTAATCCTACAACGCCAATGTGTTCGCCATTGTTTACTGTAAGATTTGCGTTGTCAAACAACTGCTTTTCATCAAATATATGCGATAGATTTGTAATAGTTAAAACGCTCATGGCTCTATAATACCCAAATTTAATTCGTTTCGTAAAGAAAAAACACTCTTTTATTCGTTTAAATTAAATAATATAATAAAAGAGATGAGGTGGGTATGGACAAAACATTAATTATTAATCCAAAAACAAAATGGTACAAAGACGCAGTAGTTTATCAAATCTATCCAAGAAGCTTTTGTGATACAAACGGCGATGGTATAGGTGATTTAAGAGGTATTATCTCAAAACTTGATTACATCAAGAGTTTAGGAGTTAATGCTATTTGGTTATCTCCAATTTATAAATCTCCAAACGATGATAATGGTTATGATATTTCAGATTATAGAGATATCATGGATGAGTTTGGCACGCTTGATGATTTCAAAGAAATGCTAAAAGGAATGCATGATAGAGGCATTAAGCTTATTATGGACCTTGTTGTTAATCATACATCTGATGAGCACAAATGGTTTTTAGAGAGTAAAAAATCTAAAGATAATCCATATAGAGATTACTATATTTGGAGAGACGGTAAGGGCAAGAACCCACCAAACAATTGGGCTAGTAATTTTGTAGGCCCAGCATGGGAGTATGATAAAACAACAGATCAATACTATCTACACCTATTTTCTAAAAAACAACCAGATTTAAATTGGGAGAATCCAAAGGTTAGACAAGAGGTTGCAGATATCTGTAATTATTGGTTTGATTTAGGCGTTGATGGATTTAGATGTGATGTAATCACATACATCTCAAAAGTCGATGGGCTTCCAGATGGTAATTTCTTTAAAGATTTTCCATTAAAAGGACAACATCAATATGTAATGGGACCAAGATACCATGAATATATGCATGAGCTAAATCAAAGAGCATTTGGAAGATACGATTCAATGACTGTTGGTGAAGCTGCAGGTATAACATTTAAAGATGCATTTAAGAGTATAGATGAATCTGTTGAAGAGTTAGATTCAGTATTTACATTCGAACACGTTAATGCAGATATGTATATGCAAGTGTTCCCACACAAATTAAATCTACCAAAATGGAAAAAGATTTTAAGTAATTGGCAAACACTTCCTTTAACATCTCAACCAACATTATTCTTGGAAAACCATGACCAACCACGTTCATGGCCAAGATTTGTTATGTATGAGGAAGGGAATAGAGACCTTGCTTGTAAGATGTTACTTGTTGCTATGCAAATGATGAGAGGAACCGCTTATGTTTATCAAGGCCAAGAAATTGGTATGACAAATATTAAATTAAAAGATGAAGAGTATATAGATATCATGGCAACTCGTATATTTGGAACGATTAAAAAGTCAGCTCCATTCTTAATGCCAATCGCTAGAAACGCTATGGCAAAAAGAGCAAGAGATCACGCAAGAACTCCAATGCAATGGGATGATAGTGAATTAACAGGATTCACAACAGGCAAGCCTTGGATGTTAATAAATCCAAACCATGTCGATATAAATGTAAAAAAACAAGATAAAGATGAAGATAGTATTTTGAACTTCTATAGAAAATTTATCCGCTTTAGAATGGGCAAAGATATTATCATCTCAGGAACATATGTTCCGTATTATGAAAAGAGCAAATCATTGTTTGTATATGCAAGAGTATTAGGCAAGAAGGCATATTTCACAATCTGTAATTTCAAGAATAAGGAAATAGATTTCAAAATACCAAGCGACTTGAAATTCAAGGCTTCATCTGTTGCTATAACAAACTACAAAGAGCCAATATCTCAAACTTTGGTAGATAGAAAGATTGCTCCATTTGAAGCTGTAGTTTATGAATTAGAACTTGAATAATGGAAGATAAAATTAAAGCATTTCAAGACCTTATAGATAAATCTAAAAGAATCGTCTTTTTCGGCGGAGCTGGCGTTTCTACGGAGTCTGGAATCCCAGATTTTAGAAGCCAAGATGGTTTATATAATCAAAAATATAAATTTCCTCCAGAGACAATCATTTCTCATACGTTCTTTGTTTATCGTTGTGAAGAATTCTATGAATTCTATAAGGATAAAATGCTTTATTTAGATGCCACTCCAAACGTCACTCATAAGTATTTAGCAGAGCTTGAAAAGAAGGGCAAAATGCTTGGCGTAGTAACTCAAAATATTGATGGACTTCATCAAATGGCAGGCTCAAAAAAGGTCTATGAATTACATGGAAGTGTGCTTAGAAATTATTGTACAAAATGTCATAAATTTTATGATGTGAATTTTATAAAAAATTCAAAAGGCGTCCCAATGTGTCCTTGCGGTGGTGTTGTAAAGCCTGACGTCGTTCTATATGAAGAGGGCTTAGATAATGATACAATTGAAGGAGCTGTAAGGGCAATTGAAGAGGCTGATTTATTAATTATTGGAGGGACAAGTTTAGTTGTTCAACCAGCTGCAAGTTTAATCAATTATTACACTGGAAAAGATATTGTTTTAATCAACAAATCGATAACGCCTGCAGATAGCAGAGCAACCCTTGTTTTCCATGAATCTTTAGGGGATGTATTCTCTAAACTTCATTAATTATGCACTTTTCGTATATATTTATATATAAAATAGAGATTGCGTATTGAAAACGCGCGATATAGTTGTTATAATTTTGGTATTAAGTGGAAAAGGAGTTATTGCACGATGATTGATACTAAACAACCAGTTTATTTATTTCATGAAGGCACAAATCACGAAGCGTACAAATTATTAAGTCCTAGCCAAGTAGTTGAAGGGGGAAAGAAAGGTTGGGTGTTCAGAGTATGGGCACCACATGCTAAGAGCGTTAGCGTTGTTGGCGATTTTAACTATTGGGATAGATCTTCAAATCCTATGTCAAAAATCAGTGACGGTATTTGGGAAGTTTTTGTAGAAGGTCCAAAAATTTATGATAACTACAAATATAGCATCGAAGCAAAAGATGGCAGAATCATTATGAAGTCTGACCCATATGCGCTTCATACTGAAACAGCTCCTCAAAATGCATCTAAACTTTATGCTTCCACATATAAGTGGACAGATGCTAAATGGATGAAGGCAAGAGAAACTCAAAACCCATATGAATCTCCAATGAATATTTACGAACTTCACTTAGGAAGCTGGAGAAGACACCAAGATGGAAACGTTATGAACTACAAAGATATTGCAAATGATCTTGCAGCATACGTAAAAGAGATGGGTTATACACACGTTGAGATTTTGCCTATTACAGAATATCCATTTGATGGTTCTTGGGGATATCAAGTTACTGGTATGTTTGCTCCTACATCAAGATACGGAACTCCTGACGATTTCAAATATTTCATCGATACACTTCACAAAAATGGTATTGGTGTATTTTTAGATTGGGTTATTGCCCACTTCCCAAAAGACGAATATGGTCTATATGAATTCGATGGCGAAAAGACATACGAATATGAAGAAGATTGGAAGTGTGAACATAAAGAATGGGGAACAAGAATTTTTGACTACGGTAAGAACGAAGTTAAATCATTCCTTATTTCATCAGCAATGTTCTGGACAAAGGAATATCACATCGATGGTATTAGAGTAGATGCTGTAGCTTCTATGCTATATCTAGATTACGGTAGAAAAGATGGCGAATGGAGACCAAATTGCTTTGGTGGAAATTACAATCTTGAAGCTATCGATTTCTTAAAGTCTTTAAACTCTACAGTTTTAACAGAGAATAAAGGCGTTTTAATGATTGCAGAAGAATCAACTGCATTCCCAATGATTACAAAGCCAGCTTACGATGGTGGACTTGGATTCAACTTCAAGTGGAATATGGGCTGGATGAATGATATGTTAAGATATGTTTCTGCAGATCCATTCTTTAGAAAAGATATGCATAACAACGTAACATTCGCAATTACATATGCATATAGCGAAAACTATATCTTACCAATTTCTCACGATGAAGTAGTTCATGGCAAAGCATCACTTCTAAATAAGATGCCAGGAGAATATCAACAGAAGTTTGACGGAGATAAGGCATTCTTAGGATTTATGATGGGCCACCCAGGAAAGAAGTTATTATTTATGGGATGTGAATTTGGTCAATTCATCGAATGGGATTTCAAGAAGCAATTAGATTGGTTCCTATTAGATTATGATAGCCATAGAAACCTAAATACATTCGTTAAGGATTTGAATAAATATTATTTAACTCATAGCGAAATGTATCAACAAGACACAACATATGATGGATTCAAATGGATTTGTGCAGATGACAACACACAAAACATTGTTTCATTCAAGAGATATAACAAAGAAGGAGATTACACAATTGTTGTAGTTAACTTCTCACCAGTTGCAAGAGGCAACTATTCTATTGGTGTACCAGAAGATACAACATACCAAGTAGTGCTAAATTCAGATGCTGAAAAGTATGGCGGAGCAGGAAATACTCCATCTTCTTATGTGGCTCATGCAGGAGAAATGCATGGTGAAAAATTCGCTATTGATTTGGAAATCCCAGCAAACAGCGTATTGTACATTAAGCCAAGTACAGCAAAGAAATCTAAAAAAGTAAAAAAATAACGGGACATATATTAAGGAGGAGACATTTAAATGTTATCTTTGAAGAAAGAAACAGTCGCAATGCTTTTAGCAGGCGGTCAAGGAACTAGACTTTATTCTCTAACAAGAGATGTAGCAAAGCCAGCTGTATCATTCGGTGGTAAGTATAGAATTATCGACTTCCCACTATCAAACTGTGTCAATTCAAATATTGATACAATCGGTGTTTTAACACAATATAAGCCATTTGACTTAAACCAATATATCGGAAATGGTCAACCATGGGACTTAGACAGATTAAGCGGTGGTGTTTTCGTATTACCACCATATTCAAGAGGGGGCGAGGCAGGAGACTGGTACAAAGGTACAGCTAATGCCATTTATCAAAACATTGAATTCGTAGATAAGTTCTCTCCAGAATATGTTTTAGTTTTATCAGGTGACCACATTTATAAGATGGACTATGATAAGATGCTAGATTATCACAAGGAAAAGGGAGCAGATTGTACAATCGCTGTAATCAATGTTCCACTTTCTGAAGCTTCAAGATTCGGTATTATGAATACAAATCCAGACAATTCGGTTTATGAATTTGAAGAAAAGCCAAAGCAACCAAAGAGCACAAATGCTTCTATGGGTATCTACATCTTCAACTGGCAAAAACTAAGAAAATATTTAATCGAAGATGAAAATGATCCAAACTCTTCAAACGACTTCGGTAAGAACATTATTCCAAATATGTTAAAGGATGGACAAAAGTTATTTGCTTACAACTTTGATGGATATTGGAAGGATGTTGGTACTATCGCAAGTTTATGGGAAGCAAACATGGATATTATCAATGAAAATTCAGGCATTAATCTTGCAGATAATTCTTGGAAGATTTATGCAAGAAATACAGCAGAGCACCCTCACGTAACAGGACAAAATGCAAAGATTATGAATTCACTTGTTACAGAAGGTTGTGAAATCGATGGAACAGTTATCAACAGTGTTATTTCATCTGGTGTTACAATCGCTGAAGGCGCAATTGTTGAAAATAGTGTAATCATGCCAAACGCTCAAATCGAAGCAGGTGCAGAAATCAAGTATGCAATCGTAGGCCAAGGCGCAGTTGTTGGTAAGTGTGCTAAAGTTGGCGAATCACAAAATGGAGATCAATGGCAAATCGCTGTTGTTGGACCATACGGAAAGGTTGCAGATAAGGCCGTAGTTAAGATTGGCGAAATGGTAGATTAAGGAGGTGCTCAACTATGAATAATATTATCAGTGTTATTTTCGCAAGTGACCAAGAAACAAAACTAGACAACTTAGCATTACATAGAACTGCAGCATCTTTACCATTTGCAGGCAGATATAGATGTATCGACTTTACATTGTCTAACTTAGTAAACAGCCAAATCACATCAATTGGTATCATTACAAGATCAAATTATTCTTCTTTAATGGACCATATCAGAATGGGTCGTGATTGGGACTTAAACAGAAAGAACGGTGGTATTACAGTATTCCCACCATATGCTTCAAATACATCAAGAAATGTATTCAAGGGCAAGATCGAAGCTTTATATGGAATTTTGGAATTCTTCACTAAAGCTCCAGAAGATTATGTTATCGTAACAAACAGTAACGTTATTGCAAGTATCAATTTTGAAGATGTTTATAATGAACATATCAAGAGCGGTGCAGATATTACTGTTGTTTCATATACAGCAAAACCAACTACATCTAAGAGATTATTATTAGAATTAGATGGTAACAACAAAGTTGTTGGCACAAGAATTACACAAACTGCTTCAGAAAACGAAACAGAAATTGGTACTAACATCTATTTAATGAAGAAAGATATCTTAGTAGAACAAGTTGTAGATAACTTCGAAAGAGGCTATATTGACTTCGAAAAGAATATTATTCAACAAAACGTAGACAAGCTAAACATTCATGCATATCACTTAACACAACATTGTGCTTTAATCGATGATGTTAAATCATATTATGCAGAAAGCATGTTAGTTTTAAATGCAAAGATTAGAAGCGAATTATTCGATGGCCCTGGTGGAAATGTTTATACAAAGGTTAAGGATAGCGTTCCAACAAGATATAGAGATAATGCAGTAGTTCAAAATTCTCTTATCGCCGATGGTTGCGATATCAATGGTACAGTTATAAATAGTATTCTATTCCGTGGCGTTGTAGTTGAAGAAGGCGCTGAAATCAAAAATTCAATCGTAATGGAAGGTGGCATCATTAAGAAGGATGCAACTTTGGATTATACAATCACAGATAAAAACGTAACAATTACAGAAGACAAGCATATGTCAGGAACAGAAATGTTTGTTACTGTAATTCCAAAGAACAAAACAGTTTAATTTAATTGGAGGCTTAGACTATGGCAGAAAAGAAAACTCAAACACCTAAAGCAGCAGCTCCTAAAAAGGCAGCTCCTCAAGCAAAACCAGCAGCTCCTAAGAAAGCTGAAACTCCAGTAGCTAAACCAGCTCCAAAGGCTGCAGCTCCTAAGAAACCTGCTCCACAACCAAAAGTTGAAAAGAAGGTAGAAGCTCCAGTTATTGAAAAGAAGGTGGAAGCTCCAGTTGTAGAAAAGAAAGTAGAAGTAAAGCCAGAAGTTAAAGTAGTAGCAAAGGAAGAAACTCCAGCAATTAGAAAGAATGAAAAAATGAAAGTTCTATTCGTTGCAGGAGAAGCAAATCCATTCATAAAGACAGGTGGACTTGCAGACGTTGCAGGATCACTTCCAAAGGCTTTAGTTGAAAAGGGAATCGATGCAAGAGTTATGATCCCACTATATTTAGGAATTCCTCAAGAAATGAAGAACAACATGCAATACATTGGACATTGCTTTGTTCAACTATCTTGGAGAAGCCAATACTGTGGAGTATTTTCATATATTTATCAAGGAGTAACATATTACTTTATTGATAACGAATTCTATTTCAAGAGACATGGCGTTTATGGTCATTATGATGATGGTGAAAGATTCGCATTCTTCAGCAAGGCAATCTTGGAATCTCTAAAGATTATTGACTTTAAACCAGACATCATCCACGCGAATGATTGGCATACAGCACTTGTTCCAGTATTCTTGGATTGCTTCTATAGAGGCGACGAATACTGCAAGAACGCACAAACTGTATATACAATTCATAATATTGAATTCCAAGGCCAATACGGCGATGGCTTAATTGAAGATATCCTAGGATTAAATTATGATCAATCACAATTAGTTCGTTATGCTGGATGCGTAAATTATATGAAGGGTGGTATTGAATCTGCTGCTAGAGTAACAACAGTATCTCCATCATATGCAAATGAAATTCTTGATCCATACTATGGTTATGGAATGCAAGATATTCTAAACGCAAGAAAGTATAAACTATCTGGTATCATCAACGGTATTGATGAAGAAAAGAACAATCCAATGACAGACCAATCTCTATTCAAGAATTACGATATTAATTCACTTGAAAACAAGAAGTTCAATAAGGTTGGTTTACAACAATTATTAGGATTGCCAGTAAAGGAAGAAGTTCCTCTAATTGGTATGGTTGGAAGATTAACACATCAAAAGGGTATCGATCTAGTTACAGCTGTAATGGATAGAATCCTAGATATGGATGTTCAATTAGTAATCTTAGGTACAGGCGATTGGAAATATGAAAATATCTTAAAGGATATGCAAAACAGATATCCAGGTAAGCTTAGAGCTATCATTAACTTCTCATCAGATATGGCAAGTAAGATCTATGCTGCATCAGATATGTTCTTAATGCCATCTAAGTTTGAACCATGTGGATTATCTCAAATGATCGCTATGCGTTATGCATCAGTACCAATCGTAAGATTGACAGGTGGATTGAAAGATACAGTTATAGCATATAACCACGAAACAGGTGAAGGAGAAGGATTTACTTTCCTAACATACAATGCAAGTGATATGCTATATGCTATCGAAAGAGCAGTAGGCTTATACAGAGACTACAAATCAGATTGGGAGAAAGTTGTATTAAATGGCATGAAGAAGGACTTCAGCTGGAAGACAATCGCAAATCAATATATCGACTTATACAAGAGTATTTAATTACTTCGTGATAAAGGGGAAACGAAATAATTAAAAGGAAGGTAAAATAAATGGAGAAAATTACCGCTAAAGAAGTAAAAGAACTTGTAGATAACAAGTGTCAAAGATACTTCGGTAAAACAGCAAAGGACGCAAGTAAGCATCAAATTTACAGAGCTATTTGCTACATTGTTAGAGACTTATTAACAGAGGAGAGACTAGATTTCAAGCGTAAGAGAGTTGAGCAAGAAACAAAGCAAGTATATTACATGTCAATGGAATTCCTTCTAGGAAGATCATTGAAGAACCATCTATTCAATATGGGTCTTACAGATGTATTCGCTGCAGCTTGTAAAGAGTTAGGCGTTACATTAGAAGAAATTGAAGACTTAGAACCAGATGCTGGTCTAGGTAATGGTGGTTTAGGAAGACTAGCTGCTGCATATATGGAATCATTAACAAATCTAAATTATGTAGCATCAGGATTCTCAATTAAATATGACTACGGTATATTTAAACAAAAGATTAATGATGGATGGCAATTAGAGTTAGCTGACGATTGGCTACAAAATGGTGACGTTTGGTTAGCACCTCGTGAAGAAGACACATTCAGAATTAAGTTCGGTGGAACAATTAACCAAAGATGGGAAGATGGTAGATTATACGTTGACCAAGTAAATTGCTACGAAGTAGACGCTGTCCCATACGATATGAACATCTCTGGATACAATGTACCAGCAGTTAACAAATTAAGATTATGGACAGCTAAAGCTCCTAATGATTTCGATATGCAATTATTCTCACAAGGTGAATATGTTAAGTCATTAGAGCAAAAGGCACTAGCTGAATCTATTTGTAAGGTTCTATACCCAGCAGATCACCACATCGAAGGTAAGATGCTAAGATTAAAGCAACAATACTTCTTCGTATCTGCTTCAATGCAATCAATCTTCAAAAAGCACATCAGAGACTATGGTTCTTTAGATACACTTCCAGAAAAGATTGCTATTCACGTAAACGATACTCACCCAACACTATGTATTCCAGAAATGATGAGATTATTGTTGGATGAATACGGATATTCATGGGATAAGGCATGGGATATTGTTACAAAGACAATTTCTTATACAAACCATACAGTTATGGCAGAAGCTCTTGAAAAGTGGCCAGAAGATATCTTCAAGCAATTATTACCAAGAATCTATCAAATCGTTGTTGAAATCAACCAAAGATTCTGTAATGATTTATGGTCATTCTATCCAAATGATTGGAATAAAGTTGCATATAATGCAATTCTATCTCACAACCAAATTAAGATGGCAAATCTATGCTTAGCAGCTTCTCATACAATCAATGGTGTATCAGCACTTCACTCACAAATTTTGAAGGACGATATCTTCCACGATTACTATGCTATGTATCCAATGAAGTTTACAAACGTAACAAATGGTATTACATACAGAAGATGGTTAGCTCAAGCAAACCCAGAATTAAGTGATTATATTAAGACATTAATCGGTGATGGTTTCTTAAAGGATGCAAACGAATTAAAGAAACTTGAGCACTTCCAAGGAAACAAAGAAGTTCTTCAAAACATCATGAAGATTAAAAAGCACAATAAGGAAAAGCTTGCTAAATACATTTTAGAGAACAATGGAGTAGAAGTAAATCCAGATTCAATCTTCGATGTTCAAGTAAAGAGATTACATGAATACAAGAGACAACTTCTAAACGCACTTCATATCTTAGATTTGTATTATCAATTAAAAGCTAATCCAGATTTAGATATCAACCCAAGAACATTTATCTTTGGTGCTAAAGCAGCTCCAAGTTACTATATGGCAAAGCAAATCATTAAATTAATTTGCTGCTTAGGAGAACAAATTAACAATGACCCAGATATCAAGGGAAAGATTAAAGTTGTATTCCTAGAAAACTACAGAGTAACACTTGCTGAACTTGTAATGCCAGCATCAGATGTTTCTGAACAAATTTCTATCGCAGGAAAGGAAGCTTCTGGTACAGGTAACATGAAGTTCATGATCAACGGTGCTGTAACAATGGGTACTATGGATGGTGCTAACATCGAAATTCACGAAAGAGTTGGCGATGAAAATATCATCATCTTTGGTATGAGAGCAAATGAAGTGGAAGAATTAAATAAGCGTGGATATGAACCAGCTAGCTTCTATCATTCAAATCCAAGAATCAAAGCAGTTATTGATGGACTACGTTCAGGTATTGCTGGCGTACAATTCAATGAAATCGCAGACAGCCTAGTAATGGGCGCTGACCACTATAAGGTTCTTGCAGATTTCGCTTCATATTGCGATGCACAAGATAAGTTAGATAAAGCATATTCAGATAAGATGCGTTGGGCTAGAATGTCATTAATGAATACAGCAAACGCAGGCTTCTTCTCATCAGATAGAGCTGTTCAAGAATATGTAGATAGAATTTGGCACTTAAAACCTGTTAAATTCCCTAAGAAGAAATAATGGAAATTTATTTCGACTCAAAAGACTTAAACTGTAAAACACCTTTTGGCGCAGTAGGCACAGGAGAGACAATAACTCTAAATGCCTATTGCAAGGATGGTGTTTTCGTAGAGAAGGCATACCTTTATGTCTACCAAGATGGAGTAGATATTCCTACGGAGTACCCACTTCATTATGTTGAAACGGTAGATGGTATGTCTTTATTTTCTGTTGAGCTCGATAATTTAGATGTTGGTCTATATTGGTATCACTTTGTATTCTTCACTGAAGAGGGTGAAATTAGAGTAGACAAAAACGGTTATGGTTTCCAATTAACTGTATATGATGAAGATTATAAAACTCCAGACGATTTAAAAGGTGGCGTTATTTATCATGCCTTTGTAGATAGATTTGCAAAAGGCAAGGATAAGAATGCTGTATTTACAAAGAGAGGAGTTTTAAAAGAATGGACAGATCCATTAACTATTTGCGATGAAGATGGAATCTATAGAGCAAATGATTTTTATGGAGGAAACTTCCAAGGCATCATAGACAAATTAGATTATTTACAAGATTTAGGAGTAACAATCCTATATCTATCGCCAATTTTTAAATCAGCATCAACGCATAGATATGACACAGGCGATTATCTTCAAGTTGATGAATTATTAGGAACTGAAGCAAAATTTAAAGAATTAATCACAAAAGCTAAAGAAAAGGGAATAGATATCATGCTTGATGGCGTATTCAACCATACAGGCGCAGATAGCTTGTATTTTAACAAATATGGCAACTACGATTCTATCGGTGCATATCAATCTATGCAAAGCCCATATTTCAATTGGTATACATTCTATGATTTCCCAGATCATTATCATTGTTGGTGGGGTGTAACAGTTTGCCCAACAATCAAACCAACTCCAAATGGCTTTAGAGATTTAATTACAAACCCAATTAATGGTGTTATTAACAAATGGACAACACTTGGCGTTAAGGCGTGGAGATTAGACGTTGTCGATGAATTAGCCGAAGACTTCGTAAAACGCATCAGAAAGGCCGTAAAACGTGGCGGAGAAGATAAGTTGTTAATTGGCGAAGTTTGGGAAGATGCTTCAAATAAGATTGCATACGATACAAGACGTCATTACTTCCAAGGTGAAGAATTAGATGGCGTAATGAATTATGTATATAAGAATGCAACTCTAGCTTATGCTATGGGCGGAAGTGTTCAAGATTTCAAAGATACGGTATATGAACTATTAGAAAATTATCCAAAACAATCTTTAGATTGTTCAATGAACTTAATTGGTACTCACGATACAGTTCGTGCATTAACAATTTTGGGCGGTGGTACTAATGGTGCCGACTTAACAAAGTGGGAGAAAAAAGACTTTAGATTAACACAAGAGAATTACGATCTTGGTGTTAAGAAATTAAAGATTGCGTCAGCAATTGAATTTATGTTACCAGGTATCCCATCAATCTATTATGGTGATGAAATCGGCATGCAAGGATTTGAAGATCCTCTAAATAGAGAGCCAATGCAATGGGATAACATAAACGAAGAAGTACACGGCCACTATATGGCGCTAGGTAAGATTAGAAAAGATTATAGAGAAGAGATGATTGGCGATATTGAAATTGCAAATGACGATATCCTTATCCTAAAGAGAAAGGCAAAAAAGACTATAACTTTAATTGCTAATACTTGCCCATATAGACGTACATATGTAATTGAAAAAGACACTGTTGATTTATTGACAGGAAAGCCTCTAAAGAAGGGTCGATTAATCTTAGACCAAAACAAAGTATTTATATTTGAAGAATGATAGAATTTAAAGAAACAAAATTATTTTCTAAAGAAGAAGTAGTAGAACTATTTAAATCAGTAAACTGGCCAGAAGCAAATTATCCAGATAAATTGTTTGCAGCGCTTCAAAACTCTGAGACTGTTATTTGTGCTTTTGATGGCGAAAAATTGGTTGGTCTAATTAGAGTTTTAGATGATGGCGAAATCTTCGCAATTATTCATTTCCTTTTAGTTAATCCTAACTATCAAGGTATGCACATTGCATCAGATTTAGTTAAACTTGCAAAGGAAAAATATAAGGATATTATGTACTTCAAAGTAGTGCCAATTGATGAGGGCGCAAAGAAGTTTTATCTAAAGCAAGGATTCAAAGAATCGCATAATGCAGATTGCTTAATTATATCGAATATTGAGTAATTAATAATTTTACATTAAAGCCGTTGAGAGACGGCTAGATTTATTCTATAATAGTATTACTATTATGAGTACGAACTTAATATACGGAGATTATCATACACATACAGTTTTTTCTCATGGTAAAGGAACTATTGAGCAAAATGTTCAAGAAGCAATAAAGCATAATCTAAAAGCTATTGCTATAACTGATCACGGCTTTGGACAACCATTTGCTGGAATTACTCCAAAGAGCTTTGAAGTTATGAAAGAACAAGTTAAAGAACTTCGTGTTAAATACCCAGAGATTAAAATCCTTTTAGGCGTTGAAGCAAACATCATCAACAAAAAGGGTGAAATAGATTTAACAGATGAGCAAGAAAAAGATATGGATATCATATTAGCTGGATATCATTTATCTGCGACTCAAAGAAGATTGCCAGCTTTGTTTTCTTTAGCTGTTCCGGCTGTTTTATGGACTGCAGGTATTTGCACAAAAGGGCAAGTAAGAAGAAATACTCAAGTTTATCTAAAAGCTATTCAATCAAGAAAGATAGATGTTATAACTCACCCAGGTTATATGATGCCAATAGATTATGATGAATTTGGTAAATGTTGTGCAGATTTAGGAACATTAGTTGAGATTTCTACAAGACATGAAGTTCCAACTGAAGAGAATTTAGAAAAACTAATTAATGCGGGCGTGAACTTTATTATAAATTCAGATGCCCACGAATTAAACGAGATTGGCTGTGTAGATTACGCACTAGGTTTAGTTGAGAAATATAACATACAAGACAGAGTAGTAAACCTAAATAGTTGCGAATTTAAATTGAGGTCAAAATCTTAATGAATTACACAGAAGAAGTTAAGCAAGAAATATATAAAGTAGTTAAGAATGAAAGCAAAGAAAAAAAGCTTTCATTTTTAACAGCAATCACTTGCTCACTTGCACAAATAAAAGCATTCGAAAAAGGCGATGCCTTTTTAACTTACGAAATTAAAGAAGAAAACCTTGCAAATGTAGTTAGTGAATTGCTTATAGAATTGTATGATATAGAACACGAAATCGAATATATCGATTTGGACCCAAAATTGTACGTTATTTCTTTATCTAAAGATAAGGCCAATAAAATGCTAGAAGAAATGGCTTTGCCTCATTTTGAGGGCGATAACTTCGTTGAGGTGCCTTTGAAAGTCCATATGAGTTATGTTTCTAATATGGAAAAGGCAGAAGGATACATTCAAGGAATCTTTGCATCATCAGGAAGTGTATATTTCCCAAAAGAGGATGATATTGAAAAATCTAATAGAGGATATCATCTTGAGATGACATTTTCGGTACAAGACCATGCATTCCTTGTTCAAAACATTTTGAGAGAGTGCAAGATTGATTTAACATATATAAATAGAGAAGTATCTCACGCTCTTTATTCTAAAAAGAGTGAAAAGATAAGTGACACATTAGCTTTTGTTGGAGCAAGTGGTGCCGTATTAAAACTAAACTCTGTTAGCATTCAAAGATATATGAATAACGAAATCAATAGAATGTCTAATATAGAGGCTGCAAATATAGATAAGACTGCAATTGCTAATGCAAAATATATTGAAGCAATTGAAAAGATAGATAGAATTAAAGGGATTAATAAAATTCAAGACGAAAAGATTCGTCAAGTTTGCATAGCAAGACTTGAAGATAGAACATCTTCAATGAGCACACTTAGCGAAAAATTATCTATGACTAAAAGCTCTTTAAATAGAGTATTGACTAAAATATTGAATCTAGCAAATTCAATGGAGGAATAAGATGGCAGATTTGAAATGCAAAATCAAACCAGAAGATATGCATGAGCCAGTGCCTTTTGTGCACTTACACTTGCATACAGAATACAGCTTGTTAGATGGAGCCGCAAGATTAACTCATAACGGCTGTTCTCCTCTATTTGATGAATGTCTAAGATTAGGTATGCCTGGTGTTGCCATTACTGACCATGGTAATATGATGGCTGCATATCCAGCATATTCAACTCTAAAGCAATATAAACACTTTGTTCCAGAGGGAAGAGAGTTCAATGTTATTTATGGAAACGAGTTCTATACAGTTGAGGATATGCATAGACAAGAATCAACAAAAAGATATGATTACAACCACTTGGTTGTTCTTGCAAAGTCTCAACAAGGTCTAGCAAACTTAAGTGCTTTAACTTCTTTGTCTTATACAGAAGGTTACTATGGTAAGCCAAGAATCGATTTGCAAACTATTAGAAAATATTCAGAAGGACTTGTTTGTTTGTCTGCATGTTTAGCTGGTGTTATTCCTCAATATTTAGTACATGACGAATATGAAAAGGCTAAAGAATATGCGCTTCAATTACAAGAGATATTTGGAAAAGAAGATTTCTATATAGAACTTCAAGATCACGGTATCCCAGAAGAAAGAAAGATATTACCACTTCTTGCAAAGATAGCAAAAGAAATCGGAGCTAAAGTTGTTGCTACAAACGACGTTCACTACATCAAAAAGTCTGACGCCGAAGCACACGATGTAATGTTGTGTATCCAAACAGGTGCAAGATTAAGTGATGAAAAGAGAATGAGATTTGATACTCAAGAGTTCTATCTAAAGAGCTATGATGAAATGCAAAAATTATTCTCATGGTGCCCAGAAGCTTTAACTAACACAATTGAAGTTATGGATAAGTGTAAGGGATTAGGCTTTAAAGAAAGAGATATTGAAAGATTATATCCAACTTATGTTCCACCAGAAGGTTACACTCCGGAGACATATTTACGTGAATTAACATTCAATGGTTTAAAGAGAAGATATGGAGATAAATTAGACCAAGCAAAGATAGATAGAGCAAACGAAGAATTAAACGTTATTCATACAAAAGGTTTCGATTCTTATTATTTGGTTGTATGGGATTTCATTAACTATAGTAAATCTGTAGATATCCCAATTGGACCAGGTAGAGGTAGTGGTGTAGGAAGTATCGTTGCTTATGCTATTGGTATTACAAACGTAGAACCTTTACGTTACGATTTATTCTTCGAAAGATTCTTAAACCCAGAAAGAAACTCTCCACCAGATTTCGATATCGATATCTGTACAGAAAGAAGAGGCGAAGTTATTGATTACGTTGTTAAAAAGTATGGCAGAGAAAAGGTATGTCAAATTTTAACATTAGGAACTCTTAAGCCAAAGAATGCTATTGCCGATGTAGCGAGAGTTTATAACATCCCACTTGATTTGGTAAACAAGACTAAAAAGACACTTCCAAACGACCCAGGATTAACACTTCCAAAGGCGCTTGGTAGAGCTTTTGATAAGAAGGGCGAACCAATCCCAGGTATCCCTGAATTTATAGAGATTTATGAGACAAATGAGGACATGCATCGAGTTATTGATATGGCGGGCAGACTTGAAGGTATGCCAAAGAATATGTCAAAGCACGCTGCCGGCGTTGTTATTTGTAACGTTCCAGTCATTGATGCTATTCCAGTTTTAATTCAAAAGAAGGGCGATAAAGTCGATGTAGTTACTCAATTCCAAAAGACAGAAGTTGAAGAATTAGGATTACTAAAGATGGACTTCTTGGGCCTTATCACTTTAACCGATATTCACCATGCTATTAAGTATGTAAAAGAAGATTATGGTATAGAGATTAACTTCGATAAGATGGAAGTTGATGACCCAGGTGTATATAAGATGATTTCGGATGGTGATACGGATTTCGTATTCCAACTTGAAAATGGTGGTATGAGAAAGTTCATGACACAAATGCAACCAAACAACATTGAAGACTTGATTGCTGCAATTTCCTTATATAGACCAGGACCTATGGATGCTATTCCTCAATATCTAGAGGCGAGAAAGGATCCAAACAAAGTTGAATATCCACACGAATGTTTAGAGCCAATTCTAAACACAACATTCGGTGTATTCGTATATCAAGAGCAAGTTATGAATGCTGCAAGAACAATGTCTACATACTCACTTGGCGAAGCTGATAATCTACGTCGTGCTATGGGTAAGAAGAAAGCAGACGTTATGGCAAAAGAAAGAGCTAAGTTCTTAAAGGGTGCTGTTGAAGTTAAGCATATCCCAGAAGATGCTGCAAATAAAACTTTCGATATCATGGAAAGATTCGCAACATACGCTTTCAATAAATCTCACGCTGCAGCTTATGCTCATATCGCTTATCAAACTGCATATCTAAAGAAGTATTACTATGTAGAACTTGCGTGCGCTATCTTAAATAACAGAATTACAAAGTCAGACCAATTATTAAAATATATTAATATCGCTAAAGACCATGGTGGTGTTGAAATTCTACCTGCTGATGTAAATAAGAGTGATGTTAAATTCAAGGTAGAAAATGGCGGTATAAGATTTGGTTTGACTGCTATTAAGAATATTGGTGAGCAAGTAGCTGAAGATATTGTTAATGAAAGAAAGAAAAATGGCGAATATAAATCACTAGCAGATTTTGTAAATAGAGTAGATCCAAAAGTTGCAAACAAAACAACAATTGAAAACTGTACAAAAGCTGGTGCTATGGATTGCTTTGGACATACAAGAGCTACAATTATGCAAAACTATCCAGCAATTCTAAAGAAAGCACAAGACGATAAAAAGCGTGAGCTTGATGGACAAATGTCTCTATTTGATATGGTAGGTGGATTAGAAGATCCAGCAAGTGCAGATAACATGGTAGAAGTAAAAGAATTCGATAAGTTAGAATTACTTGCCATGGAAAAGGAAGTATTAAATACTTACATGACTGGACACCCACTAGAAGAATACAATGGCATTATTAATAATTATGATTTCAACCTTGGAAAGATTCTTCCATTATTATCTTCTCAAAGCGATGATGAGGAAGAAGAGGAAGAAGGACAAGTAGTTGAATCTGAAGAGCAAGAAGGCTTAGAAGAAATCAAACAACTTGCTGAAGAATATAAAGGAAAGAGAGTTGTATTAATGGGACTTTTAGATAGCGTTGCTAAAAAGAACGTTGAAAGCAAAAAGACCCATGAAAAATCTACAATGGCATCAGCAAGATTAATTGATTCATTTGCATCTGTAGATACATTATTCTTCTCAAGAGTATATGAAAGATATAAGGGTATATTGAAAAACGATATCGTAGTTGAAATTGAAGGTACACTTCAAGTTAGAGATGATATGTCAGTAACACTTGTAGCAAACGCTGTTAAGATCTTGGATACAGATGCTCAACAAGCAGAAGCTCCAAAGAAAGAAGAGAAGCCTCCAAGAAGAATCTATGTAAAGGCTGATGAGAATATTTCTCAAAACGAAAACGCTAGATTAATCAAGACTTTAATCGGATTTACAAAGGAAGGAAAGGACTCAGTAGCATATAAATATAATGGTAAGGTATACCTATGTCCAGATATTCATTTCGATATAGATGATTTGATCGTAATGAAACTTGAGTCTAGATTTGACCAAATCTTTATTAAAGATTTAATCTAAAATTGGCTAAAAAATAGAAAATATCAAAAAATGCGCAGTTTTTTACAAAAAAAATTGCGTTTTTTTACATTATTCAATATCTATTTGCTATCGTCTTTGATATAATTATCAAGGTTTACAAAAAAGGAGCTTTTATTCAATGAGAAAAATAGCTGTTCTAACAAGCGGTGGTGACTCACCAGGTATGAATGCGGCAATCAGAGCCGTAACAAGATATGCTATCGAGCAAGGACTTGAAGTATATGGCGTAGAAAGAGGTTATACAGGCCTTATCAATAATAAAATCTTCCAAATGAATAGACGTTCAGTTTCAGATATTATTCAAAGAGGCGGTACAATCCTTAAGACTTCTAGATGTGAAGAATTCATTAACAAAGATTATAGACAAATAGCTGCAGAAAACTTAGAGGCTTATGGCATCGAAGGTTTAATCGTTATCGGTGGTGATGGTAGCTTTAGAGGTGCTAAAGATTTGTTCAACGATTTTGGCGTTAAGACTATTGGTATCCCAGGAACAATTGATAATGACCTTGCTTATACAGATTTCACTTTAGGTTTTGATACAACAGTAAATACAGTTCTAAGCGCTATCAATAACCTAAGAGATACAATGACATCTCATGATAGAGTTTGTATAATTGAAGTTATGGGTAGAAAGTGCGGAGATATCGCTTTATATGCTGGTATCGGTGGTGGTGCTGAATCAATTCTTGTTCCAGAACTTCCATTCAACGAAAAAGAACTTGTAAGAAAGATTAAGACAAATCAAAGAATTGGTAAGACTTCAGATATCATCGTTTTGGCTGAAGGCGTTTGCAAAGCTGAACAATTAAAGCAAATGTTAAAAGATGGTGGAGTTACTGGTTCTATTAAGACAACAACTCTTGGATACATCCAAAGAGGTGGTATGCCATCAATGCAAGATAGATTATTAGCTGCTGAATTTGGTATCAAGGCAGTTAACTTACTTATCGAAGGTAAGGGCGGTAGAGTAGTTGGTATCAGAGATAACAAGATTATCGATGACGATATTACAGAAGCTCTTGCAACACCAAGAAAGTTCAATGAAGAGTTATACAAATACGCTATAACTCTAAGCAAATAGAAAAAACAAACGGAGGATTTACTCAATGAAAGAAAAATTAGTTGGCGCATTAATGTTTGGACAATCAGGTGGTCCATCTTCGGTTATTAATGCAAGTGCAGCAGGTGTATTTACAGAAGCTTTAAAGCACAGTGACTGTATTACAAAGGTTTACGGTCTAGCTCATGGTATTAGAGGTCTTTTAGACGAAGATTTCTATGATATCGGACAAGAAGATGAAAAGGAACTTTTATTATTAAAGAACACACCATCTTCAGCTTTAGGTTCAGTTAGATACAAATTAGCAGATCCAAAGAAAGATGATACAGATTATAAGAGAATGCTTGAAGTATTCAAAAAGTACAATGTTCGTTACTTCTTCTACAATGGTGGTAACGATTCTATGGATACATGTAACAAGATTTCTAAGTTCATGAAGAAGTCTGGTTGGGATATGAGAGTTATGGGTGTTCCTAAGACAATCGATAACGACTTATATGGTACAGATCACTGCCCAGGATACGCTTCAGCAGCTAAGTATGTTGCTACAACAATGATGGAATTAAAGTTAGACGCAACAGTTTATGATACACCAATGATCACTGTTGTAGAAGCTATGGGAAGACATGCTGGTTGGTTAACAGCTGCTTCAGCTTTAGCTTGCACAAAGGGATTAGGACCAGATCTAATCTACCTTCCAGAAGTTCCATTCACAACAGAAAAGTTCTTAGCAGATGTTAAGGCTAAGTTCGAAGCAAACAAGGGTAAGGTTATGATTTGTGTTTCTGAAGGTATTTCAGATGAAACAGGAACTCTTATCGCTGAAAAGATGAACGAAAACGTAGCTAAGGATAGCTTCGGTCACGTACAACTTGGTGGTGTAGGACAAATGTTAGCTAACCTATGCAAAGATACATTCGGATGCAAGACAAGAGGTATCGAATTCTCTCTAATGCAAAGATGTGGTGCTCACTTAGCATCTAAGGTTGACGTTGAAGAAGCTTTCAAGTCTGGTGCTCAAGCAGTTAAGTATGCTGTTGCTGGTAGAACAGATAAGATGGTAGTTATCAAGAGAGATATGACTTCTGGTAAGTACAAGGGCAAGATGAGCGCAGTTCCTCTAAAGCTTGCTGCTAACACAGAACAAAAGATCCCACAAGAATGGATTATCAACAATGGTACAATGCTTTCTCAAGCTTATATTGATTATGCATTACCACTAATCCAAGGCGATTGCAAAGCTCCACTTGAAGATGGTCTTCCAAGATTTGCTAGACTAAAGAAAGTTCAAGCTGGTAAGAAGAACTAAGCAATAAGCAAAAATAATTAAGGAGCCTTCAATCTCGAAGACTCCTTATTTTATTGTTATAAATATTTATTATTCTTTTATATCTTCTACTACTTCTTCTTGAACAGGAGCTGGAGTAGCTTGTTGTTTATTAATATGTCTTGTTAAGAAGATAAGAGGAATAAATACAAGTAGGGCAACAAGTCCTGCCACTAAGAAGATTTCTGGCGCTGGAACGTTTGCAAGATATCCTGTATCTGGATCAACATATGTAATACCTTGAGATTCGTTTAGTGCTTGGCCAATAGCTGGTCCTACGAACATTGGAATTAAAACATAGAAAATCATTCTTATACCTTGCATCTTGCCAGCGTTTTCTTGTGGGGTATAATCACGAGTGAGTGCGCCAAGAAGTGACATTAAAGAAATGTATCCTATAATCATTACAAGCCCAAATATAGCAAATACAATAATATTTGCAATATGAGATTCAAATTTAACAAAATACATCGCAATTAAGCCAATAGAGAATATACCAGTAAAGATATACGCTAATTTATCTTTTCTATATTTATCTGAGGCACGCGTTATAAATACAACAGCAGTAGCACCAAGTAGAATTACTAATCCAAGAACTAAGCTATATTCAATAACAGTGAAGTGAAGATATTCTTGAAGATAGATAATAAGATATGGCATAAAGATTTGGCTTGCTATGCAATATAATAAAACGGCAAGTAAAACAATATAGAAAGAAACATTGCTCTTAATTACAGATGGTTTAAATCCATATATTAAATCTTTGTAGAAAACATCGTTAGACTTTTGAAGTGTTGGAGCATCTTTAATTGTGAATAGTCCAATAATACCAGAAGCAACAACAATTACACCAAGTGCGATGAACATGCCATCATATCCAATTAAATCAACTAAGATACCAAATCCACCAGCAACAATAAGTAGGGCAAGAAGTGGCATTATAGATAAAACGCCTTCAACTTTACCACGATTAGATGTTTCTGTGTTATCTGTAACCCAAGCATTAAATGCAGCATCGTTTGCTGTAGATCCAAATAGTGTCATAACACAATCCATTACAATAACTATCGTACAGGTAATAGATATTGCTTTTTGCATATCATTAATACCAAACGTCTTCATAGTATTGTTTGTAGAGATAAAAGCAAATGATGCAATAACAACACCCCAGACAATATAACCAATAGATATGAAATGCCTACGATTGCCTAGTTTGTCAGAAAAGATTCCCGCAAATAAAGTAACAAGAGTAGCAGTTATACCACTTAGTTGAACCATTAGTGTTACAGTTTGAGTGCTTTTTGCAATTGTGTTGTAAACAAATAAATTAAAATACATGTTTTCAACAGCCCATGCGATTTGTCCAAATAGACCAAAAACGATTAAAATTGTCCACATTTTACGTGTAATAGTTTTTTCTTCCATAAGTCCCCCATCTATTTTTATTATATGCTTTATATTTATTAAAAAAAAGATGTAAAATAATGCTTGCAATTAGCAAGAAATGTGCTATAATACTATTAACCTATCAAATAGGTAGGTAATAAAATAACTCTGGGCATGGCGAAATTCCAGACCGTGGGTAATGCTACGAAAGTAGACGAGTCCGACAGCCCCAACAGCTGATTTTGGTGAGATCCCGAAACCGCCGGTAAAGTCCGAATGGGAGAGAGGAATATGGAAAGGAAAAAGACGATTAGGTATGTTGCATACCTTGCTGTTTTCACAGCATTAACATTTGTTGCAACGATTTTAATTACGATCCCTATGGTGTCACTAAGTGGTGGTTACATCAACTTCGGGGATACGATCATTTTTGTAGCGTCGGCGATATTAGGTCCAATAGGTGGTTTAGTCAGTGGGGCATTAGGCTCTATGATAGCTGATTTAATTTATGCACCTGCTTATGCGCTTATAACATTAATTGTTAAAGGGCTTGAAGGATTTATTGCTGGATTAACTATTCAATTCATAAAGAAGTTGAGTGCGCAAAAGAAATGGTCAGATTATGTAGCTTTCATAGTTGGCTTTATAGTTGGAGGACTAGAGATGGTTCTTGGCTATTATGTTGGCGGCGGTATTGTGCTTGGTATTATGGAAGAGAGTATGCAAGTAGGATTTGAAGTATCGCTTCTTGATATACCATCTAACTTTATACAATTTGGCGTAAGCGTAGGCGTAGCATATGCTATTTCAATTGGCTTAATACAAATACCGTATATTAGAGGAATAAGAGATAATTTTGCTGTAAAGAAAAGAATAGAAAAGCAAGAAAACCCTGATTTAGTATGATATAATATATCATATGAGAAAAGATGAAATAATTGAAGTAACAATAGAGTCTTGTGGCATGGAAGGCGAAGGTGTCGCAAGATTAAATGGAGAAGTCGTATTTATAAACGGCGCGCTTATTGGAGAAAAGATAAGAGCACAAGTTACTGAGGTTAAGAAAAATTTCTCTAGAGCAAAAGTTATCAAAGTAATTGAGGCATCTTCACATCGTATTCAACCATTGTGTCCAATCTTCTTTAGATGCGGTGGATGCGATATGCAGCATGTAGATTACAATTATTCATTAGAAGTTAAGAAAGCTAATATCAAAAACTGTATTGATAGGGCATGCAAGATTGATTGTGTCGTAAACGATGTCGTTGTTGGAGGCAAGAAGTTCGGCTATAGAAATAAAGAGCAGATCCCTATCAAGAAAGTTGATGGTAAAGCAGTAGCTGGTTTTTATAAACAAAACTCTCATATCTTTGTTCCATTTGTTAAATCTGAAAATAAAGAACTTGGCGATTGTCCACTTCACGATGGTGAGATGCAGTTGTTTATAGATGCCATTGTAGCATTCATTAATAAGGAAAAAATTTCAACATACGATGAAAAATCTAACACTGGTTTGATTAGACATATTGTCATTAGACGAGTTAATAAAACATTTAGTATTTGTATCGTTATCAATGGTACAAAGATTCCATCTGTAGATAAATTAATAGATTCTCTAAAGACCATAAATATACCATTTAACCTATACGTATCGCAAAATTTGAAGATGACTAATGTTATTTTAGGCGATAAATTGGAATGTGTATATGGAGATGAGAAGATTGAAGGAGAGGCTCTTGGTGTCAAATTTAGCGTTAATCCATATTCTTTCTTACAAATAAATGATGAGATTAGAGATAAGATTTATACGCAAGTTTGCGATGAATTAGAAAAGGAAGATGCGCCAGTAGTTTTAGATTTATATAGTGGCATTGGTATCTTATCTAATGTCATGGCTAAGCACGCTAAAAAGGTTATTGGTATTGAGATTGTAAAAGAAGCCGTTGATGATGCAAATAAGCTTGCAAAGATAAATGGTAATTCAAATATAGAAAACATTTGCGATGATGTAGCAAAGGCATTACCTGGTGTAGTTAAGAAGTTAAGCAATGAAAAAACATTCGTTGTTATAGACCCACCAAGAAAAGGATGCGATGACAAAGTACTACAATCAATCGTTGAAGCAAATCCTAATAGAATAATATATATTTCTTGTAATCCAGCAACACTTGCAAGAGATTTAGCAACACTAACAAATTATTATGTAATTGATTCTATAACACCATATGATATGTTTCCACAAACAAAGCATGTTGAGACTGTTTGTTTGTTGACAAAGAAATAATCCAAAATAGCTAAAAATAGGGTTAAAAAGGAGAAAACTAATGGACTACATAAAAGTTACAAAAGATAATTTAGAAAAAGAACATATATGTTGTGCAATATCTAATAATAATGATATTCAAGTTTCATCTAAAAAGAAATGGTTAAAAGATAGATTTGATGATGGGTTAGTTTTTTTAAAATCAGTTGAAAGAGGTAAATGCTTTATAGAATATATACCAGCAGAAAACGCCTGGAATCCAATAGATGCAAATGGTTATATGTACATAGATTGTTTATGGGTATCGGGTTCATTTAAAGGTCATGGCTATTCAAACGATTTACTTGATGCTTGTATTAAAGACAGTAAAGAAAAAGGAAAAGTTGGATTATGTATTTTATCTAGTAAAAAGAAATTATCATTCTTAGCTGATCCTAAGTTTTTAGCATATAAAGGATTTACTGTATCTGATGAAGCTGATAATGGAATAGGGTTATGGTATTTACCATTTGATAAGAATGCATTAAAACCAAAGTTTAAAGAATGTGCAAAGCACCCACATATTGAAGAACCAGGCTATGTTTTATATTATACAAGTCAATGCCCATTCAATGGAAAATATGTTCCTATTGTAGAACAAACAGCTAAAGATAATAATATTCTATTTAAAGCAATCCATATAAGTAGTAAAGAAGAAGCACAAAATGCTCCTACTCCTATAACTACATATGCATTATTTAAAGATGGAAAATATATCACTAATGAGCAAATGAATGATACAAAATTCTTAAAACTATATAATA
>JAEEWC010000090.1 GCA_016287155.1 Clostridia bacterium | reverse complement strand
GTTAAATCTAGAATTTCTGATGCGATTTTTGCATCATCGAAAAACATTTCATAGAAATCCCCAAGACGATACATAACAATAGCATCTTTGTATTGCTCTTTCATAACCATGTAGCCTTGCATCATTGGAGATAATGAATTATTATTCTTTGCCAACTATTTCACCAAACAAAGAAGCTGATTGAGATCTGTTAATTTTTACATTAACGAATTCCCCAACTAGTTCTTTTGCCCCTTCAAAAGTAACTAATCTTCCAGAGTCTGTTCTTCCACAAACATATCCTGGTCTCTTTTCAACTGTATCTTCTACTAATACTTCGAAAACTTTGTTTTCATAATCCTTAGATAATTGCTTTGTAATGCAATTTTGCTCTTTAATTAGACGCATAATTCTATCTTGAGATATTTCGTATGGAATTTGTGGCATTTCTGCAGCTTTTGTTCCACGACGGATAGAATAAATAAAGGTAAATGCAGATGAATAACCAACTTTTCTTACGATATCTAATGTGTCTTGGAAATCCTCCTCTTCTTCATATGGGAATCCAACCATTAAATCTGTAGTTAGACCTACATCTGGTATTTTTGCCTTGATTTTTGCGATAGTATCTAAATATTGTTCTCTTGTATAATGACGATTCATCAATTTTAGAATCTTATTTGAACCTGCTTGAATTGGTAGGTGGATATTATGGCAAATATGCTTAGATTGAGCAATGATGTCTATGACATCCTCTGTTAAATCCTTTGGATGAGATGTCATAAATCTAATTCTAAATTTGCCTTCTATCTCATCTGCAGCCTTTAAAAGCTTAGCAAATGTTGATCCATCATCTAGATCTTTACCGTATGAATTAACATTTTGACCCAAAAATGTGATTTCTTTGTAGCCATCTTTTATCATTTGCTTGAATTCTGCTAGGATATCGTCCATTTTTCTTGAACGTTCTCTACCTCTAACATATGGAACAATACAATATGTACAGAAGTTATTGCAGCCAAATGTGATATTTATCCAAGCATTTGGATATGAAGTTCTAGAAACTCTATCATCTTCGATAATATCTGGCTTTTCGTTTGGATCAATTAAATATTGCTTTTTTCTTGTATTAAATACTGTAGTTACGGCACTATCTAATAAATTTAGATTATTTGTGCCTAAAACGATATCTACATAAGGATATTTCTCTTTAATTGTATCTACAGTTCCCTTTTCTTGAGCTAAACAGCCCATAACAACTAGAATTAGGTTCTTTTTTTGCTTTTTTAATTTCTTAATAGCACCAATGTTACCAAAGGCCTTCTTTTCTGCATTATCTCTAATACAACATGTGTTGAATAAGATTAAATCTGCATCCTTCTCTTCATCAGTCTCACTATAGCCTAAATTTTCTAATATACCTGCAGCCTTTTCAGACTCATGTATATTCATTTGGCATCCATAGGTAATTATCTTATATTTTAAATTCTTCATACGCACTTATTATATATATTTAGCGCGCGCAACTCAACAAGATTTTTTCAAAAGGACAAAAATTTGAGAAGCATTTTCCTCCAAATTACCCTACTTTTTATAAAAATAGCTTTAATTTATAATAATTTTACCCTACTTTAGAAATAAGTAGGCTAAAACTGAGAGTTTTGCCTACTTGTTCATTTAGCGATACAAATGCTCAAATTGAGCCTTAATACCAGATTGATGAGTCTTTTCCTGATGCGATTTCGAAATTATATTTAACAATTCCAAGGTCAGTTTTAGTAAATACGCCAAGGCCATATTTAGCTTTAACGCGACCATCAATATATTCAAGCGTAAACTTTTGTTGGTTCATAGCTGTTGGAGCCAAAAGCGCTGCCTCAACGCCATCTATAAACCAAGCAGGCGCATTTTCGCCTTTTGCTACATCTTCATATGGTTTAGATTTTCTAGCGTGTTCTGTTCCGTTTGAATAGCCTACATATAGCATTAGATCTAAGCTTTCATCCTTTTCTAGTACATATTTATCTTTATTGTTTGTATATGACATACCAACAAAGCATGTGCCAAGACCTAAAATTACAGCATTAAGTGCTAAGCATTCCCCTGCATATCCCAACTTTTCGTTTAAATCCTTGCATTTTTTACCAGCAAGAACGAAATAATTGTATGCATTTTCAAAACTACCATATTTTGGCTTACCGTTTTTAGTAGATACGGCTCTATCATTTAGGACTAATTGAATATGTAAATCTAAAGATTTATTTAGAACATCAATGATTTCGTTTAGTCTTTGAACCTTTTCTTCTTCAATTGGAACATCTAAATATCTTCTAACAGAATGTCTTTTAGATATAGCTTCTTTTAGAGTCATCATTTGTTATTTTCTCCATTTAATATGTACATTTTATCTTTGTTAGGCTCAATTAGTGGCTTAACAACTGTGTTTTCCCAATTTGCTGGATCAATTTCTTCGAAAGATACAGAGATTGCTTCCTTCTTGCATCCCCATTCTTCAAGAAATACTTCTTCAATCTTTTGAGCTACCTTCTTTTTGATGTTTTCGTCTTTTGGATAGGCTTTAATTTGAATGTATGGCATATTATTCCTCCGTATAAGATGGTTTTAATCTCATCTTCTCTGTATTATCTATAGCATCTTGAATTAATGCTTCTAAATCAACAAGCTTTGCTTGTTCATCAATTGCTACTTGTAACTTTGGCTTGATTACTGGGAAATCTGGTAAGAATACTGTACAGCAATCTGGATATGGTAATTCGCTTAATTTTGCAGTACCGATGTGTTCTGCAGTTTCAATAATTTCGCTCTTATCCATACCAATTAAAGGTCTAAATACTGGCAATAATTCTACGGCTTGATTTGTTGATGTGATTGATTCTACAGTTTGTGAAGCAACTTGTGCTAAACTCTCGCCTGTAATTAAAGCACCGCATTCGTTTGCTTTTGCGATTCTTTCTGCAATCATAATCATAATTCTTCTCATAATTGTAATCATGAAATCTGCACGACAGTGCTCGTGAATTGCTTCTTGAATCTTTGTGAATGGTACGATGAATAAATCGATATCTCCGCAATATTCAGTCATAACCTTTGCTAAATCGATAACTTTTTCTTTTGCTTGAAGTGATGTATGTGGATATGAATGGAAATGGATTGCAGATATTCTCATACCACGACGTGCCATTCTCCATCCAGCTACAGGAGAATCAAAACCACCACTAAGTAGTAGCATTCCCTTGCCAGCTGTTCCTACTGGCATACCTTGAGCACACATAATCTTTTGAGAGAAAATGTATGTGTAGCCAGATTCTCTTATATCTATAGATATAACTACATCAGGTTCGTGTAAATCTACCTCTACATTTTTAACATTTGCAAGAATAACACCGCCCATCTTTGCTGCAAATTCATAAGATTTGTATGGGAATGTCTTATCTGCTCTTGTACATGTAACTCTAAAACTTTGGCCCTCGTGTGGCGCATATTCTAATATATTATCCTTGATTTCTTCTTCTGAATTCTTAACCTTTGTAGCAATAGATAAAGAATGAAGCCCAAATACCTTCTTTACTCTATCTACAATCTCATCTAGGTCTTCTTCCTTGAAATCTTCTAAATAGTATCTATTTTGGCTCTTTACGAACTTATAGTTGATACCGCTTAGATGTCTTTTTATGTTGTTTATTAAAGAGTTATCAAAATAACTCTTGTTCTTTCCTTTTAAGAATATTTCACCGATTCTTAATAAAATTACCTTTTCCATTATTTTTGCAAATTCCTTTCTATCTTTATTGCATTAGCTAATTCATCTAACGCATGCTTAATTTCGTTTATATCGTCTTTTGGATCAAAAGATATTCTTAGCATACCATTATGGTAAGCTCCATCTAGATTTAAGGCTAGAGGTATTCTCTTTAGTCCCTTCTTTGCTGAGCAAGCTGAACCTGTTCCAATTATGATATCTTTAGATTCTAGATTATGGACAATGCCTTCTCCTCTTACATTCTTTAGCGAGAAAGATACTATATATGGAGATGATTGCTCTAGATTTGTATTTATAATACAATCGTCAAAATTTTGAACATAATCATATATCATCTTTTGAATCTCTTTAGATTTTTGAACATCCTCATCAAGTGTTGCGAATTTAATATCTATTGCCTTAGAAAAAGCAGCAATACCTGGTACGTTTTCTGTAGCAGAACGTATATTATTTTCTTGTCCGCCACCATAGATGAATGTCTTTGGATGAACTGAATCCTTGATATATATAGCCCCAACACCCTTTGGTCCGTGAATCTTATGAGAAGATATTGTATATACATCTACATTTAAATTTTTTAGATTAACTGGGATTTTACCAAATGCTTGTACCCCATCTGAATGGAATATAACCTTAGGATTTACATCTTTAGCAATCTTGCAAAGCTCTTTAATTGGGTTAATAGCGCCTGTTTCATTGCAAACATGCATAATTGAACAAAGGATAACATCTTTTGTCATCTTGGCCCTAAAATCGGCTATATCAACGCGTCCGAATCTATCTACATTTACAAAATCTAAATCAAATCCCATTTCATTTAGATGAGATGCCATATTAAATACAGCAGCGTGCTCAACATTAGAAATTAGAATCTTCCCTTTCTTTTGCTTTATCGTAGATAAAAAGGCCATATTATCGCCCTCTGATCCAGATGCTGTGAAATATATATCTTGATAATTACAAGTTAATCTTTTTGCAATGTTTTGTCTTGCAGCCTTTAACAAATCCCCACCAATTAGTGATTGTGAATATAAAGCTGATGGATTATAAAAATTATTGCATGCATAATCTTTAAATACATCCATACACTCTTCATACATCTTTGTTGTAGCTGCATTATCTAAATAAATCATACTTATCCTCGCAAAGTAGCGCCGCATACATTGTATCGTCAAGATTTAGAATATATTTCTCGTGAGATTTAGTCTCAAGAAGGAATCTATCATAAATGCAAGATTTATCATATAGGCGCTTTGCTTCTACCTCTTGTTCGTTATATTTATCTATAGATAAAATATCTTCCTTTTTTATGCTTATAACTGTATATGCTTTTCTGTAGAATATCTTATCTACCTTTAATTCACCCTTGTAATACGAATATTCAATCGTATATGTCATATATATTGTTGATATTCTAATTGCTAAAAAGCCAAGAAATACCAAGGCAATTGTCAAAAACATTATTGGGTTAAATATAGCAGATGGAATCATGAAGATATTCACTAAATCTGCAAGTAGCGCTATGGCAAGTAGCACCAATCTTAATACGTTATATTGTTTATTTTCATATTTATATGAATGTCTCATTATTTTAACGTAACGATGGTGACGCCAACATCGCCTTCTCCATATCCACCTAATCTAAATTTATCTACTATCTTTGATTTCTTTAAATATTCAGCAACAGCCTTTCTTAGAATGCCTTCACCTTTACCATGAACGATTCTAACTTCTTTATATCCTTTAGCTTTTGCCTTTCCAAGATAGTATTCAAGCTCATAAAGAGCTTCATCTGTATTTTTACCGATAATGTTTAATTCTGTTGAGATATCAAAGTTATAATCGCCAACAAATCTAACATTTACCTTCTTTTTCTCTTCTTTTGCGTTCTTAACTATTGTTTTTTCAAGTTCTGTTGTCTTAACCTTCATAGAGATAACACCAACTTTTACTTGGCATTCTCTACCATTTGGAGCAACACTCATTACTTTTCCTATCTCATTTAAAGACTTAACATATACATCATCGCCAGCTTTAATCTCGCCGCCAACTTTTGTATAATGCATCTTTTCATTTGATGTTGGTTGCATTCTTTCTAGTTGTTTTCTTAACTTATTTGCTTCAAATAGCGCCTTTTCATCGCCTTGACGGACTTTTTCTTTTAATTCTTCGACTAATTCGTCAGCTTCGTCTAAATAATCGCCTAAAACTTCTTTAGCACTCTTTGATAATTTTTCTTCAAGCTTTGCTTTCTTTTCTTCTTCAACTTTAATCAAATCATCGTAGTATTTAAGCTTCTTTTCTATCTCTTCTAGTTCTTGTAAAGCTTTATGCTTTAAATCTTCAGCTTCACGTCTTGTAATCTCAGCACCACGAATGATGTTATTGAATTTATTATCTTCTTCTGAAATTAGAGATTTAGCGTTTGTAACGATAGATTCTTTTAATCCTAATAGTTTTGCTATCTCTAGCGCATTTGATGAGGCAGTTTGGCCCATAATCAAGCGATATGTAGGCTTAAATGTTACAGGTTCAAAGTCCATACCAGCAATTGTTACATCATCAGATGAATATGCAAATTCTTTTAATTCTTTATAATGAGATGTAACGATAGTTTTTACATGTCTTTCTTTTAGATAAGAAATAACAGCAATAGCAAGCGCTGCACCTTCAACCGGGTCAGTACCTGATCCTAATTCGTCTAAAAGAACAAGCGATTTATCGTTTGCCTTATTAACAATGTTAATAATTGCCATTAAATGTGCTGAGAATGTAGATAGATTATTCTCGATTGATTGTTGATCACCAATATCGCATAAAATATCTTCAAATACCGAAATTTTAGTACCAGGTTTTGCTGGTACAAATATTCCGCTTAGCGCCATTAAAGATAAAAGTCCTACAAGTTTAATAGAAACTGTCTTACCGCCAGTATTTGGACCAGATATTAATAATGTGTTATATTTCTCTCCTAAAGATATAGATACAGGAACAACTCTATCTTTATCTATAAGTGGATGTCTCCCCTCAATAATATCTATTTGGCCTTCATTGTTTAATTCTGGATAAACGCCCTTAATTACTCTTGAATATTGAGCTTTAGCGAAAATAATATCCAATTTTATGATAGTATTGTATGTTTCTACTATTTCATAGTAGCTTGAATCAATTGTTTGAGATAGCATTCTTAGAATCTTTTCGATTTCTTGTTGCTCTTCAATCTCGCATGAACGCAATTCGTTATTTAATTCAACAATAGCAATTGGTTCGATAAATGTTGTAGATCCAGTAGCTGATTGGTCATGGATTAAACCTTTTACCATTCCTTTATATGCAGTTTTAACTGGAATAACATATCTTCCAGAACGAATTGTTACAATATTATCTTGCAAATATGATGCATATTGAGATGATGAGATATAATTTTGAAGCTTTTCTCTTATTTTTCTATTAATATTCGCGATTTCGTTACGAATTTCATATAATTTTGCAGATGCATTAGAAGAAACTTCAGTTTCACTTATAATGCAAGATTCAATCTTTTCATCAATATCTGTAGCTACAAATATATGATTACATTCTTCTTTTAGTAGTTGAACTTCGTTATCTGGCGCAGATAGGATGTTTCTTTTTGCTACCTTTGCTACCTTTAAAACACGAGCAACTTTTAATAATTGGTCAGGATTAAGGGTTATACCCTTATGAACAAGCTCTAAAGATTCTGCGATATCATCAAAGGCAAGCGAAATGTTTACAGCCATTTCATATAAAAGCTTATCTGCATCAGCTGTATAATCTAAATCCAATTTAACCTTATCTAAATCTACATTTGGAGTAATATTTAGAATTGCTTCTCTTCCTGGGCGTGAAAAAGCATAACCAGACACTAGTTTTAATATTTCTTTATATTCCAATATGTCCAATGTATTTTCGCTAATCACGTAAATAATAATATCATAATATTTAAATTTTTGTATATGTACATACGCAAATATAAATATAATCTTTATAAATGAAAATAAGTGGCAATAATTACCACCTACCTTCTAGTAAAATTATCAAATCCAATTATAGTAGAACAAAATAAATGGATTTCCTATGTTAAAACTAATTATAATATAGTCTTTTTGTTATTTATTGTAAATATCTAATTTAAAAACTCGAAAAATATTTTCATAAATGAAAATAAGCGGCACTTTTTTGTGTCGCTTATCTCCTAAAAGGTTATCCTATAAGTAGAACTAAACTAACTATATCTACTTCAAATATATCGACAAAATTACAGTTTGTAAAGGCAATTTCTTAAAAAATTTTGCGTCTGGCAATATCAGTTATTTAATTGGCAAATAGCTGTGTCCTAAATAGGCATTTTCTGAAATAATGCCCTTATTTTCTATAAAATCTGAAATGATATTTTTGGCATCATCTTCAATTCTAGATAATGAAATATATACTTTCTTATATCCAAACTGTCTTAGATCTAAGATTTTTGGCGAATAAAGGTTAAAATAACAAGAATTTATCTTTTCTCTAACTACTTTATATTGATTATTTCTATTAATATATTCAAAATCGCCTGAATACTTACAAGTTGCGCATGTACATCCAGTATTTACTTGAACTGGGCAATGTGTAAACGTCATAAGTGGTATATAGCCATATGAATAAATATATGCGCCCTTTATGTTTTCGTGTTTTGCAAGTTCTACAGATTGAACATATTCTTTTATATCAAATGTCTTTAAATTATTGGCATTTAGAATATTCATACCAGGACCGAATAAACAAGGCATATCAAGTTCTCTTGCGATTTCAACTGCACCCAAGTTTTCAGCTAAAATTCCACCTACTTTTGGATCATTTGCAATAAAGTCCTTAACAACATTAATATCTTTCGACCTCAATATTTTTGGCAATTTTAGAATATACTTGTCTATTTTATTATAAATTAGCCACTTTTTCATATTAGTTTTAGTATAATCGTCAATTTTTACTACAAAATCTACAGAATTTACATCAACATCAAAATCGATGTCCTTTTCT
>JAEEWC010000089.1 GCA_016287155.1 Clostridia bacterium | reverse complement strand
GCTTTATCTTGTGTCTTCTTGTCTTCTATTTCCATCTTACACCCATATAATATTTGTTAATAATACGCCGTTTGTATCTTTAAAAGATAACTTCTTTACATCTCTCCAACTCTTAAGAGGAACTAGATTTTCATCTTTAAAGTCAGAAAGCTTTAGCGCATATTTTGTCCAGCCTTTAGTGGAAAGCGCCACATTTGCTGTATAGTTCACATATTTTCCGTATGTACCTGAACATACCTCAATACATAAATTTCTCTTATCTTTAGAGTAGGCATCAAATTGTAATAAATTTTGTGACACACTCTTTAGTCTATATTCTCCAATTGAATAGGTAGTTAAATTACCTCTCTCACAAGTTATACCAAATAAATCTAAAGGTCCCTTTGTGATTTGTGGTTCATAGAATTGGAACATTGAACCAACAATTTCAACTAGCCAGCCATCAATTCCCATATTTGGTTGGAAAATGATTCTTGTTTTTTTGACTGGCAATCTTACTATATTTTCATCCTCAGGTGTTGTGATGTATCTTTGCGCTGAAGATAAAGATACGCCGTTTTTGTAGTTAACAGTCACATATGCAAACACAATTTGTGTTTCTTCGTATACTGGAATTGAAGTTTTCATATCGCCATTTTCAACATATTTAAATGACCAGCTTCTTAGTGTGCTATCTAATTCATCAAAGCTGTAATTTAGAATAATATCGTCAATATCTTGGCTCTTATCTACATTAACTGATGCAATGATGGCACCATTTTTGTCTAACTTTAATTCTAAATCTGGATTTTTAGGCATCTTTTGCTTTTGGGTTAGAGAACTCATCCAACCATAAAGAAGAGATCTTGCTCTAAATGAAACTGAATCTGAAAGTCCAGGCAAAATACTTAAAGAGAAGTTTACCTTATTTCCTTTTAGAATGTTTATTGAATCTTCAATTCTATCTAGTGATGTTAAAGAGCAATTTGAAGTAGTCACACATAGTGTAGGACATTTTATAAACTTCAAATATGATTCAGTTGCACAGCCTGCGAACCATCTTTTTCTTTCATCATCAATTGGCATGTGAAGGGAAGTAGCTAACTTTGGATAATTTCTATAATCCTTCCATCCAAGATTTAAAAAAGATGCAACCGCATTGACACGTCTGTCGATGGCTGCAACTTGAAGTGCTATATCTGCGCCCGTTTTGTAACCAGTAAGGGTAATGTTGCAATCGCTACCTCTTAACTGTTTAACAAGGGAAATAACTTTCATGCAAACCTTATCCCAAACATAAAATGCGCTATCTTTTGCTGTTGGATTAGCACGATTTAAATGTTCCCCAACATTTTGGTAATTTGCATAATAAACCTTTGCTGGATATAGGGTGTAGTGGTGGTGAAGTTTTGTCTTACCGATGTAATCAAAAGTGAACACACCATAGCCTGCATCTGCATAGGCTTTTAAGTTATCTATTGAGAATGTTTTATCCAAGACATCATTTATAAAAATGATGTTTGAGTTCAATTTGTTGGTCTTTGGCATGTATCCATATACGTAGATTCTTGTGTAGATAGAACCATATTTATCTCCGTTTATGAATGCTGCAACTTCGTAGTAATTCTCGGTTTCTTCAAACTTTAGGTATGATGGTCTTAGTGGCTCATTATATGGGTCATAATCTTTCCATAGCTGTGTCGGTGCGAGTATTACATTTTCGATTTCCATATGCGATTATTATAATATTTACATCGCGCGGATGCAATAGAAATGCAACAAATATTTTTTAAGTTTATCTTCATTTTGTCACACTTTAAAATAACGCAACAAAACTGTGACAGCCCTTTAAAATAAATAGCGTGTTGTTTTTAATAATAAAATAGAATATAATATGAAATGCTGTGAGGTTAAATGGCAAGTAGAGCAAAGAAAAAAGCAAACGATATAAATAAGCAAAATGCACCAGTTGCAACAACTCCTGTTGCGCCTCAAAAGATGGATAATTTTAAGCTATCTATTTGGTGTACAACAATGAATGTTGTTTTAACTATAATTATCCTATTTATGCTACTTTTAGCGCCACTTTTATTTGCTTCTTTAAAAATTTCAACAACAGGTACGGCATCAGATGCCGAGCAATACGAATTTAATGTGACATCACTTGATGCAATCATTGCTCCAATGCGTGGTTGCACAAAAGGTTTTAGATTTGTGCTTGAAAAAATGGGCATAACAATTGAATCTGATGAGATCTATCAAGGGATTGTAGATTTAGTTGCACCACTATATGGAGAGGACAAAATTGAGCAAGTAAATACCATGGGAATTGCAACGCTTGTTATGAGCATAAATCTTAGCGTATTTTTTGTGGCTATGGTGGCCTTAATAATTGTGGATTACAACAAGAAAAGAAATAGATTATATTCAACAGTTGGAACAGGATTTTTTATGTTATCTTCTTTGGAATATTTGATCTTTTCTTTGGCTATTAATTTAAAGACAGTATTTAACCAATCTACGATTACATCAGGCTGGGGAATTTGGATATTATTCTTTATATCTTTAGGGCTTTTTGCTATAAATATAGCAACATATTTAAAAAATAGGAAAATAAAGCAAAATGAAAACGTGCAAAAAGTGTAATAAAGAATTTGATGAAAATCTAACATTTTGCCCTTTCTGTGGCGCTGAAAATGCGGACAGAAAATTAACCTATATTGAGCGCAAAAAAGCACGTGAAGAAGATACAGAATTTATGCTATCTAAAGCGTCAATTCAGCAACGAGATATAGATAGTGCAAAACAGGCTAATTTAGAGGATATAAAAGCTCAAAAAATTGGGGATTTAAAGGCGGAACAAAAAAAGTCATTTGCAAGAATTTTTGCAGGTGCGACTTTGATGCTTTGCAGCTTACTTCCAGCCTGGCTTTTATTGCATGAAGATATTAATCCAAATCTAAAGTGGGTAGTTATCGTAGTTGCATTTTTAGTAGTTGCAACAGGGGCTTCAGTGCTTATTTCAGATATCTACATCACTCGTGCTCTAAAAGAGATGGAAAAGCAAGATTTTATGGTAAAGAAAGTGCAATTCAATAAAGGCCCAATGTTTGTATATAGTGGGGCTTTGTATGAACTTGTTGCAAAAAACACATGCCCTTGCTGCGGGACGGAAATGCATATAGAAGATTTAGACAACGATATTTATATCGTTTGTTCTACAAATAGAAGCCATATATATAAGGTGGATAAAGAGGCCTTTATAGAGAGTTTTAAAGATAAAATTGAACAAAAATGAGAATAAATATATAATATATCTTAAGTAGAATTAGCGGAGGCAATATGAAATTTTTAGTTGTAGAAGATAACGTT
>JAEEWC010000088.1 GCA_016287155.1 Clostridia bacterium | reverse complement strand
GTTTTGCTAAAATTAGTCAGCTACGTATGGTAGAAGAGCCATTTCTCTAGCTCTCTTGATAGCTGTTGTAAGCATTCTTTGATGCTTTGCGCAAACGCCGCTCATTCTTCTTGGTAAGATCTTACCATTTTCTGTAATGAACTTTCTTAACTTAGCGATATCCTTGTAGTCGATAGCTTCTGCCTTATCTACGCAGAATGTGCAAACCTTTCTACGAGGAGCTCTCTTGTTAGAATTGAATGGTCTCTTTCCTTCCTTAGCTGGAGCTGTTTGTGCTGGTGTAACAACCTTTTCCTTATCTTCCATTTTTTAATTCTCCTTTATTAAAATGGCAAGTCACCGTCTGCTACTGTTGTATCTTCAACTGGAGCTGATGGTTCTTCCACTTCTGTTTCCCCTGCGGCTTTAGAACCGTCACGAGGTGATAGGAACTCTACATCGTCTGCTTGAATTTCAATAGTTTGACGTGATGTTCCATCTTGAGCTTGGTATTTGTTAATTTGAATAGAACCAACGATTGCTACTTTTCTTCCCTTTACTAAATTGTTAGCGCATGTATCTGCTAAGCCTCTCCAGCAAAGAATATTGAAAAAGTCTACTTCATCGTTTGTTTTTGCAAATCTACGATTTACAGCAATTGAAAATCTGCAATAAGATACACCAGAAGCTGTTGTCTTCTTGTCTACATCGCTAGATAAATTACCGATTAAAAATACCTTATTCATAAATTTTCTCCTTATTTTCTAATAATCATGCATCTGTAAGTTTCATCCATGATACGAATTTGTCTTTCGATCAATGCTGGAACTTGAGCTGGAGCTGTGAATTCAACTAATACATAGTAACCTTCTGTCTTGAAGTTGATAGCATATGCCAATTTACGTGTTCCCCACTTGTCTAAATTGTCAACACTACCTTCGTTAGAAGTTATGATTGCATTAATCTTATCAACAACTGCTTGCTTTTGATCTTCTGTTAAATCGTTATCAACGATGTATAAAAGCTCGTACTTGTTCATGCGTAATACCTCCTTTTGGTCTAGTGTCCCATACCTCGATGTATGAGCAAGGATTTTGAACAAAATAATTTATATATTCAAAATGTATTATAAATATATCATTATAATAATTATGTTGTAAAGCAAATAAAACAACATGGCCACCAAGTTTCCTTGGCAGCCACGTATCACATTAATTACTTTTACGCTATTGTAGCCGTTGATGAGCCAATAACTGTTACGTTTCCACTATATGTATAATTGTTTGTATAAGATATTGTATTTGAACCAATTGTAACCGTATATGTACCTGTAGATTTTCCAGAAGATAGAGTTGTCTTTGTTAATCCACTATATTTAATTGAGCTTGCAAAATATCCAATACAAACTACTGTTCCTCCTGAGATCGTAACAGATCCATCAGCATCTAATGGCGTAGCCATTTCGCTATTTGGCCCACGTGTTATAACAACACCGCCAGTAATTGCAATTGAGCCATTTGAGTCAATACCATCTGTATCTCCGCTTGGATTTACTGTTACGTCTAATCTACCGCCTGAGATGTTAATTTGTGAAGATGCATTTACGCCATCGTCATCACCAAAGACCGTAACTTCTCCACCCTTGATGTTAATTGTTTTTGCTTCAATCCCTTCATGAGATTCTGAAACATATACAACACCATCTTCAATAGTTAGGGTGCCATCTGCGTGAATTCCATCATCGCTAGCCTTAATCTTTAGCGTACCTCCTTGGATTGTAATATTTGCTTTCGCAGTAGAACCTGTTTCTAATGCATCGTTATTTGTATGGAATCCATCATCATATGTATATGTGAAGATTGTTCCTGCTGTTACTAAGATATATTCGTTAGCCTTAACGCCCTTTGCGCTATCGTCAGCTTTCTCGGCAGATGTCTCACCGCTGAATCCTCCTCCGCTGAATCCACCGCCAGGTTGCATACTACCACCTCCTGGGCCAGCCATAGATAGAGAAGACGTGCTAACCGAAGATGTGGTAGTATTTGTATAAGAAGAATATATATTTGTATAGATGTCTACAGTAGGAGTATATACTGTACCATCACTATCTTGGCTTGTTCCAAATTCAACTGCATATGCTGCATCAATACCATCACCATATGAGTTAATTGTAATTGTTCCGCCATTTATATAAATATAGCCATGTTGCACTGAAGATCCCATATCTGAATTTGAAGTCTTAATGCCGTTATTTCCGCATACAATACCAATTGTTGGGTTCTCCTCTATTGTTACTTTATCATTGCCCTTAATGCCGTTATTCATGGCTTTAATAATCATTGTCACATTCTTTATAGTTACATTATCTTTTGAATGAATACCAGAATTCTTGTTACTTGTAATAGATATAGTTCCCTTACCGCTAACCTTTAGGTTACCATTAGCAACATAAATAGCAGCTGTACCTATTGTTTCATCTGTTGTTTCAGAATAATCTGTTGTTCTTGTATCGTATATATAATTTGTTGTGTTCTTTTTTACTTTTATAGTACATGTATCGCAATCTTTGACAAAGATTGGAGATACTGAACTATTTGAAATAGATACATCATTTAATTCAATTTCAACTTCTTCATTAGGAACATCAACATAGATTTGTCCTTGAGTTAATTTGCCACTTGCTGTATATGAACCAGCTGTAGTTATTGTATATACACCATTAACAGCAGTTACGCTATTCCCGTTTTCATCAACCAATGTGAATTCTTCCGTTATTTCATCTTCTTCTATTTCAACATCAGTTGTGCTTCCTTGAACATCATCTCCTGTTATTGTTTGAGTTGATTTGCCAGTATTTGTTGTAGAATTGCTACTTCCGACCTTTAAATCAGTACTGCATCCAATGGCAAACACCATTACTCCTATTAATAAAACGATTAATACCAAACTATATTTCTTCATGAGGTCTTCCTCCTTACAACTCAATTATTTAGGAGAAAGTTAAAGTTTAATTAAAGAATTGAATAAAAAATGTGACCCTGAAATTTTCAAGGTCACACGTATAATTTTAATTATAATTACATTTTGCTTTCTAATAATTCTCTTGAGAATTTCAATCTTCTTAGAGTTTCTTCTTTTCCTAGAAGATCTGCCATTTCTGTTGCACCACCTGGTGTTGAAGCGGCAGCAGTTAGAGCTAAACGTAAAGGTAAGAAGATTTGTCCTGTCTTAATTCCCATCTCTTGAGCTGTTGTAGTTAAAAGCTCTTTTAAATAGTCATTTGTCCAGTTTTCTACCTTTGGTAGAATCTCTTCGCACTTCTTTAGAGCATTTAGCGCGATTTCTTTTGTTATCTTCATCTTCTTGTGTTCGAACATTTCAACATCAAATTCACCGAACTCTTCTAAGAAGTTAACCTTTTCTGGAATGTCGCTAAAGATTTCTGTTCTTGGAATTAATAATTCAGCAAGCTTTCTATAGTCATACTTTCCTTTAACCTTGCTTTGATCAAAATATGGAGTAGCATATTGTAGATATTCATCTATAGATAATTCCTTAATATATTCTCCATTTAACCAACGCATCTTAGCTTCATCGAAAATTGATGGAGAGTGAGAAATACCATCAACATCAAATTGATCTAGCATTTCTTGCATTGTCATCTTTTCTTGGTTAGACTTTGGAGCCCATCCAAGTAAAGCAATATAATTTACGATTGCTTCAGCTAAATAGCCCTTAGCAATGAAATCTTCGAAGTTTGCATCTCCGTATCTCTTTGATAGCTTTCTTTGAGCATCTTTCATAATTGGAGATAGGTGCATATAGTGAGGTCTTTCCCAACCAAATGCATCATACATTAAATTGTATTTTGGAGTAGAAGATAGATATTCAACACCACGAATAACATAGTTAATGTTCATTAAGTGGTCATCTACAACGTTTGCAAAGTTGTATGTTGGCATACCATCTGTCTTAATTAAGATTTCATCTTCCATATCCTTGTTTGGAACTGAGATGTGTCCAAATACCATATCATCATATTCAGATACGCCTTCTTCTGGAATGTTTTGTCTAATAACGTATGGTTCGCCAGCTGCTAATCTCTTCTCAACTTCTTCCTTAGATAAATGTAAGCAGTGCTTATCATATTTACCAATACCATTTTCATCTTTAAGTGTTGCTAATCTTTCTTTTGTACAGAAGCAGTAATAAGCTCCACCCTTTTCTACTAATTCTTTAGCATATTTTAGATATAAATCTTTTCTTTCACTTTGAATATATGGACCATATCCACCATCCTTATCTGGTCCTTCATCGTGATCAATACCTGCTTTCTTTAGTGTGCTATAAATAACATCAACTGCACCTTCAACATATCTTTCTTGGTCTGTATCTTCAATTCTTAATACGAATGTACCATTATGTTTCTTTGCCCACAAATAAGCATATAGACATGTTCTTAAATTTCCTATATGCATAAACCCTGTAGGGCTTGGCGCGAATCTTGTTCTAACATTTTCCATGTGTGTTCTTCCTTTATGTTTAATAATCCTTATTAAGCATACCATAATTGTATTAATTTGTGTATAATTAAAGCGATGATTAATTATATAAACAAAATTTTAAACGATACCCTAAAATTAGTAGCTATAGATAGTGTTCAAGCACCACCTACATCCCTATCTCCATTTGGCGATGGCGTTGGCAAGTGCTTAATCGAAGTTTTAAACATTGCAAAATCTTTAGGCTTTGAAACTCATAATGAGGAAGGCTATTATGGTACAGCTACAATTGGAGAAGGTGAAGAGTTTGGAATTTTAGGTCACGTCGATGTAGTTCCATATAAAAATCAAGAATGGACTAAAAAGCCACTTGGCGAAATTATCGATGGTGTTTTATACGGAAGAGGCGTTTTAGATGATAAAGGGCCTATGCTTTGCTGTCTATACGCAGTATATAAATTAATCCAAGATGGATATACTCCAAAAAGAAAGATTAAATTCATTTTCGGTGGCAATGAAGAAAGCGGCTGGAAATGTATTGAAAGATATAACCAAAAAGAAGAAATGCCAAAAGATGGATTCTCTCCAGATGCTGACTTCCCTATTATTCATTGCGAAAAAGGAATTGTTGAAATCAAAGTTACTATGGATAAGCCAAAAGAATTATTATCTTTAGTGGCAGGAGAGAGAGCTAACGTGGTTATAGATAAATGCTTAGCCACAATTAACGCACCACTTTCTCATTCTTCAGATATAAATATCTGTGCATCTACAAAAGATAACATAACAAGCATTAAAACTTATGGTATGGCAGCACATGGCTCTACACCAGAAAAAGGAGATAATGCATTTTTACATACTCTAAATTATCTAAGCGAAAACTTGGGCGGTATCTATACAACTCTAAATAATTTTCTATATTCAATTAAAGGTGAGGGTCTTGGAATTAATCTTCATGACAACAAGAGTGGAGATTTATCTTTAAATGTTGGTATCGCTAAGATTGAATTAGATAAATTAATTCTTCATTTGGATATTAGATATCCAGTTACATTTACTCAAGATTTTATCGTAAATAAAGTAGCAAACGCTTTTTCATTTGCAAAATGTGAAGTAGTTCACGCTCACGCTCCACTATTTGTTGAGAAAGACGACCCACTTGTTCAAACACTACTTGGTGCATATAACAAAGTTATGAATGAAAATCTAGAACCAATAGCTATTGGCGGTGGTACTTATGCTAGAGCTATGAAGCATGGTGTTGGATTTGGCCCAGTATTCCCAAACAAAGAATCTTGTGCACACGAAGCAGACGAACACTTCTCTGTTGAAGATTTTGAAAAATCCTTCAATGTTTATTACGAAGCTATTAAGAGTTTATGTTTTTAAAGATTCTTTAAATAATAATCTACTGGTAAATATTTAATTCCATCTATTTCTTGAGCATGGCCTCTGTACAAGACAACTTTTTTTTCTAACGTTCCATATTTTTTTGATAGTTCAAGCATAAAGTTTTTATTATTTAAATGTTTTGCTTGTGTAGCAACATTAGCTTTTTTTGCATGTTTAATTTCATATGCTACAAAACTGTCCTTCCTCTTGTTGTATTTCACCATATCACATTCTGCCCAAGTGATATTGTCTATATATTTAAAAACAATTTCTGTGCTTTTCTTTGCAAATGTCGATTCTAGCAATACAATCTCTTCCAACATTCGACCTTTAACATCCGACAATATCTTGTTTAATATAATTTCTTTGCTCTTTTCATTTATAGAACCAAACGCCTCGTCTTGCATTAACGAATGACAAAGCGCTTTTGCTATTGAATACCTCATACCAGGCTGTGTGAACACTGGTTCTTTTTTGATTTTACCGTTTGCATACCTAATTTCAACATCTTTGATTAAATCCAATGCATACAAATATGATTTTATTTGGTCAACAGCTTCTTGCGTTACTTGAACTTTTGCTTCACTCGCTTCGCGTACTTTAATAATTTCTTTTAATGTGTCTAGAACTGCTTTTTCATTAATGTTTGACAAAGCGAATTGCACTTCTTCATCTCTTTCATGTAAAAGCATTTGTCTTGCAGAACCTAAATCGTGAGAAACAAAAAGATCCTGGATAACGCTTAGAACAAAGTCATGGTTCATACTTTCTACTATTCTATTTATAGCATTCGTTAATTCATTGTTATCATACAATTCTTTTAGAAAATAGAATTTAGACCCAAATCGTTCGTTTCTTAAAGATCTTTGAATATTTTGACTTATTGCAGTATCAATATATTTTCGCGTTCCGTTATCATCCAAGAATGTAAACTCACTTTCCTTATATCTTAATTCTCCAATCTTCATGTTTTCTTTTTGTAAAGTGCCGCCATATTCAATGTAATCATCTATATCGCTTTTGTATAAAAGATTTGCAAACTCTTTATATGGAATATATGAAGTATGAATTGTAACGGTCCTATCGTACAATTCATCTCTTCTAGCAAAATCAAATCCCAAGGAGTCTGTTCCAGACAAAACGATTTTATAGCCCATAGAACAGTAAATGTCTGATAAAGAGGCTGCTGAATTTATAAAATCTGACAAAAGAGTTACTTCATCTATAAGAAAGTATTGAATTCCTTGCTTCGTTAAATAATTGATATCTTTTATTAAATCTCCCATCGTGTTTGATTCATCAACTTTAATGTAGACCGTCTTAGAAATATCTATATCATGAAGCAATTGATATAGCATAGTCGTTTTTCCAGTTCTTCTTAGACCATACAAAATGCAAACTCGTCCCGTATAATCATTTACAATATAATCATACAAGTCATGATAACATTCTCTCTTCTTATAGTTTTTTACTTTGTCGTAATATAAGAGCAAACCTTTGCCATGTATAACAGGTGTTTTACAAACGCTAAAATCTATTTCTTCTTTTTCCTTTGTCCCACTGGCATAGTAACTATAATCCGCAAAAGAAGTTTGCGCAGCTTCTTTTTCTTCACCCTTAATCTCTTGACTCTGAATAGTTGCGTGCTTTATTCCTTCTTCTTGCGGCATTTTAGTTGTTTTATGCTTTTCTATTGTTTCCACAATTCTTCCTCTTGTTTTAATTGTAGCACTTATTTATCTTCTTTCTTAGACTTTCTAGAGAATCCGTTACAGAATCCAACTAGTATACCTGCTAACCATAATGGCATAGCACCATTTGACATAGCTGCCATTCCTCTAAATGGAATACCTAGAGCTGCTTCAATTGTCATCTTGTTTTGTGGAGAATCCATTTCTGCCTTCTTAATACCTGTTGCAGCGCAAACAGCAATTAACATAATCTTGTGGAAGATTTTACCAAATCCAGATCCCTTAACATCGTTAACTGTATTTTCTAGAGTATAATCACCTTTTCTTGTTGGTTGTTCATATACTACATCAAGACCAAGAAGTTTTGCGTCAGCATCTGTTGGCTTACCCTTGAATGTTTCAAACCAGCTTCCCTTGAATTTTGCTAAATCAGAAGATGTATCTCCATCCTTCTTAATTGTTTCTGTAAGCTTAATATCTCTAGATGAAGCACCGATTTGGATTTCGTAATCACCCTTGGCAATTACATAAGCGTTCTTTTCAACATTGAAGTATTCAAAATCGCTATCCTTTAATTCGAATTCTACTGTCTTTGTTTCGCCAGCTTTAATAAATACCTTATCGAAGTTCTTTAATTCAGCTGCTGGGAAGATTGTAGCCTTTGTCTTGTTAGCAATATATAATTGAACAACTTCTGCACCATCAACCTTACCTGTGTTTGTAACATCAACAGTTACCTTATTCTTGTTAACCTTTAGGTTAGAATATTCAAATGTTGTATAAGATAAACCAAAACCAAATGGGAATCTTACTTTAACATTTGCTGTGTTATAGTATCTATAACCAACAAATAAACCTTCTCTATAGTTAACTTGGTTCTTTTCTTTTCCGTATGTTTCAGAACATGGAACATCATCATAAGATAGTGGCCATGTTTCAGCAAGCTTACCAGATGGGTTAACAACACCATATAAGATATCGCATAGAGCTGAACCAATTGATGCACCAGCTAGATATGTATCTAAGATGGCTGGAGCCTTGTCTGCGAAAGATAAATCTACAACTGAACCTGCAGATAATACAACAACTACCTTGTTTGTCTTAGCTAATACTTTCTCTGCAAGAGTTAAGTGAGCATCAGGTAAAGCAAACTTAGTTACTAATCTATCGCTTCCTTCTGATTCATATTCATCAGATAGACCAACATATAGAATAACTGTTTGATCATCAATCTTAGCTACTGCTTCGTCAGCAAGCTTAGCATTTAATTCAGCATCCTTCATGTTTGCTAAATCATAACCCTTAGCATATTCATATTTAATGCCTGCTGCATCTAAAGATTCTTTTAGAGAATCTACCTTTGGTGGATTTAAGAATGAAGAACCAGCACCTTGGTATCTTGGCTTTTCAGCGAATTCACCGATAACTAATACCTTATCTGACTTCTTTAATGGAAGAATGTTCTTTTCATTCTTTAGAAGAACCATACTAGATAAAGCTACTTCCTTAGAAATCTTGTGGTGAGCTTCTTTATCATATGGAGTCTTCTTTGAAGAAGCATCAAGTGTCTTTTCAATTAAGTGAAGAACATTGTATGCTGCTCTATCGATTTCTTCATCTGTAATCTTTCCAGCCTTGTAAGCCTTTAGAGTATCTTTTAGATATAATTGCTTGTTACCTGGCATTTCTAGATCTAGACCAGCGTTTAAATCTTCATAGTGGACGTGCGCACCACCCCAGTCTGTTAATACGCAACCATTGTATCCCCATTCATCACGAAGGATATCTTTTAAGATTAACTTGTTTCCGCTTGATGGAACGTTGTTGATCTTGTTGTATGCACTCATAATTGTGTATGGTTGAGATTTTTTAACAGCGATTTCGAATGGTTTTAAATAATATTCTCTTAAAGTTCTAATATCTAAATTTGAACTTCCTGTCATTCTATATGTTTCTTGATTGTTTGCAGCATAGTGCTTTAGTGATGTACCAATACCCTTTGATTGAATAGCATTGATCATTGATGCTGCCATTTCACCAGCCAAAACTGGATCTTCTGAAAAATATTCGAAGTTTCTTCCACATAGTGGATCTCTCTTCATGTTTGTACCAGGTCCTAAGATAACAGCTACTTCTTCTTGAATACATTCTTCAGCCATAGCTTCACCCATCTTCTTTAGGGCTTCTCTATCCCAGCTACATGCTGAGCAAGATGCTGTTGGGAATGCTTCTGTTGGAACAACGATACCTACGTTCATTTGTCCGCCTGCAGCCTTTCTTAGTCCGTGAGGACCATCTGTAACCATAACTGATGGAACGTTTTGTGATTCTACTCCATTTAAATGCCAGAAATCTAAACCAGAAGTTAGCATTAGTTTCTCTTTTAGTGTCAACTTTGACAATATTTCTTTTGCGTTCATATTTAACCTCTATCTTATATACTACTTTAATGCGCTAAATTTACGCGCATTTCTATTATAGCAATTTTTATGTAATAATAAAACCATCAAATTTTAACAAGAAAAAAGTGCCAGAAAAAATATCTGACACTTTTACTATTTCGCTGATATTTACCTTATGAATTTGGCCATACAAAATTGTCGTTTAATTCGTATTCACCATTATCAATTAGGATGTTTTGTCCACTTGCAGATTTATTCACACAAGTTAAGAAATATATCCATTCAGAAACTTCCTCTGTATCTGTCCATTTCTTCATTGGAGTGACCTTCATAATTTTATCCCATAGGTCTTTATTTTCCATTACTTCTTTATTTAAAGAAGTTTTTACTCCGCCTAAAGATATAGCGTTTACTGTTACTCTTTCTTTTGCTAATCTTATTGCAACGTTTTTCATATATCCAACTACGCCCGCTTTTGAGGCTGCATATAAAGGAAATTCGCTACCGCTGATTGATGATGCAGATGCATTAAATAGAACGGATTTTAGCGCCTTATTGTTCTTTATATACTTCTCGGTTACATATATTGTTCCCTTTAGGTTGTTGTCTATATCGTTGGTAGAATTTTGAAGACCTGCATTGTTGATTAGAATTTCAACATCTTTAATATCAGGAAGTGATGCTTCATTTTTTATATCTGCAATATAGTGTGTGTAGGCAGCGTTATCAATTGAAGATT
>JAEEWC010000087.1 GCA_016287155.1 Clostridia bacterium | reverse complement strand
TGCTCCAAATAAAAAATATGCGGATTTGTTCACTAAAAAGGCTGTAGAGAACGGAATTCAAGTATCTTTAGGTCACGATGAATCAATTGACGATGAAATTTATGCTTGTGTAGATAATGGTGCAACATCTGTGACACATATGTATAATTGCACTTCTCGTCCATCTAGAAGAACAACACCTAAAAAGCATTTAGGGCTAACTGAAGTTGGATTAACTGAAGATAGATTATATGCTGAAGTAATCGCAGATGATAGACATGTTCCAAATGCACTATTCAAAATGATTTACAAATTAAAAGGAGCAGATAAAATCTGCTTAGTATCTGATTCACTATCTATAGCTGGTATGCCAAAGGGCGAATACTACATTGGCTCTGGAGATTCTAAACAAAAGATTGAAATCGATGATGGCGTTGCTGTAATTAAAGAATTAAACACATACGCTGGTTCAATTACTCCTATCTCTAAAATGGTTGTAAATCTTGTAAACGCAGGCATCAAAAAAGAAGATGCACTAAAGATGTCAACTTTAAATCCAGCAAGATTAATGGGTTATGATAATATCGGAGATATTAAAGAAGGCTATTTAGCCGATTTGAATATTTTAAATAATAATCTTGATGTTGAAACTACAATCTTAAACGGAGAGATTATTCGTCAATAAGTTTTTCGTTGTTATTTGGATGATTTACAGAATATCTTCTTAACGCTTTTTCTGCTGCCATATAAACTGGTGGCAACATCAACCCTACTGTAACGGCACCTACTATACATTGAGCGACTTCCCAAGGAATATCTGCCATTGTCCAACCAAGCCATCCTCTATAGAATAAATCCCATGTGTCGCTATTATAAATAAGTGTTGTAACAACGGCAAAAGTTTGGCCATAAATAAATCCATGAATTGCAGTAATAGGCACAATTACCCATAATTTTTTGAATATTGATCCTTTAACTAATTTAGAATAATTTAAAAGCGTTGGCAAAAACAACCAAGCAACGAACATTACAGGAATAGAAACAAACAAAGGCCACATTCCACCAGATATTAAACAATCTAAAGTAACATAGATAAATAAAACTACTACAGTAAACTTATATCCAAATACGCAATAGCACATAACTATTGTAAATGTAACTAGTTGCAAAAAAGGAATGAAGGCAAGCGCTTCATCCACTGCAACTAACAATGCGACCATTAATGCCATTAAGACTAGCCGGAATGTCCAGCTAGTCTTAGACCAATCAATCATTAAGCTCCGATTGTACCGTTGTATCCATCAATAACAATTGTGTATACTTTGATACCGTCAACGAAATCTCCTGTTGGGCCATTTGAATAGTGACCATTATATGACATATAAGAATATCCGAAGTCACCATCTGTATATTCAGGAACACTAGCAAAATTACCTGTTACCAACCACCATGTGTCTGAGAATAGTAAATAATCTGTGTCGTTAAAACTAATCTTATACATTCCGTTTTCATCTACTGTAGCAGCATCCTTTAATGCTTCTGCTAATGTAATTTGACCAGCCTTTACTTGAACTGTTAATTGAGCAATAACTTCGCCGTTAATACTTGGCGCAGCTGCAAATGTTGGATCTGAATATGTGCCATCTGCCTTACGTACTTCTAATACGAAAGTTGTATCTTCTGTAGCTGCAGGCTTATCGCAAGAAACAAATACAGATAAAGAAACTACTAATATTGCAATAACTGCAACAACTGATAAAATTTTTGTTAACTTTTTCATGTGTTTTTCATCCTCCTTTTTACATGATTAGACTAAGGGGATGAAGAGAATAAAAAGCATGCAAAAGCATGTTTGAATCTTCTAATCGGTCGCAAGGGGTTAAAACCCTTAAAAATTCACACTCTACTAACAACCTCTTAATCTGAAGTTAATATTTATATTATTGTTGATTAGATTATATCAACGTATATTTATTTTTGGCAAGGACTAACAACAAAAACTTTTACGCTATGTCCAGGTATAGAACAAGATAACGTATTTACAATCTTATCCTTTTCTCCTGTCCACAATTCTTTTGTTTCGTATTGAGATGCTAATGGGAAGTTGATATATTCATCTTTTGCAAGAGAATCTACAGATAATCTGCTCTTTTTAGGTAATATTCCCTTGTTGAAGAAACATATAGCTGTTGATCCATTTGCAAGTGGCTTTACCAAGATATCTACAGGGCCCTTC
>JAEEWC010000086.1 GCA_016287155.1 Clostridia bacterium | reverse complement strand
GTATATTAAAGTTAATGCAAAAAAGCCAGGCAATGTATATGTTGGACTAGTTCATAGATTAGATAGACCAACAGGTGGCGTTATGGTATTTGCAAAAACATCTAAAGCTGCAGAAAGATTATGCGAGCAAATGAAGAATGGAGAATTCGAAAAAGAATATCTTTGCATTACTTGCGCAGAACCAAAAGAAAAGAGTGCAACTTTAGTTAACTACTTAAAGAAAGATGAAAAGAACAATATTGTTAATATTGTACCTATGGCAACAGATGGTGCTAAGAAAGCTATTTTGCACTATGAAGTAAAGGAAGTAGTTTCTGGATATGCATTATGCAAAGTTATCTTAGGAACAGGAAGAAGCCATCAAATCAGAGTTCAAATGGCTAGAATTGGTTGTCCATTATATGGCGATCAAAAGTATGGCGGAAAGAAAGAAACATTCTCTCGTCCTTTAGCTTTATGGGCAGTTAGATTATCTTTCACTCATCCAGTAACAAAGGAAAGAAGATCATTCTTCGTATATCCACCAACAGAAGAAGCTCCATGGAAAGCATTTGAAGTATCTAGATTTTTATCTGTAGGAGTTATATCTACACCATATTCATTAGTAAAAGAACAACTTAAAGAAATTCAAGTAGACGAATAATTTAAAGGGCCAGAGAAATCTGGCTCTTATTTTTTAGTTTCATTTAATAAATAGGTTATAATATAAGAGTAGGTTATCTAGGGGGTAGATATGAACATCGGGCTAAAAAGAAGTACTCTAATTATTTTGTTTTTCATTGCTATTTTGTTAGTAGCAACATTTATTCCTTTAAATACTACATATGCAGACGTGATAATTCCATATTCACTTACGCATTATATTATTACTAACTTACCAGAGTCGCATTATGTATATCTATATTTAGGCGAAACAGAAGATCCTGGAAGTACAGGATATCTAGCGCCAAATATTCCAAGAGAAGAATATCAATACGGCCCAAGCTCTGAAAATTATGAGAGTCTTATTCTTGGACAAACTAATAGAAATAAAGCAATTGATAGATTGAATCAAGAAGATTTCGACTATTACTTTACAAAAAATAGAATTTTTGGAGGCGAAGAATTAACTACATCAATTGATTATTATTACAGAGGCCATAATTCTAGTAAGCATATATTTATTATTTATGATGCTGATAACGATATTTTATATCGCACAGATAAAGTTCAAAAACATGTGTACTTTGAGAGTCGAACAGCTTCATATCCTGACGATATAGTTAGTGTTAATTCAAATACTTATACAATTGTTACTGAACAAACTACGGTTCAAGAAAAAAGCCCACAGGACGAAGCAGCAGAAAGAATAGCAGCGGAAGAAGCTAAGCAAAAAGCTGAAGATCTAAAGCAAACTATTTTGATAATACTTATGTTTGTAGTAATTACCGTAGCAGTTGAATTGTCTATTGCATTCTGTTTTAAATTCACTAAAAAATCATATTTAATTATCGCTATTACTAATGTAATAACACAGATTATAGTAAATGTTGTAATGTGGTTATCTATGGAATATGGCGGCGAAACATGGGATAATTTAGATGGATTTTTAGTTGCTGAGGCCTTTGTACTAATCGCTGAACCACTTATCTATAGATTAACCTGCGAAAGAAAAAATGGAACAAAGAAACTAATTGTGTTATATGGTATTATTGCAAACATTGTAACAATAGGAATTGGGTTCTTAATATCATATATCATAACTTTATTGTAGGCGTATATGGAGAGAGTAAACAAATCTTTATCTTATATCTTGTTGTTCTTGCTTACAATTGTTCTAATTGTATGTGCCTTTCCAATTAATTCGGCACACGCTGATATGGGCCCAAAAGAAGCCTTTGATGTAGTTATAGATAATTTGCCTCAATCAGATTATGTTGTAACAATTATGACGAAAGATAAGAGCGGAGAGGCCGCTCCAAATATTTCTCATGTTTATGAATTTTTAAATAAAGAAGATAAAAAGAAAGTTAATAAATTAATCGATAGATTAAATCAAGAAAATATCGATGCATATTTTATTCTTGCAGATATTTTTGGCATAGTTCCGCAAATAGAAGATAATACAACAACAATTAGTTATACTTGGGATTATTATCCATCTTCAAAATTCTATATTGTAATTTATGATTTAAATAACGATATATTATATGTGTCTAATTATATTCATAAAGTTGTATTTACATCAGCCTATAGGGCTTCGTATGACGAAGATTTCACCATAGAAAGAGAAGGATATGTGTCTTTTAAAACGCATGAAATGGTAGCTTTGACAGCTCTAAGAGCGTTGAGAAATTCTAACTATGATGAAGAAACCGCAATTAAATTAAACATAGTATATAATGTGCTACTTCTTCTTGCTAGAATCGTAGCTACATTAGCAATAGAAATGCTTTTAGCATTATGTTTTAAATTCACAAAAGAATCTTATAAGATAATCGCGATAACTAATGTTATTACGCAATTGTTCTTAAATGTAGCAATATTGCTCGGGAATTTGTTTGGCGGAGTAATGTTCGGACCATTTTTATCACTAATTCTTGGCGAGTTTATAATATTTATTGTTGAGCCTATCGTATATAAGAAAAAGTGTATTAGACAAAATGGAACTAAAAAACTTATTGTATTTTATGCATTGCTTGCAAACTTCCTATCGCTTGCAGCAGGATTTGGAATATACATATTAAATATGATGGTATAGTAATTAGAAATCTTCTTCTGAAGACATATTTGAATTAGTCTTTTTAGATTGTCTTTTCTTAAATGGGTTATAAATCAATAAAACAACTAGTACACAAACAACACAAATAGAGAAGAAGAATATGTTTCTCTTTAATTTATTCTGTGCGACTTCAACATCTCTTGCATTTTGGTCATCTTTGGCTTTTGATGAATCTGGATGAATTGTAATGTTAGATGGATCAAAAGTTGAATCTAAAACATCATTTGCAAGAATATATCTAGTTCTAGTTATCTCTTCACCTTCAACATTTATAGTAAATGTTGCATAGAAATAATAAATATTGTCATGCTTTGCATAGCCAATAAACTTAATAGCGGTAATATCTGTTCTTGGAGAAGATGAAGCTGCATAATCCAAATCGTATAGTTGAAGTGCTTTATCAGGGGCAGCAATTGTCAAATTATAGTATGGTGAAATTTGGAATTCAGATTCGCTCTTATAATTTGTAGATTTAATAGCGGCTTCATCTAAATTAGATGAAACATATAAATTTGTTTGCCCGTTATATGAAATATTGTAATATCCATCAGATGTTCTATCTCCTTCAACTTTAAAGAAGTATGAATATGGAATAATTACGCTTTCTTTATAAACAGTATTTTCTAAAAGATATGTTTGAACGCCATTTTTGCTAACTACTTCCCAGTATGTATCTGATTTTAGGTTTGTGTACCAAGCAAAGCATACAGAAGTGTATGTTAATGATAGTGATAATATAAGAACTAACAATAATAAAACGGCGACTTTTTTCATAACAAAACTATTATACAATATGATAAAAAAAAATTAAAGATAATAATATGCGTGTATAATAATTATATGTGTGCACCTATAGCCTAATTGGATAGAGCACTCGCCTCCGGCGCGAGCGATTGTGGTTCAACTCCACATAGGTGCGCCATTT
>JAEEWC010000085.1 GCA_016287155.1 Clostridia bacterium | reverse complement strand
TGCTCCAAATAAAAAATATGCGGATTTGTTCACTAAAAAGGCTGTAGAGAACGGAATTCAAGTATCTTTAGGTCACGATGAATCAATTGACGATGAAATTTATGCTTGTGTAGATAATGGTGCAACATCTGTGACACATATTTATAATTGCACTTCTCGTCCATCTAGAAGAACTACACCTAAAAAGCATTTAGGACTAACTGAAGTTGGATTAACTGAAGATAGATTATATGCTGAAGTAATCGCAGATGATAGACATGTTCCAAATGCCCTATTCAAAATGATTTACAAATTAAAAGGAGCAGATAAAATCTGCTTAGTATCTGATTCACTATCTATAGCTGGTATGCCAAAGGGCGAATACTACATTGGATCTGGAGATTCTAAACAAAAGATTGAAATAGATGATGGCGTTGCTGTAATTAAAGAATTAAACACATACGCTGGTTCAATTACTCCTATCTCTAAAATGGTTGTAAATCTTGTAAATGCAGGCATCAAAAAAGAAGATGCACTAAAGATGGCAACTTTAAATCCAGCAAGATTAATGGGTTATGATAATATCGGAGATATTAAAGAAGGCTATTTAGCCGATTTGAATATTTTAAATAATAATCTTAATGTTGAAACTACAATCTTTAAAGGAGAGGTTCTTCCTCGTTAGTTTCAATTTTATCAGACTTAATTCTATCGAAATTATATCCTTTATCTGCAATCTTGTATATTGGAATATACAAAAGCGCTACTGAAATGCCAGATGATGCCATCAATACAATTTCAAAAGGAATATCTGCAATCATATATTTGTAAATGTCTATAGTTGGAATCATTAACCAGTTGAATAAAACAAACAACCAGCAATAAATCAATGCCCCAAGAATTGACATTATAACTTTCAAAATAATTGGCCACTTTTTAGAAAACCATCCAAATAGCATTACTATTTCCCAACCAATTGCCATAGGCAAAAACACAGATGGCATCAATGACCCCATAAACAAATTATCAAATAAACAATGAGCAAGAACTATGACGCTTCCCCATATTGGGCCTACTACCGCGCCATATACCATAAGAAGAAGCACCGTCAACTGAACATTTGGGATTCCAGTTAATGCCTCCTCTTGAGCAAAGATGATTGCGATAAACATCGCAATCATCACAAGCTTTTTTGTTCTTACTCTAACGTTCATATTAAGAATATGATGAAATCATAAATACGAAAGTAACGCCTTCCTTGATTGGCATATCATCAATACCATAATTTGTTGAATAGTATTTCTTACCTTCGAATTCATATTCGCCCCATGTTGGAGTTGTATTTTCTTCGTCATCGGCATAGATAAACCAGTATTCACCCTTTGTTGCGTCAGCTGTTCTATCATTGATTGTCATAAGCATATTATATGTGCCCATGTTTTGTGCTTTATATGTCAATTCGCCCTTGTCTTGTAAAGCATTTAGATAATCAACTAACTTCTTGCCTGATAAATCACTGATGATATCTGTATCAATAGTGAAAGCAATAGCTGTTTCTGTTTGTTGAACATAAGTCTTCTTTTGGCATGCAAATAATGCAAATGCTGAAACTAATAGTGTTAAAACTACTAAAACTGATAAAATTTTTGTTAACTTTTTCATGTGTTTTTCATCCTCCTTTTTTACATGATTAGACTAAGGGGATGAAGAGAATAAAAAGCATGCATAGCATGTTTGAATCTTCTAATCGGTCGCAAGGGGCTAAAACCCTTAAAAATTCACACTCTACTAACAACCTCTTAATCTCGAAGTTAATATTTATATTATTGTCGTTTAGATTATATCAACGTATATTTATTTTTGGCAAGGACTAACAACAAAAACTTTTACACTATGTCCAGGTATAGAACAAGATAACGTATTTACAATCTTATCCTTTTCTCCTGTCCACAATTCTTTTGTCTCGTATTGAGATGCCAATGGGAAGTTGATATATTCATCTTTTGCAAGAGAATCTACAGATAATCTGCTCTTTTTAGGTAATATTCCCTTGTTGAAGAAACATATAGCTGTTGATCCATTTGCAAGTGGCTTTACCAAGATATCTACAGGGCCCTTC
>JAEEWC010000084.1 GCA_016287155.1 Clostridia bacterium | reverse complement strand
ATTATAATATTTACAAGCGCAAGGAGGGTTTATGCGAATACTTTTAGTTGAAGATTCAGAAAGCTTATGCGAAGTTTTGACCGCAGTTCTAGAAAAAGAAAAGTTTGAAGTTGCTTGTGTACACGATGGCGAAGATGGCCTCGCTTATGGTTTAACAGGTGTTTATGATTGCATCGTTTTAGATGTCATGATGCCAAAGAAGAATGGATTTGAAGTACTAAAGGAATTAAGAAAAGCAAAAGTAACCACTCCAATTATTATGCTTACAGCACTATCTCAAGAATTGAACAAAGTTCAAGGTTTGGATATGGGTGCTGATGATTATCTTGCAAAACCATTCTCAACTCCAGAATTATTAGCAAGAATTAGAGCTCTTCTTCGTAGAAGAGGTGGCGAATTTAGCGCGGATAATTCCCTATCTTTTGGTAATGCTACACTAGATATTGCAGCTTACACACTAATGAGTGGAGATAAATCTGTAAAACTATCTAACAAAGAATGTGAAATTCTAAGATATTTATTTGAAAACCCAAAGAGAGTTGTGGATAAAGATTCTCTAATTAATAAAGTTTGGGGTTTAGATAACGATTTCGAATCTAACTCTCTTGAAGTATTTATTTCTTTCGTAAGAAAGAAGATTGCCTTTGTAGGCGCTGACTTCACTATCCAATCTATTCGTGGTGTTGGATACGAATTACAAATGAAAGAGGATAAATAATCATGTTCAAGGAGATGCATCTAAAGTTCTTATTAATCCCTTTGATTTTAGTAGGCGCTTTGCTTGCAATCACCTTCTCTACGATTTTCTCAATCACATATTCATCTACGACAACAGATACAGAAAAGGCTCTTGAAAACGGATCTCTATCTACAGATAATGGCCGTTTTTACTATGTAAAAATATTCGAAAATGGAGATGTAGAATATTCTTCTAACTTCAATTCAATGACTGAAGATGACAAAAACAATATAAGGGCTTTGATGAATCAAGATGAAGGTAGATTTACTTATAACGATTTATCTTATGCGTATCTAAAGAAAAACACTACCCTTGAAGATGAAACAAAGGTAACGGTATATACAATCCTTGATTGGACAGAAAGAAGAAATACTCTAGTTACACTTGGCTCTACACTTATTATTGTCTTTTTCGTTTCTTTATTAATCCTTGGAGGATTAAGCTACATCCTTGCATATAGCGCAACTCAACCAGTTAAAGAAGCTTTCAACAAAGAAAAAGAACTATTAGCAAATGCTTCTCATGAATTAAAAACACCAATTACAGTTGCTAAAACTAATTTAGATTTAGTTTTATCTGATCCATCTCAAACAATTGCCGAAAACAAGAGATGGTTAGAAGGTGCTAAATACCAAATCGATAGAATGAATAGTTTGATTCTTCAAATGTTAGAGCTTTCTAGATTAGAAAGAAATGACTATTATGCAGAAAAAACTGATTTAAATATTTCTACTTTAATTGAAGGAATTTTGTTATCTTTTGAAGCTGGATGTTATGAAAGCAACAAGAGATTTGTATCTAGCTTACAACCAGATGTTTATTACAAATGTAATAAAGTTGAGACAGAAAAGCTTATTACTATCCTTGTAGATAACGCTATTAAATACACGCCAAATGGTGGCGAAATTTGCGTAACTTTAGCTAAGACTTTAAAGAATATTTCAATTAAAGTTACAAACACAGGTGAAGGTATTCCACCAGAACTTATTGATAAGATTTTTGATCGTTTCTATAAACTTGATGAATCTCACAAAGAAGCCGGCAAGAGCTTTGGTCTTGGATTAAGTATTGCGAAACTTATTTCTCAATCTATGGGCGGCGATATTAAATGTTTCAGTGAAGTTGGTAGATATACTACCTTTGAAATTACTCTTCCAATAATTAGATAATTATTCTTTGTTATATAACTTTTTGGCCCAAGGTGTCATTGTGCCATCTTCTTCATATACAATAACGCTATCTATTGTTAAACCTGGAGCACCATTTTTTTGCGCCTCAACAATAAATGTATCTACTGCTTTTGATGCTTTTGGATAAATCATAGTTAGTTTCTTTGGTTCTAATTTATTGTTTGATAAGCAAGTTAGCACTTCTGCCAATCTTTCGCTCTTATGAATCATATAGAATTTACCAGAATATTTTAAAATTTCAGCAGCGGATTTTACGATATCTACTAAAGTAGCGGTTGATTCTGTTCTAGATAAAGCAACTTCAGATATATTTGAAACTTCCCCACTTGTGCTCTTGAAATACGGAGGATTACAAACAACAACCTTTACGCTCTCTTTTCCTAAGTGCTTTGAAGCATTTTTGATATCGTCATTTATGATTTCAATCTTCTTTTGAAGATTGTTAATCTCAGCATTCTTTTTAGCAAGATTAGCCATCTTTTCTTGGATTTCAAAACCAATTGCGTTTTTCGCATTTGTTTTAGCTAGAGCTAAAATTGTGATAACTCCGCTACCACAACCGAAATCTACAATAGTATCTTTTGATGTTGCTCTAACTAAATTTGCAAGTAATACTGCATCTGAAGAAAAACAATATAAATATGGCTTTTGAATAATCTTTAAGCCTTTATATTCTAAATCGTCTAATCTTTCATCGTTTTCTAATACAATTTGGTCCATGCTCATATTTTAACACAATTGTTTGACATTTACTCTTTTTAAAACCTATAATGTAAAAGCAATTGATATGGATCATTAGCTCAGTTGGATTAGAGCGTTGCGCTACGGACGCAAAGGTCGGGGGTTCGAGTCCCTCATGGTTCACCAAAAGAAGGAGGCTGTACGCTTCCTTTTTATAGTCTTAGTCTAGAGTATATATGGCACTAATCGTTTGACATCGTCCTACTCTATTGATAAAATATAGTTATAAAACAAGTTTGGATCGTACTCCGGTGACCTTCGGGCCCGGGGTTTTTTCATAAAAAGGGCCCTATGAAGAAAAAAGAATACCTAGATATTGATAAGCAACTAGAATTATTAGAATCTAAAGGACTAAACTTTGGTAATAAAAAGTTCGCAAAGCAAGCATTAACACAAATTGGCTATTATAAGTTAATTAACGCTTATAAATTTCCTTTTATCGAGCCATCTGATTCAAGTGGGCATTATATAGAAAACATCAATTTTGAGCATTTATATTATCTTTATCAATTTGATCTTCAATTAGAAACTATTGTTTTTAAAGCAACAACATCCGCAGAAATCGAGTTAAAAGCTCGTTTATCTAACTTAGTTTCAAATAATTATGGTATTTCTCCATCAAAATACCTAAATGCTTCGAATTATTTGCCACAAAATGATACGAAAATGCAATTTGCAGAATTCAAAAGTGAAATCAAGAAACAAATTCGAATTCAAAGCGACAAGCACCCAGCTATTCTTTGGTACAAAGAAAACTATAATTCTTCATATCCATTTTGGGTTATATCAAACATCCTAACGATAGGCCACATCAGTAAAATGTTTAGTTTTCTAAAGCCAGAAGATAAAAGTACTATTTCTCGTGAATACTCCCTATTTCCTCAAGACTTGGCATCTTTTATTGTGCACATAAACCATGTGCGAAATATTTGCGCTCATAATGATGTTCTATGTAGATATAAAAGCAAAAATTCGATTCCACAAAATAATATAAAAAAAATATATACTTTCTTAGAAATAGATAAAAATGTCATTACAGGTAGATACACTAGAGGCACAAATGATTTTTTGGCAACTCTAATAGTATTGAAGTATATGATTAATGATTCTATAGCATATAATAACTTGATAACTGGTGTAAATGGCGCTCTTTCAAATCTTCAAAAGAAGATTCCGCAAGATTGTTATAATAAAATCGTCACCGAATTAGGATTATTGCCAGGCTGGGAAAAACTCTCAAAGACGGAAAAATAGTAATCACCCAAAAGAAGCACAAATCGCTTCTTTTTTTTTATTACCATTTCGCCTATTTAACAATTAACTCAAATGTTATATTACCATTATCTAGATAATGAACCTTTAAATCATATTTATCATAGCTTAGACCAATCACTATTGTATCCTTAATTGTTAAACACTTTCCACTTTCATCTATTTCCGAATTAGCATAAAGTAAATGCATTTCTTCGATTGTGTACGCAGGTTCATATTCTTCACCGCAATAATACTTCTTTTTATTTGTCTTTATAATGTTGTCTGTGATACCAGCTATATAATATACCTCATCCCCGTAAACATCATATTTATTTGGGATTAGATCACCATACAAAGCAACTATAGATGAGTAAAAATCTTTAAAATACAAAGTGTCATCAACTTTTAGAATTAAACCTATTTGCCTATCTTTCGAAAGAACATAGCACTCTTGCCCGACAAATAAATTGTTACCAGTACGATTATTTAATAAATTTTCTTTAAAAATTATTTTTCCACGATAGTAGGGATTATTAATTATCGCTTCTTCTATCTCATCAACCGCCTTTCCAGACACACTACCTGGGCTATATACATATCCAGTCGTTGACTCTGGCGATGCATCAAATTTCCATCTACCCAAATAAATTTCCCCGATTTATAAATCGCGTTTAAAATCTGTTTGATCTACATTGTCCACAATAATCCATACCATAACTAACAATAGTATTATCGCCACTAATGAAACGATGATATTTCTTTTCTTCGTATTCTTCTTATTTGTCTCTACTACTGTTTGATATGGAACTATATCTGAAACGCTAATTTCAAGCGCGCTGCATAATGATTCAAAATCTTCTGAAGACGGAACCCCTCTTCCTTGTTCCCATTTTGCGACTAAAGATCTCGATACATGTATCTTATCTGCTAATTCTTCTTGTGTTAATTTCTTTTCTTCTCTATAGTGTCGAATCTGATCTTTTAGCATAGCCTTCACCTCACCAAATATTGTATATATGGCGAGTAATTTTGTCACGATACTTTTGTGATACCAAGCAAAATTTGTTCTAAAAATAGAAAAAGACACTTACGTGCCTATTTCTTACTCTTCATTTTATTTAATTCTTTCTCTATGGTATCTATTCTTTCATGGGCTAATTCAACAGCTTTACATGCTCTATTTAATCCAAAAGATAAGAAGCCACATATAACGCTTAAAACTATAATTACTATACCAAGAGTAATCTCATCTACGATTAAAACATATACTCCGCCTACTAAACCAGCAACAAGAATTACTAATCCAATTACCCATAATATTGCAGCTACTGCGGAGAACTCTGTATTTAGATTAGTTCTTGTTTTAATAATTTCTTCTGCAGGATCTGTTTTTGGTTTCTTTGGAGCTCTATTAACTACTGGAGTAAT
>JAEEWC010000083.1 GCA_016287155.1 Clostridia bacterium | reverse complement strand
TAGAAAGATTTGACGAAGGCGCCGATGCCTGCCCTACAGTTAGAATTAAAATTACAACAAAAGGAAAGAACGTTAAAGGATGGTTAAAGTTCGAAGAAGGACTAGACCAAGCAAGTGATCAATGGGAAAGACTAAAGGATCAAAAGGCTACAGATATCATGCTTATGGCATTTACATCTGGTACTAATGGATATCCAAAGATGGTATTGCATGATTTTACATACCCTCTAGGACATATCATTACAGGTGTATTTTGGCATAGAGTAGTAGATGGTGGTCTTCACTTTACAATTTCAGACACAGGTTGGTTAAAAGCTCTTTGGGGCAAGTTCTACGGACAATGGTTCGGTGAAAGTGCAGTACTTGTTTACGACTTTGAAAAGTTCCATGCAGCAGATATCTTATCTAAGTTAGAGAAGTATCAAGTAACAACATTCTGCGTTCCGCCAACAATGTACAGATTACTATTACAAGAAGACGTTGCTAAGTACAATTTGAAGTCTTTAGTTCACTGCAATGCAGCAGGAGAAGCTCTTAACCCAGAGATCTTTAACACATGGAAAGCCGCTACAGGTCTTGAAATTTACGAAGGTTTCGGCCAAACAGAGACAACATGTGTTATTGCAACATTAAAAGGATACGAGACTCCAGAATCAGGTTTCATCGGAAAGGCTACACCAGGATTTGATGTTCAAATTCTTAACGAAGAAGGCGTACCATGTATGCCTGGTGAAGTAGGTGAAATTTGTATCAAGGGTACTTTAGATCATAAACCATGTGGTATCTTCAAAGGATATTACAAGAACGAAGAAGCTACAGCAGAAGCTTGGAGAAATGGTTTCTATCATACTGGAGACAAAGCTTACATTGATGAATTCAAGAGAGTTAGATATGTAGGAAGAACAGATGACGTTATCAAATCTTCAGGATATAGAATTGGACCATTCGAAGTAGAAAGCGTTCTATTAGAGCATGATGCTGTTTTAGAAGTTGCTGTAACAGGTATTCCAGATCCAGTAAGAGGATTCAATGTTAAGGCTACAATCGTATTGAAGCCAGGATATGAACCATCTGAAGCATTAACAAAGGAATTACAAGATTATGTAAAGCATAATACTGCTCCATACAAATATCCAAGAGTTGTAGAGTATGTTACTGAATTACCAAAGACATTCAACGGTAAGATTAGAAGAACAGAAATCAGACAAAGAGATATCCAAAGATATAATCTTGAACATGGTACTAATATTGTTTAATAAATAATAATATATAGTAATAAAAAAGCATGACTTAAGGAATTTCCAAAAGTCATGCTTATTTTTTTTCAGTTAATAGATATTACTTTGTTCCGTATAATCTATCGCCAGCATCTCCAAGACCTGGAAGGATGTAGCAATGTTCATTTAATTCTCTATCTAGAGTAGAAACGAATAACTTTAGATTTGGATGTTCAGAAGCAATCTTTTCAACACCAACTGGAGCAGCGATAACGCTCATTAATGTGATATCTTTGCATCCAATCTTTTCTAGATATGAAATAGCAGCTGATGCAGAACCACCTGTAGCTAACATTGGGTCTAGAACGATAACTTTCATATGTTCAATACCATCGGGAAGTTTGCAGTAATATTCTTTTGGTTGCATTGTTACTTCATCTCTGTACATACCAATGTGGCCAACCTTTGCTGTAGGAAGAAGAGTGTGGATACCATTAACCATACCAAGACCCGCTCTTAAAATAGGAACTAGGGCAATACTCTTTTCTACGATTTCTGTTTGAATACATTTTTCAAGTGGAGTTTCAACTTCGATTTCCTTTGTTGGAACCTCTTTTAATACTTCATATGCCATGATAGTTGTAATTTCTTCGATTAATTCTCTGAACTCTTTCATACCAGTGTTCTTGTTTCTTAGAATTGCAACTTTGTGTCTAATAAGTGGGTGATCAAAAATCATTACATTTTTAAAATCTTTCATATAAACCTCTTTGTTATTATTTTTTCTTCACTATTATACAAGCAATGTATAGATTAAACAACCC
>JAEEWC010000082.1 GCA_016287155.1 Clostridia bacterium | reverse complement strand
GTAACATTTATGGAATTATTAGGTGCTATTGAAAAGGTATCTAATCTAAAGATTGTTGGTGCAGATATAAATGAACTTGCTCCAATGCTAGATACAACAGGCGTATCTACAGCAATGGCTTGCAAGGTATTAAGAGAATTATTATTAGCATTATTAAAATAGGAGGCCAAAATGAGTAGAGTATTAGTTATTGGATGTGGCGGTGTAGCTCAAGTAGCAATTAGAAAGTGCTGCCAAGTAAGTGAAGTTTTTAGTGAATTATGTATCGCAAGTAGAACATTATCTAAATGTGATAATCTAAAGAAGGCTTTAGAAGGAAAGACAAATACTAAAATTACAACAGCTCAAGTAAATGCAGATAACGTAAATGAGGTTATTGATTTAATTAATTCATATAAGCCAGATTTAGTTATGAATATTGCGCTTCCTTATCAAGATTTAGTTATTATGGATGCATGCTTAGCTTGCCATGTTAATTATATGGATACAGCTAACTATGAACCAGAAGATACAGATGATCCAGCTTGGAGAGAAATCTACGAAAAGCGTTGCAAGGAAAAAGGCTTCTCAGCTTACTTTGATTATTCTTGGCAATGGGCATATAGAGAAAAGTTTGAAAAGGCAGGCCTTGTTGCTTTACTTGGATGCGGCTTTGATCCAGGGGTTACACAAGCATATTGTGCATACGCTAAAAAGCATGAATTTGATGAAATTGACAATATCGATATATTAGATTGTAATGGTGGTGACCATGGTTACGCATTTGCTACAAACTTCAATCCAGAAGTAAATTTAAGAGAAGTTTCTGCTCCAGGAAGCTATTGGGAAGATGGCCATTGGGTAGAAATTCCAGCAATGAGCATTAAGAGAGAATATAACTTCGATAAGGTCGGAATGAAGGACATGTATTTACTTCACCACGAAGAAATCGAATCTTTAGCTCTAAATATTCCGGAGGTAAAGAGAATTAGATTCTTTATGACATTCGGTCAAAGTTACCTAACACACATGAAGTGTTTAGAGGATGTTGGAATGTTATCTACAACTCCAATTGAATTCGAAGGACATGAAATTGTGCCAATCAAATTCTTAAAAGCGCTTCTACCAGATCCTGCATCTTTAGGGCCTCGTACACATGGTAAGACAAACATTGGTTGTATCTTTAGCGGTAAGAAAGATGGTAAAGAAAAGACATATTATATCTACAATGTTTGCGATCACCAAGAATGCTACAAAGAAGTTGAAAGCCAAGCTATAAGCTATACAACAGGTGTTCCAGCAATGTGCGGTGCATTAATGCTACTTACAGGAAAGTGGAATACAATAGGCGTTCATACAGTTGAAGAGTTCGACCCAGATCCATTCTTAGATGCTTTAGATAAGTATGGTCTTCCTCGTTCAGAATCTCACGAACCAGTACTTGTAGATTAATATGAAAGATACATCGGCTCCATTTCGTTTGTTAGATACAAACATCATAAATTCTTTTTCAAAATTACATACACCTTGCTATGTAATAGATGAGGCTGCAATAAAGAGAAATTGTGAAATCTTAGCATCTGTTCAACAAAAGGCCGGTTGTAAGATTTTGCTTGCACAAAAAGCATTCTCAAATTTCAATATATATCCATTAATTGAAAAATACCTATCTGGTAGCGAAGCAAGTGGATTATATGAAGCAAGATTAGGGAAAGAAGAAATGCCATCAAAAGAAGTGCACGTTTTTTGTGGTGCTTATAAAGATGAGGAGTTTGATGAATTATTAAATTATGCTGACCACATTGTATTTAATTCAGTAGCTCAATTAAAGAAATTTGCAAAAAAAGCAAAAGAGAATAATAAGAGCATAGGTCTTAGAATTAATCCAGAGTGTTCAACTCAAGATCACGGAATCTATGACCCATGCGCAAGTGGTAGCAGATTAGGCGTAACAAGAGATGTCTTTGATAAAGAAATGACCAAAGAATATCTTGAATTATTAGATGGTATTCATTTCCATACTTTATGTGAGCAAAATTCAGATGCTTTAGAGATAACTATAAAGGCAGTTGAAGAAAAGTTCTCTGATGTTTTAAAGAAAGTTAAATGGTTAAATATGGGCGGCGGCCACCATATAACAAGAGATGATTACGATAAAGAAAAATTAATTAGGATTGTTAAAAATATTAAAGCTAAATATGATGTAGACGTATATCTAGAACCAGGCGAAGCAGTTGCTTTAAATGCGGGATATTTAGTAAGTAGAGTTTTAGATGAAGTCAAGAATTCAGATGTTAACAATCTAATTTTAGATGCGTCTGCTGCATGCCATATGCCAGATGTTATTGAGATGCCATATATGCCACCTATATATGGAGCATCAAAAGATGAAGATAAGGAATATAAATATAGACTAACAGGACCTACATGCTTAGCTGGGGATATTGTTGGCGATTATACATTTGATGAAAAGATTAATTTAAATGATTTTATTATATTTGGAGATATGGCTATTTATTCAATGTGCAAGAATAATACATTTAATGGAATGCCATTGCCAAACATTTATGAATTAAAAGAAGATAAATCAATTGAATTAATTAAGAGTTTTAATTATTTTGATTTCAAAGAAAGATTAGGCAAATAATTCGCAATTGAAAACTAATTATTAATAATTTATAATAATTACAATAACTAACTAATGAGGATAATTATGAAAAAGGGTATTCTAAACAAATTAGTAGTAAGCATTTGCTTAATGGCTTTATTATGCACGGCATTATTTGTTGGATGGTCAACTATTTTTGCGTATGCAAGCCAACCAGAACTAGGTCCAAGCATTTATGTAGATTGTTCTACAAATTCTGCAACGCAAGATGGTTCTAAAAAGAATCCTTATAAAACAGTTCAACAAGCTATTGATGAGATTAAAGAAAAGAATAGCGCAACAACAACTTACCTTGTAAAGATTGCTGGTGGCGTTTATGAATTCGATAAAACTTTAACTATCGATAACACTATCCCTGCAGAACATATTTATTTCGAACCTCAAGATAAAAATAATTATCCAGTGTTTAGTGGTGGTACAAGATTAGAAGGAAAGTGGCAAAAGGAAGCTAACGGTATATATAGCATAGAATTAAATAGAGATAGAAAATTAAGAACACTATATGTAAATGGTAGACGTTGCTATATGACATCAAAAACTATAGGTGGTATGGGTGCTACTGGCACATATCATATTGAAGCAGGGCAAGCTGACTGGGCATGGTTAGATGGTGATGTCTCAGCGGCTATCAGATTTAACAAAGGCTCAATTCCAGAAAACACAAGAAACCAAGATGATATTGAAATGGTTACAAGATCTACATGGAATACAACAACGGTTTGCGTAGATAGAATTGAAACATCTGGAATATATCAAAATGTATATTTACAAATGCCATATGGCGCTATTGCTCAAACATTAGGTTGGGGTAATGAATATGGCTTTAAAGAAAAGAATTATGTTTATAACGTATTTGAATGGTTAGACGAACCAGGCGAATTCTATTTCGATAAAACAGCTCATAAATTATATTATTATCCAAGAGAAGATGAGAATCTAAATAAGGCAGATGTTATCGTTCCAAACATTGATACAATTATTGAAATTAAGGGTCAAGATAAGGATAACAAAGTAAGCAATATTACATTCCAAAATATCATTTTTGAGAACACGGATTGGAATTTATGCGAAGTTGATGGTTCTTACGGTAGAGGAACCAACCAAGCAAATGCATCTTTGTATGCATATGCGCATAAGACAAAACCATCATACGATGGAGAGATTTGCTGGCATGATGATATCTACAGATCGTATGATATTGGACCTGCTGCTGTTAGTGTAACTTCAGCAGACAATATTCTATTTAAAAACATTGTTGTGAGACATACGGGAAACGAGGGTATTACGTTTATTAACGATGTATCAAATTCAATAATTTCTGGATGTGCTATTTACGATACTTCAGCTTCAGCTTTAGTGATTGGACATCCTCAACATATGTTCATTGGCGATAAGGGAAGTGATATTGGACTATTTAGTGAAAAAGAAAAATACGATTTAAATGAAGAAGCTTTATGCAAAGATATATTGGTTGAAAAATCTTATTTTGATGATTTAGCTAAATTGTTCTTAGGCTGTCCAGGTATAACAGTATATGCTATTGATGGATTTGAGTTCTTAGACAATAAATTATCTAATACTCCATATTCTGGAATTAGTATTGGCTGGGGTTGGTGGAATATGAATGGTGATGATGATTCTTCAACACCAGGACACGCAACAGAAAGCGTTAAGCGTGTAAATGTAGCAAGAAACTTCTTTGAAAATACAATGAAAGACCTAAACGATGGTGGTGCTATCTATACACTTGGCGATATGTATAATTCAAGAATAGATAATAACTACATTAAGAACATCGGAACAGAAGGTAATGGCAACAATAAGATTAGAGGAATTCATATGGACGAAGGTACTCGTAATCTATTTGGCGATAGCAATGTTATAGAGATTAAAGAAGATTATGCGTGCATAGATTGTGGCAATTGGGGAAGAAAAGGAGACAACACTTGGATAAATACTTATTCAACAACAGAGAAGTGGTCTACAGAGCCAAATATTGAGCCAGGAACAACTTGCTTAATAATTTATTGCAAGGACGCAAATTGGACAAGTGATGCGCAAGCTATTATCGCAGCAGCAGGCCATATTGATTCTAAGATTGATGAGATGATTAATTTTGAAGTCAAATATAAAAAATCTAGTCTCGGATTGATTATAGGATTAAGCGTTGGCGGTGTTGTTATTTTAGCGGCAGCAGGCGTAATGACATACTTCTTTATAAAAAAGAAAAATAAAAAAGTAGAAAATGTAGCTTAAAAAATAGGTGCTAAGCGAAAACTTAGCACCGTATTTGATTTATCTTATTATTCTTTTGCCTCATCCATACGAACGCTATGAATTAGAGCAAATGTGCCACTTAAGAAAGTTGGCGCAAATAATGAAGCATACATTGCAATGATAGTAATTACACTAACGTTCTCATCTCCTAGTGAATGAGGATCTGCAATAACGGCAGAGTATATTGAAAATACAAGAGCAAATAAAGTGGCGGTTATAATAAAATACAATGCTAACTTTTTATTGTCTTGTTTTACTAAAAAAGCAATTAAAGAACCAAATAACATAGTTAATAATCCTAACTGGAATGGAGTTCTAAAATTGACCATTACGTTTATAACTACAGCAAAAGCGAATAGCCCAAGTGCTGTATAATAATATCCTTTTTCTCTGTTATATCCAATAGCTCCATAAACAACTATCGCCACATGAGCTATAAGCATTGTAAGAGAACTTGCAAGCATTAAACCGCCATAATCTTTAGCCAAAATAAAGCCAAAAACAAAGCAAGAAATAACAGTGCTTATAATTAGAATTATCATTTGAATAAATAGCAAAATTGCGTTAGATTTTTTAAGACCAAACTTTTCTTGTGTGTCCATAATCCCTCTCCTTTATTTATATTTATTTTATCATACCTACAATTTTGTTCAAATTTTGGTGGTATTGAATATTTCTTGCATAAAAGATATAATCAATATTGGGCATATATTTATGAATAAGGTTGAGGAAAGATCACAAAAAGAGAATACTATCAAATTCTATAGAGCTTCTCAAAAGATGTTCTTAGAAACAAAAGCTATTAAAATAGTGACATATCTTTTGTCGTCTGTTCCTATTTTAATGTCATTTATTTCAGCCATTAATTCAGATATTGTATTCATTGCCACTATGGCATCATTTGGATTAACAATCTTTTTAGAATTCGCAGCATCATTTTTAAGTGCACATAAAGAAAAAGCAATTATGTTGAATCAGTTGTATGAAACTGAGATTACTGGCGTTAATTTCTCAAAGATTGAATACGATAGAGAAATGACAAATGATTTAAATGAACTTGCAATTAGAAAGAGTGGACTAAAAGCATTTGATAAATCAAGTCATAAAGTAGTCGTACCTCAAGAAATAGAAGATAGATATGCTTATTTATATCTAGTTAGACAAGAAGCTGCAAAGACAAATTATTTAATGAGTAGAATGTTTGGCATTTATATAGCGGCCTTAGTTTTGATTATTATTCTATTCGTAAGCTTGTCTTTTGTTAAGAGTGATTCAAAAGAATTTTTGCAATTAATCATCCAATTCTATCCAATAACAATTCCAGTTATTAGAAACATAAGTGCATGTACAAAGACTAGAAAGAAGTGCGCAAAAATTTCAGCAGATATAGATAACTTCTTTGCTGATGGTGATGATACTATTGAAAGACTTGCAAGATTCTTCTACTATATTCAAAACATTGAATTTGAAACAAAGATGGGTGCTCCTGCAAAATATGCTATCTTCCCAAAGATGTTTGCAAAGGGATTAAGAATATTAGAAAAAGGTGTAGCAACAAGATATATAGAAGCTATTGCTGAATTAAAGAAAAAGGCTTTAATTTTAAAGGGCGCTGTTAATCTTAGAACTTCAAGAGAAGAGATTTTAACAAAGAAAGAAAGAGATTTAGAATATCTAGAAAAATTAAGCAAACGTCAAAGCGCTAGAAACGAGAAAAAGCAAGCGCAAGAACAAGTTGTTGTAGCTGTAGAGAAAAAGCCAGAAAAGCCTAATAAGGCAGCTCCAGCTAAAAAGTCTACGCAAAAAAAGGCCCCAGCAAAGAAGAAACCAACAACTGCTAAAAAGCCTACACAAAAGACCACGAAAAAGCCGGCTGCTAAATCAACTCCAAAAAAGAAATAATTTTAAATAGGTGCTGTAAAATACAGCACCTAAAGTTATCTATTTTATATTAATTTATTAAAAATCAATGTCTGGTATTAAATCGTACCAATTCCATCCGATAATTGTAAATGGCATATCATAATCTAATACTAAATATTGGTAATTACCATTGATATAGAAATTGCCCTCATCGCATGTATGCCAACCGTTGCATACAACTAAGATGGTGTAGTCTTTGCTTCCTGATTTAGGGAATAACCAGTTCCATCCAGATGTTGTATTAAATTTGTAACTAACATTTACATTATATGCTCCAGCGATAGCAAGTGTATGAGCACTTGTTCTGTTGTAGTTATAAATATTGATAAGTGATAAAGGTAAAACATTTGAAGCTTCTAAGCTCTCTATAGAGCTATAGTAATTAACTTTTTCTACTCCATCTAAATGATGTCCATCTCCCCAGAAATTAAAAGCTAATTGATGGTTATAAAATACAGGTGCAATAACGCTTTGAAGCTTTAGTGGTGTTGTCCTAACCATTGTTCCAGAACTGCTAAAAACTAAGTCTAATTCATCTTGAGATATAGCTGTGTAATCATTTGTGCCATATGTTTCAAAAGCATCAACTAAAGCAGCAAAACGTTCATCTCTTGTTCCTGGGAATAGATCTGGCTCATCAGAAAGATTTTGTGTTGCTTCAATGATTTCTTCAATAGCAACAAGTGTGCATGTGCCAGTAATAGTTCTATCATGAGTTGAACTATATGCATTATTTAGTTCGCCTTGGCTAATATTTGGTACATCGTACATTGATACGCAAGTAGATGTAGTCTTTTTAATAGTGATTTTATTTGGATTTGCATTTTCTTCAGCAACTAGTTTTTCAGAAATATTTTC
>JAEEWC010000081.1 GCA_016287155.1 Clostridia bacterium | reverse complement strand
TGATGGGTCATGGTGCATAACAAGAACATTTGAATTAGTTAGCCAAACATCCATTTCGATATCATAACCATGATCAACTGCATTTTTATATGCAGCCAAGCTGTTTTCTGGGAAAACTTTGTTATCGTGAAGTCCACGATGTGCAACTACGTGTTTTGTCATCCAAGAATAATCTTTCATATTAATAACCTAACTCCTCATTAATGATAATTACATACACATGGTCTTGCTTTGATGTTGGGTGATGAGAAATAACAGTTGTATTGCAAATACAATCATCACTGTTACAATTTACGCATCTACCAAGTGTAGCGCATGGTGTATTTTTCTTTAATCTTACGCAGTTTTTAGGAGCTGCATAATTTCTAATTCTATCTATAGCTTTAGTAACTGAAGGAACAATCTTGTTTGTACCTAGTACGAAGATAACATTCTTAACGCCAAATGTGAATGTTGTCACTCTATTTGCCGCACCATCGATGTTTACAAATTCGCCTTGTTCTGTAAGCGCATTTGTAGAAGAGATGTAGAATTTAGCACTTTGTGCTAATTGATAAACATGGTCTCTTTCTTCTGGAGAAACTTTTGAGTGAGAATAAATCTTATGTCCTTTTTCTTCAAGGATGTCCATAACATTTAGCTCGTGAATTGTCATTGAGCCGCCAAAACCAATTGTAGTTGGTTCACCAACTAATGATACGATTTTATCTATCGCATCTTGTCTATTTTCGAAATAAAATGGCTCAAAGCCACGTACCTTTAAGTTGTCTAAAACATTTTGAATATCCATGATTGCCTCCAAAGATAATTATATCATAATAATTTATGGCTGATAATTGTGTTTTACTTATATTATAATCGCGCAAGTGTGTTGTATTTTTCGCGCATATTCGGTATAATTTTAGCGAATTGGAGTATATATGCATTTCGATAAATCAAAGATTCGTAATTTCTGTATCGTAGCACATATTGATCATGGTAAATCAACATTAGCAGATTGTATTATGTCTGTTACTGATACTGTTGCGCCAAGAGATGCTCAACCTCAATTACTAGATAGTATGGATCTAGAAAGAGAAAGAGGCATTACAATCAAGTTAACTCCAGTTACAATGAAGTACGAATATGATGGCGAAACATATCTATTTAACCTAATTGATACGCCAGGACACGTAGACTTCACATACGAAGTTTCAAGATCTCTAAAGGCCTGCGATGGTGCAATTTTAATCGTAGATGCTTCTCAAGGTATTGAAGCTCAAACTTTAACTAATGTTTATTTGGCTTTAGATAACAATCTAGAGATTATCCCTGTAATTAACAAAATCGATTTACCATCAGCTCGTCCTGATGAAGTTAAAAAAGAAATTGAGGATGTAATTGGACTTGATGCTCAAGATGCACCTTTAGTTTCTGCGAAACTATGTACAGGTATAGACAAGGTTCTAGAACAAGTTATCCATTTGTTGCCAGAACCAAAAGGTGATGAAACAAAGCCACTTAAAGCTTTAATTTTCGATTCATATTATGATGCATATAAAGGTGCTGTATCTATCGTTAGAATCTTCGATGGTAAGGTAAAAGCTGGCGATAAGATAAGAATGATGGCAACTAATAAAGTATACGATGTTACTGAAGTTGGTATCTTTACACCTAAAAATACGCCACTTGATGAACTTGCTGCTGGCGAGGTTGGATATATCTGCGCCTCAATTAAAAACGTAGCAGACACAAAAGTAGGCGATACAATAACTTTGGCTGACAATGGTATAAAAGAGCCGCTAGAGGGCTTTAAAGAAGCTCAACCGATGGTATTTAGCGGTGTTTATCCGGTAGATGGCGCTAGATATGACGATTTAAAGGATGCGCTTGAGAAATTAAAGCTAAATGACGCATCACTTATGTATGAACCAGAAGTATCTCAAGCTTTAGGCTTTGGATTTAGATGCGGATTCTTAGGTCTTTTACATATGGATATCATCCAAGAAAGATTAGAAAGAGAATTCGATTTAGATTTAATTACAACAGCTCCATCTGTAGAATATGTCGTTGTAAAGACAAACGGGGAGAAATTAATCGTATCTAATCCATCTAATTTGCCACCTGCTTCTGAAATAGATCATATGGAAGAGCCAGTTGTTAAGGCAACGCTTTTAACTCCACCAGAATTTGTTGGACCAATTATGGAGCTTTGCCAAAATAAGCGTGGCACATTTATTAACATGACATACTTAGATACATCAAGAGTATCTTTGGTTTATGATATTCCATTAAACGAAATTGTTTACGACTTCTTCGATACTTTAAAATCTAGAACAAAGGGCTATGCTTCTTTGGATTACGAGATTAAGGGATACGAGAGAAGCTCACTTGTAAAATTAGACATTATGCTTAATGGAGAAATTTGCGATGCGCTATCTATCATCGTTCACAAGGATAGGGCATATGAGAGAGGAAGACGTATTGCAGAGAAATTAAAAGACGTTATTCCAAGACAATTATTCGAAGTTCCAATTCAAGCTGCAGTAGGCGGAAAAGTAATCGCGAGAGAAACAGTAAAAGCTGTTAGAAAGGACGTGCTTGCTAAGTGCTACGGCGGTGATATTACTAGAAAGAAAAAGCTATTAGAAAAGCAAAAAGAAGGTAAGAAGAGAATGAGACAGTTTGGTTCAGTAGAATTACCATCTGAAGCATTCTTAACAATTTTAAAGTTAGATAGCGACGATTAATACATGAAAAATTTAGGCGTTTATGTCCATATTCCATTTTGTCTATCTAGATGCGCATATTGCGATTTTATTTCAAGCGTTTTAACGGACGGATCTCAATTAGACACATATGTAGAGCATATAGTAAAAGAAATCAGGTTACTAAGGGAATCTGGTCTATTTGATGAGCACGAAATTGATACCGTCTATTTTGGTGGTGGGACGCCATCATTATTAAAAAGCGCTTATCTTAGAAGTATATTAGAAGAATTAAGGCTAAACAAAAGGGCAGTAAGCCAAGAAGTGACTATAGAGGCAAATCCAGCTACAATCGATTTAAAGACCTTAAATGAGTATAAAGAGGCTGGAATTAACCGCATTTCAATCGGTGTTCAGAGCTTGAATGATAAGACGCTAAAGGCGATTGGAAGACGCCATAATGCTGCGCAAGCCCTTGAAGCTATAGACATGGCCCAAAAAACCGGTTTGTCCATATCGGTTGATTTGATGCTTGGACTACCTTATCAAACAAAAGACGACGTAAAATTTTTCATTGATGAAGTTTTGAAACATGATGTTAAGCACATTTCGACATACATGCTATCGCTTGAGGATGGAACAAAATTAAAAGCCCAAGTT
>JAEEWC010000080.1 GCA_016287155.1 Clostridia bacterium | reverse complement strand
TTATCGCAAGCAACTAAAGCGAAAGATAATACGATTAATATACAAATACTAATTAGACAAATAATTTTTCTCATAGCTCTATTATAACAATAAGAGGTGCAGTTGCCTACACCTCTTTTTTTATTGCTTTGATTGTTTCTTATTTTCCTTGGATTGTGTAATAAAGTCTTTGGAATTCATCTACATCAAATAGCTTTGGACAAGGATATAATGGGTTAGCTTCAGCTTCAGCTCTCTTAGCAAGAGTTGGGATATCTTCATCCTTAATTGTATTTTCGATGTACTTTGGAATGTTCATTGAAGCATTTAGATCCTTAATAGCTTGAATGAACTTTTGAGCCTTTTCAGCATCATCAGCACCTTGGATACCTACAACGTCAGCAAGTTCTGCTAACTTCTTATATGCACTTTCACCATATTCATCTAACATGATTGGAAGAATGATAGCGTTAGCAAGACCATGAGGAACTCCATAGAATCCACCAAGTGTATGTGCGATAGCGTGAACGTTACCAACATATGCTCTTGTGAAAGCTACACCAGCATAGAAAGCAGCCTTTTGCATGTTAGCTCTAGCTTCCATATCCTTACCGTTATCGTATGCCTTCTTTAGGTTTTCAAAGATTAACTTTGTAGCCTTGATAGCCATTTCCTTTGTTTCCTTTGTGTTAGCGCTTCCGATATAAGCTTCAACTGCGTGTGTTAAAGCATCTACACCAGTTGTTGATGTAATCTTTTGAGGAAGACCTACTGTTAAAGATGCATCTAATACTGCATATTGTGGAATTAGATGTGGATCGTTAATTGGGTACTTTTCGTGTGTTTGTGGATTTGAAATAACTGCAGCTAGAGTTGTTTCAGAACCTGTACCAGCTGTTGTTGGGATAGCATATAGAGGTGGTAACTTATGTGTAACCTTTAAGATACCCTTCATTTGAGGAACTTGCTTATTTGGACAAGCAACTCTTGCACCAACACCCTTAGCGCAATCCATTGGAGAACCACCACCAAAAGCAATGATAGCTTGGCAATCGTTTTCTTTATACATCTTTAATGCTTCTTCGATATTGTCGATTGTTGGGTTTGGAACTGCCTTGTAATACCAAGCGCACTTTAAACCAACTTCTGCGCATTTATTAACTAGGCCATCGCAAAGACCTAAGTTCTTTAAACCTTCATCAGTTACTAATAATACTCTTTCGATTCCTTTGTTCTTGATGAATTCTGGTAGTCCTAAAACACCATTGTCAAATTCAAGAAGTTCTGGCTTTCTCCATGGTAATAGGAAACAAGCTAGATACATAATTTTTTGATAAGTTCTACAATAACACTTTTTTAAACCGTTCATTTATTATTCCCTCCGCGCGTATGCGTTTTTATATTCATTAACAATAATTATATATTCGTAATATTTGTTAGTCAATAAATTCTGGTTTTGAGCTTATTTCAATAACTCTCTTTTCGATTGGATGATCAAATTTTAGATATGAAGCATGAAGAGCTTGTCTTGTTAATTTGAACCCATTATCTAAAATCATCTCGTGCGCGTTTTCATTATATATACCATCACAAAGAAGTGGATGATTGATATGAGCCATATGCACTCTTATCTGATGAGTTCTTCCAGTTTTTAAAACTAATTCTACTAATGTATATGTTGAATAATTCTTTATGACTTTATAATGCGTCTCCGCATACTTACCCGTATCGCGTACGCATCTTTTTATTATTGAATCCTTTTCTCTATCTATTGGAGCGATAATATCTCCCTCTCCTTCAAGATGGCCTTCAACTAATGCTAAATATCTTTTTTCAATAGGAGCATAATTTAAAACAGAATGAGCAAGTTGGTTTTTAGCAACTATCATTAAACCTGATGTATCTCTATCTAATCTATTAACTGGTCTATACACAAAATCTCCCCAGATGTTTGCAAGAGCATTCTCTAAAGACTTTCCATAATGATCTCTTGTGTTAATCACAGCTAGGTTTGCTTGCTTATCTATAATTGCTAAATCTTCATCTTCATAGACTATATTAACAGGTATATTTGCCTTCAAAACATGCTCGACTTTGCTATCTTCAAGAACGATTGAAATTGTGTCACCAACTGTGACAACATCCACTATTCTTTTTGGCTCATTATTTACAGTGATTAAACCCATCCTTTTTCTTAGCCTAGAACATAGTGAAGAAGAGTAGTTTTGTGACCTTAGATTTTCTTCAATTGTTGCATTTATTTTAGCTGTAATATTTATTAGTCTCATGGTTTAATTATACACATATTCATTTATGTAGAATATGGATTTTTTTGACATTTTTAAATTTTGCCAAAAATTGTGGCAAAAAACGCCAAAATCTCCTTTTTTACTTGATTTTTCCACAATTAGGGGTAGTTATCCACATAGTTATCCACAAAAACAAATGTTCGTGTGGAAAACTCACATATAGAGTGTGACTCCCGAATTTTGCTTTATTTGTGTTAATTTTCCCTATTTTTTACCCTATTTTTGTCTACCTTAAATGTCCTTATTTTGGGTGCAACAAATTCAGTTCAAATTTGTGATTTATTCACAATTCGGGAATGCATAAATGTATAAAAAATTGCATAGTCTTTTTGAGTGTATTTTTTGTTAAAATATTAACTCGTTTACTATGCAATTTTTTACTTATTATTTGGTCTATTTTTGACTCGATAATTTAT
>JAEEWC010000079.1 GCA_016287155.1 Clostridia bacterium | reverse complement strand
TCGCCTCTCCCTAAATGTATTTCTTAATCATAACTTATAATGTAAAGTTCTCATCATCAAGAATTGCGTCTTTATATAACTTCTTTGGATTTACAACAGTTTGTTCATCGATATAATATTTCATTCCATTTACATGATAGAAACATACCATATCTCTAATTTCGAAATATAACCAAATTGCAGCGAACATAAATAATGATGCAACGCCAAATGTTACAAAAGTAGTTAATACTAATAAAACAAATGAAATCATATATAACATAAAATATGCTCCAAATGTTTTCCAGAATCTACCCTTTAATAATTCAAAGTTCTTATAGAATGAATCTCTTGAATTTAATCCAAGTGTTACCATACCTGGAAGCCAGAAGGCTGTTAGAGCTCTTCTAAGCGCCAATGTAGATAAAGCTAGCAAGTACATTATAAACAATCCAGCAAGTGCGCTTACACGGCCAATTACAAGGCCTAGAGCGATTGATACAGTAAATCCTATTCCATATATACCTAATGTATATAATACATACCATAAAGCAAAGATAATGCTCTTTCTTGCGTTAGCAATCAAATTAGCACCAAATCCATAATGGCTATTTGATGACATAAAGTGATTTAAAATATCCGATAAAGAAAAATATGACATGAAATAAATAATACCAAATAATGCCATAACAAAGATAAAGGCTATAATGGTACCTAATACTTCGCCTGGCCACGCATCAATAACGTCATCTATTTTATAAATAGCATCAATTAATTCTTGTCTTGCAAATTCTACATTCTCTCCAGTAATTGAAGCTTGAACATATCTACCGAACTTAAAGCCAAGTCCAACTTCAGCAATATCTGCTCTAACTCCCTTAGAAATTGGGGCTATAATTGAAAATCCTACAACAGTTGCTAACATTACAAGTATCAAAAGGAATAAAACCATTTTGAATACTAAATTAGCTTTGCTAAAAAATACACTATTAATATTTTTAGTTAACATCTTATAGCCTCCACTTATTTTCTAGATTTAAATCTTCTCTTTCGATATCATTTACTTCAAAGAAGATTACGTACATCAAGATAATGTAATAAGAGAAGCTAAACATATAGAATCCAAAATTACATACATATCTAAATATAGTTAAAATGATATGATCGTATACGATATCAAAACCTGTACAAATTAGCATTGGGATAAATGAAATAATAATTGGAATAATAAAGCATCCAAATGTCTTTAATTCCTTATCCTTCATCATTGCCATACTTCTTTTGATACTTACAAATACGCCCTCATTTCTCATAGTCATATTTGGAAGCGCACAAGAAATCCATGCTACGCCATAGAACATTAATCCAATAATAATTACGCCGATTAAGCATACAAGGATAATTCTAACGGCTGCAACTGTAGTAACTTTTATAGCAAAATAAATAACTGCACTCATAAGTAGTGCGAAAAATTCCATTGCAATAATAAGAACTATACCTGCACGAAGTGTAGCAAATAAGTTTTCATTTGCTCTTTTAAATACACCGCCAAATCCGTTATATATAGTTTTTCCATATCTCATCTTATTTTGGATATTTCCAATAAATGAGCTAAATACAATAACTGTAAATGCTATTACCAAGAAATAGAATACTATGTATTGCCAACTAGACCATTTATATCCATCGTTGATTTGAACAAATATTTCCCAAGCATGTCTAACATCTAGTGTTTCGATATGACTCATAATATATTCAAATGAGCTTGTTGGACTAATGAAATATGTATATAGTAATGCAACGAAAATAACGTGCAATAAAACTGACACCCAATTTCTTTTGATGTAATCAAGCGTTAAATTAAAGTATTTCTTCATAATTATTCCTCAATATACTTTTCCGCGTCATATGGATCTTTTGCTCTATATACTACGTTCTTGTTCTTGATGTTTGGATAATCTCCAAATCCCCACAAACATAGTATGCAATCCATACCTAATTCTTCTGCCCCTTCTACGTCAAATCTTGTATCCCCTATCATGACGCAATCTTTAATATCTGCTTTTAATTCTTGTACAGCATATTCAAGAACGGCTCTCTTTGTTTCTCTAACATTATAGCATAGGCCGGAAACAAATTCTATGTAGTCGTATAATCCAAAGCGCTTTAGAAGCATTATTGCTTCTTCATGCTTTTTACAAGAAGCGATACAAACCTTGTATCCCTTCTCATATAAAGACTTAAATGTTTCCTTTATTCCATCGTAAGCAACTGTCTTATCTATACAGCCATTATCGTTATAATATTGTCTAAATAAATAAGCTGCTTCGTACCCCTTTTCTTTACTTCCTAAGTATGAAGCAAATGTCTCATTTATTGGTGGTCCGATGTATTTTGGGTATAGTGCCTTATCTACGTTAAGATTGTAGGCATTGAAAACCATTTCCATAGCCTCAGCAACACCTTCGTAGGTGTTAGCAATTGTTCCATCAAAATCGTAGAATAAGTACTTATATTTTCCCATATTACATGCTCTCGATTTGTGCTTTTAATTTGTTGTACTTATCTGTGTTAGCGGCAAGCTTTTCTTCTTCCTTTTCAATTAGGTTCTTTGGAGCCTTTGCAACAAATCCTGGGTTATTTAACATACCCTTGCTTCTTGCAATTTCCTTTTCCATAACTTCAAGTTCTTTTTGTAGTCTTGCCTTTTCTTGTGCTAAATCTACAAGTTCTCCAAGTGGTACGATAACTTCACCATATGTACCAAATAAAGATACAGCATTCTTATCTATACCATCTTTTGTATCGATAAAGTTAACATCAGAAACGCCTGCTAACTTTTGGATGTATGTAACATTCTTTTCCTTAACATTTGTATTGAATAGAGAAATTGCAACCTTCTTTGATGGAGCTACATTTCTTTCAGCCTTTGTATTTCTGATAGCTTTAATAACTTCCATTACTGATTCAAATTCTTTTCTTTCTTTAGCAAAAGCAAACTTCTTGCTTGCTTCTGGCCAAGAAGCTAGAACGATTGTTCCCTTTGTTGTTGGAAGGTTTTGATAAATTTCTTCTGTTACAAATGGGATGAATGGGTGCATTAATTTTAAGATGTTCTCTAAAACGTATAGAAGAACAGATAATGTATTTAATTTCTTTTGTTCGTCTTCTCCATATAGAGTTGTCTTTGAAAGCTCAATGTACCAATCGCAGAAATCTGACCATACGAAATCATATAACTTAGCTGAAGCTAATCCTAATTCGTATTTAGTTAAATTCTTTGTTACGTCCTTAATTGTTGCGTTTAATTTAGATAAAATCCACTTGTCTGAATCATTTAATCTAAATTCTCCCATCTTTGGAATCTTCTTTCCTTCAGCGTTCATTAAAACGAAACGTGATGCGTTCCAAATCTTGTTGATGAAGTTTCTAGCCGATTCAGTCTTTTCATCGATATATCTTGTATCACTACCTGGAGCAATACCTTGAGTTAAAGAATATCTCAATGAGTCTGCACCATATTGGTCAATGATTTGTAGTGGGTCAATACCATTACCTAAAGACTTTGACATCTTTCTACCGTATTTATCTCTAACGATACCGTGGATTAATACTTCTGGGAATGGAACTTCGCCCATATGTTCAATACCTGAGAAGATCATTCTTGCTACCCAGAAGAAGATAATATCGTAAGCTGTAACCAAAAGTGAGTTAGGATAGAAATATTTCAAATCTTCTGTTTGTTCTGGATATCCAAGTGTTGAGAATGGCCATAGAGCTGATGAGAACCATGTATCTAATACGTCTTCATCTTGCTTAAAGTGTGTGCATCCGCACTTTGGACACTTTGTTGGAGCTTCTTCAGCTACAACCATTTCGCCGCACTCTTCACAGTAATAAGCTGGGATTCTATGTCCCCACCATAATTGTCTTGAGATACACCAATCCTTGATGTTTTCCATCCAGTTGAAATAGATCTTTGAGAATCTTTGTGGAATGAAAACAGTTTTCTTATCTCTAACAGCCTTAATAGCTGGCTTTGCAAGTGGTTCCATCTTAACGAACCATTGTTGAGATACGATTGGTTCAACGTTAGAATGACATCTATAGCATTGTCCAACGTTGTGTGTATAGTCTTCAATAGATACCATATAGCCTTGATCTTGTAGATCTTTGCAAACGATATCTCTTGCCTTTTCTCTTGGAATTCCGTTATATTTACCAGTCTTTTCATTTAATGAACCATCATCGTTCATAACTCTGATAACTTCCAAGTTATGTCTTAAACCTACTTCAAAGTCGTTAGGGTCATGAGCTGGTGTAATCTTAACTGCACCAGAACCGAAATCCATTTCTACATATTCATCAGCGATAACTGGGATTTGTCTATCTGTTAAAGGTAGGATTAGCTTCTTGCCAATCATATCTTTATATCTTTCATCGTTAGGGTTAACAGCAACAGCAGTATCACCAAATAGAGTTTCTGGTCTTGTTGTAGCAACGATGATTTCACCTGTTCCATCTACAAGTGGGTATCTGATGTTCCATAAATGGCTTGGTTGTTCTTCATATTCAACTTCAGCATCAGATAAGGCAGTCTTACAGCAAGGACACCAATTGATGATTCTTGCTCCCTTATAGATAAGGCCTTTGTTGTATAATTTTACGAATACTTCTTTAACAGCCTTTGAACATCTTTCATCCATTGTGAAAGCTTCTCTTGACCAATCGCAAGAAGTACCTAATCTCTTTAATTGCTCAACGATTCTACCACCGTATTGTTCCTTCCAAGCCCAAGCTCTCTTTAAGAAGCCATCTCTACCGATATCTTCTTTAGAAATACCCTCAGACTTCATCTTCTCAACGATTTTAACTTCTGTTGCGATTGAAGCGTGGTCTGTTCCTGGTAGCCACAATGTAGAATAGCCTTGCATTCTTTTAAATCTAACGATAACGTCTTGAATTGTATCGTTAAGAGCATGGCCCATATGTAATTGTCCTGTAATGTTTGGAGGTGGGATGACGATTGTGAATGGGTCTTTCTTCTTATCTACCTTTGCAGTAAAGTAACCATTCTTTAACCAATCTTGATAAATTCTTCCTTCAAACTCTTGAGGATTGTAAGTTTTTTCCATGTCCATTTTTTATCTATCTCCGTAATTTAATTCTCTATTTCACAACGGCAGCTAAAATGCATCCTAAAACAATTAGCACATAACCACCAATTCTTAGTATTCCAGCAACAAGAGTGTCGCTTTTTTGATGCTCTTCTTCCCAAGATTGAACTTTAGGGAGGTTATTTATTGGGTTTGCAATAGCTGCAGCCAAGATCCCAATCGCAATTATAACAAGTCCAGTAATTACTAGCGGATGTTTAATTTTATCTGTTGAAAATTGAACCCAACTAAATAGGCCATCCGCAGCTAAAAGAAACATTATTTTTGTTCCTCATCAACTTTATTTTCTTCAACGCTTTGAGGTAATGGATTACCAAATTTATCTAATGTATCCAAAATTCCGCTTTCTTTTAATTTCTTTAATTGCTTTGCATAGATAATTGTGTAATTTGTAAATGCAAAGATTTGAAGTAAGCAAGCTCCAAGTAGAACAACCATATCTGTGTAGTATAGGATGTCTAGAATAATTTGAGGCATCATAAACCAACCAAACATATTATCCACCCCAAGCCCAAATGTTAATATGATTCCAACGAAGTTTATAGCTGCACCAGCCTTACCAACTTTGTTAGCCATTTGCTCAACTTGTCTTTTTGAAGCTCTCATGAAATATTTAGATTGAACGCCCATAGCGATTTCTTTTGCAATTAAAACACCGACAAATACCCAGATAAACCAAACGTTATCTACCCACTTTGTCTTAACTAAAGCTACCATCAAAATGGCAAAGCATTGCATTAATTTATCTGCGATTGGGTCAATGACCTTACCGATGTCTGTTACCATGTTGTATTTTCTAGCAACCTTACCATCAATAATGTCTGTAATTTCAGCAAAAATGAATGTTGCAAAACCTGCAAATAGCCAACCTGTTCTTGTAGCTGAGTCTTCACAATTAAAGCAAATTCCCATAAAAGCTAAGAAAATTGGCAAGCAAATAAATCTCACATAAGTCAAGATATTTGGTATTGTAAATAAGTCTTCTTTTTTAAATTGCATAGCAATATCTCCTCGCGCTCGTAAGAAAAATTATATCACTCGCAATATTTATAAACAAGAAAAAATTATAATAATATATTTATTATGAGAAAATGTTAATCTTCGATGGTATCTCCAGCGAATTCTTCAATATATTTTTCGAATAGTTTTTTGCTGTATTTGAAGCCTGGAATTATAACATCAAGCTTTGTTTTATCGAAGATATAGTATAAATAAGTTGCAAAAATTGCACTCTCACTTCTCCAAGCAAATTTTCTATCTTGATAGATAGCGTTGAAATCGTGAATGAAGTTATATGCCTTGCCGTATAACTCCTCTCCTCTAACGATACAAAAAGCAATAGCACGCGCTGCTGGTCTCATAAAAATTGCTGGCATGTTAAAGACATCAAGTACACAATTTGCTGTATAGAATTTCCCCTCAACAGTTATATCTACCTTGCTCTTTGAGATCAATTGATAATAAACAATTAGCTCTCTTAGCATATATGGTAAATCGTCATCTGTTACCAATAATTTCACGATTGCCTTTTTCAATTCTTTCAACTTTTCTTGAGTCTCTTTCTTTAGATCTTTGTTTCGAATTATGTATGTTTTTTCAACGACGGCAAGCGCCAATTCTTCAGCTCTATTTTGAGCAACCCAACGAAGTTTAGCAATAAAATTGCTAATATCCATTGTTGCGTACGATGCTGCAGCCTCTCCATCTTGTTCTAAATACAAGCAAAATTCGTTAACATATTGAGTCGTTAAATCGAAAATATCCCCAAGTTGAGGGTTCACCGTTAATGGCTTTTTTAGACCATAATTTATGTAATTTAAAAGGTGTCTTGCTTCGCATAAATCGCCATATAGACCATTTAATTCAGACAATACTGATTTAGCTTTTTCAATCTCACCTTTATTGAAATACAACATTCCAAGATACATCATCATTGTGTATGAATCTGAAAAATATGTCATTCTTGGTTTTATAAATTCTAGCCCTTCATCGTATAGCGCATTTCTTAAAAATACACTTAGGATTCTATCAAATGGAAGGATCTCATCAAGTGGCCTTGAATTAAAATATTTTATCTCTTCAATTAGCCCTTCTCTATCCTTCAAATTAGACATAATTTCGCACTTTAAAATACGAGTTGCATAATCATTTGGGAACTTAGATAAAATGCTATTTACAAGGTCTAGAGATTCTCTTGTATAGCCCATCAACATAAGCGTTGCAGCCTTTGTATAATATACTGGTAATTTCTCATCTTCATTAACATTTAAAGCTAAAGCTTTATTTGCTATATCTATTGCCTCTGCATATTGTTGAGTTGATGCTGCTTGATATACTTGTTGGAACAATTCTTGGAACTTTGAATTATTGTCAATTACTGTAAAAATTGATGGCTTTTTAGGCTTTATATCTTGAAGCGTTTCGCCTGTTACAAAAGTCTTAATTTGATCTTCTGTAATTTCATCAATTGGAAACTCTTCCCCGTCAATTAAAAGCATTTCGCCAGCGTTTTCTTTTAGCATGTCTTGGAATTCTTTTGCACGTTTATCTAGATAATTTTGGCATTGCTTTTGATAATAAGAAGCTTGCTCTTCTAGATTTAGAGCTTTGAAGTTAAACATCAAAAGAGACATTGCTTCTTTGTCTTTTTTATTATCTGAAATTAGATCGTATAGAACCTTATTTGAATAACCATATTTACAACGCATAGATAAACATCTTGCGTAATCTCTCTTTAGAGTACGCAATTGTAGCGGTGTTAGATTTGGAATTTTCAACGCTGAAGAATAATATTTTAAAGCTTTTACAACATCGTTCTCTTCGAGTGCTAGTTGTGCATACTTTCTTAATTCCTCATACGTTGTAGGTATGATAACTAATTTCATTTGCTAAATATTGAATCTAAATCCTCGGCAAGATATGTATATTTCTTATCGCAGAATTGACATCCTACTTCTATCTTACCATGTTCTTTTATAATGTCTTCTAATTCTTTTCTTCCAAGAGTCATTAACATCTCAGATACTTTCTTTTTTGAACATGAACAAACATATGATGGATTAATATCATCTAATTGCTTAATTGGGAAGTGAGCAAAATAGAAATCTATAACGCCTTGGGCTGTTCTTTCTTCTACAATTGAAGCGATGTTCTTCATTTGGTTTACTATATCTTCAAGAATAACAATTATATCTTCTGTACAATTTGGCATTGGTTGAACGACAATACCTGCAGCCTTTTTGCATACACCATTTTTAACATCTATATCTAAAGATATTGCTGATGGCAATTGTTCAGATTTTGTAAAATAATATGCAAAGTCCATTGAGATGTTTCCGCAAACTATCTCTGAAAGCCCATTATAAGGCTCTTTTAGGCCAAAATCTTTAATTACATTAATATATCCATCCCTACCTACAACGCCCTCTAGTGAGCCCATAGCTTTTGGATTTTGGATATATCCACGAACCTTTGCGCCAGCATCTGCCGATACAACCATCTTTCCGCCATTTCCTTTGCCATCTACGATGATTGTTAATTTGTTGTCTGCACCTTTAAATCCTGAAGAAATAAAAGCACCAATTGTTAAAACTCTTCCTAAAGCTTTAGCTGCATCGTCAGATAATTTATGAACTTTGATGGCCTCTTGTACAATCTCTGTTGTATCTAATACATCGACAATTGCCTTGCCTTCAAATAACATTGCTCTTTTTATTGTGTCCATTTTATTTCCTCTTTGCGATAATTAAATATCTTAATGAATCGTCTTTTGCGTCAGTGAATTTTTCGCCGTCAAATACGCTGTATTCAAAGTTTTTATTAAGCGCTTCTTTAACGATATCTAAAGAATGAATATATTGAGTTTGGTTGTCATCTATTCTTTGATATAAATCTTCAGATTTAGGCTCAAAGAAAGATACTTGCATTTCAACTCTATCTTCTTTTAATTCATTTGCCCAGATGTATGTAACATCATCTCTATCTTCACAGAATGTATTATTCCCTAAAACATTTTTCAATTTATATTCAGATGAGAAATCAAAGATAAGATATGCACCACTCTTTAAATATTTAGAAATATTATTTATTGATTCAATTAAAGAATTATTATCTACATAATTAAAGCCATCGCATACACATGTAATGAAATCCATTTTGTGTGGGGCTTCAAAATCTTTTAAATTCTCTTGGATAAATATAATATTTTGGAAATTCTTTCTAGCTTTGTTACGAGCTTCGTTTAACATTTCTTGAGATAGATCCATTCCTATCATCTTGCATTTTAATTTTGCAAGACGAATAGTCATTTCTCCAGTGCCACAGCATAAATCTATACCCTCGCCCTTTACATATCCCTTTATAAAGTCGGTATATGCATCATAATTAAAATCCTTCATTAAAGAATCATAATATTTTGCAAGGATAGAATATGCTTCCATTATTTTTTCTTACGCTTTTTATTTGATGTGTTATTTTGCTTATTTTGCTTAGCCTTTTGATCTCTATAAGCTTTAGCTTCTCTTGCTTGTTGCTTTTTAGCTTCTTCCATATTTCTGTTGTATAAGAAGAAGATGTAGTTATCTGAATAGAATTGAGAATAAGCAATATTTGTTAATACATAGAATACAATTCCATATACACCAAGAATTACAACAATCCATAGTGCAATGCTCTTAATTAAGCATAGAGCCATAGGAGCTGCGATTAACAAAGTTACAAACATAATTTGAAGTGGTGATATGCAAACAATGATACCTGAATTCTTTAAGCAAATAGCAAAATTCTTATACCACTTTGTATCGTATTTATATGTAACTAGCATTGGAAGTAGAATCATTGAATACATAGCAGCCAATAGTCCAATAATACCCATGAATATCATTAATACCCACCAGCCAGCTGAAGCGCCGTATCCTGTTTCGAATCCTGCCCTAATATTTAAAAGTGAAACTAAAAATCCAACTGCAATAGCAGCAAGTACTGTGTATACGATTAAGAATTTATACCAGTGACGCTTAATACCTACAAAGAAATGCTTCAAAGTTTTGCATTCAACGCCCCAAAGTAGGTTTCTCATGCAGTTATATACACCGCTCATACCAATTGATGCGAACATAACACAAGGAATTACATAGCAAGCTGTATATAGAATTCTTACATCATATAATTCTTGAATTGCTTGTGCGATAACGGCAGGATCAGTTGCTCCATAACCGATTCCTAAAGATCCAGCAAATGTGTAATTTGCTAAAACTCCTGCTTCACCAACATATGGTAGAATGTAGAAAATCAAAATAAATAAAGGTGCCCAGAAAACAACTCCCATTAAGTTAATTAGAAGTGTTTGTAGAGGATGAGCTGAGATAGTTGAGAATATTTGTCTAATTCTTCCCTTATAGTTTCTATCTCTCTCAACTGGGCTTAAATCTGTTGTTAGCGTTAATTTGCTCGCTAATGTTTGAACCATGCTCATATTCTATTCTCCGGAAAATTAATTCATTAAGATAATACACTATTTTTACAAAATTAACAAACCTATTATATAAATATATTTATTTCGCTTTACATATTTTATATTTATGTGCTACTATTCACGTAGTTTATAGAGGCGCGGTGTTTAAAAGTAATTAGACAAAATGCTGCAAGGAGTACTAACGAAAGGAACCATCGCCGAAGTTAAATTGAAACTTGTCATTAATTTAGCTGGTTTGTAAGATAACATCTTGCCGACTGTCATCGTGATGATGGAGTGCTTTAAGCTACGTTGTGCGGTCTCTATTAACTGCACATTTTTTTTGTAATAAATATTTTGTCAAAAGGAGACATAAATAATGAAAAGATACAATATTGCCGTTGTCGGTGCAACTGGAATGGTAGGAAACAAATTCCTTGAAGTTCTAACAGAAAAACAATTACCAGTAGATAACTACTACTTATTTGCTTCAGCAAAGAGCGCTGGAAAGGTTATTAACTTTATGGGCAAAGATCATACAGTTATTGAACTTACAGATGAAAACGTTGCTAAGCTAGAAGGAAAATGCGATATCGCATTATTCTCTGCAGGTGGTGCTACATCTAAGCAATTTGCACCAGTATTTGTTAAACATGGCATTTTAGTAATAGATAACTCTGCACAATGGAGAATGGACAAAGATGTTCCACTTGTTGTTCCAGAAGTTAACCCACAAGATATCGATTGGAACCATGGTATCATCGCAAATCCAAACTGTTCTACAATTCAAGCTATGCTTCCACTAAAGGCATTAAATGATGCTTTCGGTATCAAGAGAGTTGTATATAGCACATACCAAGCCGTATCAGGTGCTGGTGTTGCTGGATACAATGATTTAATCGAAGGATTAAAAGCATTTGTTAACGGAACAGAATATCAAACAAAGAAGTTCCCATACCAAATCGCTAACAACTGTCTTCCACACATTGATATCTTCATGGAAAATGGTTATACAAAAGAAGAAATGAAGATGATTTGGGAAACAAAGAAGATTCTAGGTGACCAATCAATCAAGGTTACAGCTACAACAGTTAGAGTTCCAGTTCTAAACTCTCACTCTGAATCAATCAACCTTGAATTCAAAAAGCCAGTTACAAAGGAAGGCATTATTGCTGCCCTAAAGACACAAGAACACATCATCATTATGGACGATCCTGCAAACAATGTTTACCCAATGCCAATCCTATCTACAGGACATGACGAAGTATATGTTGGACGTATCCGTCTAGATGACACAGTAGAAAGCGGATGTAACCTATGGGTATGCGCAGACAACATTCGTAAGGGTGCTGCTTCTAACGCTGTACAAATCGCTGAATACATGATCAAAAACAACAAAATCTAAGAGGTAAATTATGTTCAAAGGAACAGGAACAGCTCTAATCACTCCTTTCACAGAAGATGGAATTGATTACGAAGCTTTTGAAAAATTATTAGAGACACAAATCGAAAACGGCATTGACGCCCTTCTAATTGCTGGAACAACAGGTGAACCACCTACAATGACTCCTCAAGAAAAGCTTGAAGTTATTAAGTTCGGTATTAAGACAATTAACCATCGTGTGCCAGTTATCGTTGGTGCAGGTACAAACTGCACAAGAACTTCTATTGAGAATTCAATCGAAGCTGCAAAACTTGGCGCTGATGCAGTACTTGTTGTAACTCCTTATTACAACAAATGTACACAAAATGGTTTATACCTACACTACAAAGCTGTATCTGAAGCTTCTCCTGTTCCAGTTATCGCTTACAATGTTCCACCAAGAACAGGTGTAAACATTCTTCCTGAAACACTAAAGAGAATGACTGATTTAAAGAACGTTCAAGGTATTAAAGATGCTTGCGGCAAGGCTGAGCAAATCGTTGAGATGGCTAAGGCTTGTAAAGGTTCTCAAATCAACTACTACTCTGGTGATGACGAAATGATTATCGAAGCTATGCAAGCTGGTGGCGCTGGATTATTCTCAGTTGCTTCAAACATCCTTCCAAAGGAAACAGCTTCAATTGTTAAAGCTTGTATGGATAACGACTATGCTAAAGCTCAAGTTATATTTGAAAAATATAAGGCACTATTTGCTGGACTATTCTACGAAGTTAACCCAATCCCTGTTAAGTATGCTGCTAGCAGAATGGGTCTTTGCAAGAACATTCTAAGAATGCCTTTAACTCCAATGAGTGATGAAAAGGCTCAAAAGCTTGAAGCTTTAATGAAAGAACTAAATATTATATAGGTGAAAAATGAATATTTTAATTTACGGAATTGGCGGAAAGATGGGTAAGATGTTAATCGACGGATTAACAAACGATACTGAAGCTACTTTAATTGGTGGCGTAGATAAGTTCGCTGACCCAGCAAAATTTGATGTTCCAGTATTTAAATCAGCAAGTGACATCAACGTTAAAGTTGATGCCCTAATTGATTTCTCTAGACCAGATGCTCTAGATGATATCTTAGCTTACGCTACAAAGAACAAGGTTCCTTGCGTAATCTGCACTACAGGATATTCAGATGCTCAATTAAATCAAATCAAAGAAGCATCAAAGATTATTCCAATCTTTAGATCAAGCAACATGAGTCTTGGTATTAACTTACTAATCGATTTATGTAGAAAGGCTAGCCAACTTCTAAAAGAAGATTGTGATATTGAAATTATTGAACAACACCACAATCAAAAGGTTGATGCCCCATCTGGTACAGCTATTGCTATCGCTGATGCTATTAACGAAGAATACAATAACAGTAAAGAATTCGTTTATGGCAGAAAGGAAACAAACAAAAAGCGTGAGAAGAAGGAAATCGGAATCCATGCAGTTCGTGGCGGTACAATCGTTGGTAAGCATGATGTTATGTTCATCTCTCAAGATGAAATCGTAACAATTGCTCACGAAGCTCAATCTAGAGCTGTATTTGCTAAAGGTGCTATTCGTGCTGCTAAGTATTTAACTACACTTACAAAGCCAGGCATGTATAACATGCAAGATTTGGTTAAATCTATCTAATCAATAAATTATTCAAACAGACTAAAAGCGCTTCAAATTGAAGCGCTTATTCATTTATAACTTGAATAGTTCTATACTTTCTCTACTCTCATAACATGAGTATATTTGTTGATGTATATATTAAAAATACCTGTTGTTTTAAAATGAACCTTTCCAGGATGATAAGGACCTGTCTCTATTTCGAAATAATCGCTTTCTCCTTCCATAGAAACATCACTCATTCTATAATTATCTTTATAAAACTCTACATAATAATTTTTGTCCGTAGTAGTAATGTATATACGTTTAAGCATTAATTCGTCTGAATTATTTGGATTTTGAGATAAGTAATACTCTTCTTGATATAGTCCCTCTACGGAAGAATTAAAGACTGTATTTGGAATCACTATTTCATCGTTATTTAAGTCTCTTACAAATTCAATATCAACTTTATAATTGCTCGCATCAAAATAAATGTTGTATAAGCCGCTTTTCTTAAAAGACAATCTGTCTGAATTGCTCGCATAATCTAAATCGCTTGATTCTTTTAAAGTATGGAAACGGCTATTGCCATCTTTTAAATTTGTAGCCCATATATATTCTCCTGAACGAATAATTATATTCTTCTTAACGAATATATTATCAGCATCTCCCTTTTCCATTTCATAATAAGCATCTTTACGGCCTAAAGCTCCGATAAGGATTCTATAATCAGGAGTGGCATCTCCAACTTTTGTAATATAGACTTCATGTGTAAAATCGTCAATTTTAACATCGAAACTACCGTTTTCTACAAAAGTAATTGTTCTTCCGTTTGTGTCAATTGTAATATATTTTTCACTTCCAGAAGCAACAGTCAAATCATTTATTTCTCCTTTTGAACCAGAAACAGTAAAACTATTTCGGCCATCAACTGCTAAGAAGTTCTTTCTTACAGTGCAATCTGGGTTTTCTCCATCCGATTCAGTAAATTCTATATGGAACCCATTGCCAGAAATATCAGCAAAGGAAATTGAAGATATTGCTGTTGGCGCGATAGAGACTAATTCAAAATTTAATACTTTAGTATTAACATTGAATGATATATTATATATTCCAGATTCTTTAAAACTAAAGTTCTTTGAATCAATAGTTATTTGACTCTCGTCGGATTCTGTTCCTAAAGTAATATCTAATATATTATATGTACTTGTCTTTTGCTCATAAAAGCAATATCGAGCGTTTCTTCTAAATCTCATATCACTTAATACACAATTACCATCTTTATCTGGTTCGATTAAATGTGGTTGATAATGATTGTCTCGATAGTAAAAATCAAAAGTTCTTCCAGAAACCGCAGATCTTACAAAAGAAGATCCCTTATAATCTGCTTTTAAAGTAATAGTTGCATTGTCCACATCATTATGAACAATTCCGCCTTCTAATATATTAGTATCTTCTTCTGGTACTTGATTATAAGTTCTTGTATTATAATCTGCATCCACAAAAGTAATTACATCATTTTTCTTTAAATCTATACCAGAAAAGCTCCATTCTGGCTTTCTAGTATTTGTTTGAGTAAATTCACCCTTCTTTTCGCCATTTACATACAATAGAATATGTTGAGATAGTTTTGGCTCTCTTAGCTCCTTAATTGAAGAAATCTCATTATGATTAATATCATAATGCTTACCACAATTTAAACAAACATAGTAAGCTTTATATCCATTTGTTTCAAACGTTGGTTCTATAGCATTATATAATTGCAAATTATGCTCACCCGCTGCACAATCATGAGGATCATTATATGATTGAGAATAAGACGCTTCTCCGCTAATTGTTATAATGTACTTAAAAGGTTTTGAAGTAAACTTAACCGTATCTTCACTCAATTCATATGTCAAAAAATCTAATTGATAGTTATTATCAAGCACATATAATCTCGAACTATAACTCTCGCCTATACTAAATTGAATTCGACTAAAATCGATTGTTGCAGTTATATCATTATTTAGTTCAAAATCTAATTCATCTGAAGAATTAATTAATTTGTGTATATATATTCTTGTAAAACTATCTGTTAATAATTGATTATTAACAATCTTTTCTATGCTCGACTCTTCTTCACTTGTTACTCGTACAAGAGACACATTAGTATTTGAACTAATATCTGCACCTTCCAAAACAATTCCAGTATTTGTATTTATAGTTAAATCTTGTGTTTGTGTTGTGTCAGAGCAAGCACATAATAATATGCTAAAAGTTAAAACTATGACTGCTAATATAATTAATAAACTTTTTTTCATTTTCTCTCCGGTTTACAATTATGCTATAACTTCTTCTACTCTAACACTATATGTTGTCTTATTAATGTAGACTATATACTTCCCTGCTTTATAGAAATATATAGAAATTTGACTATAAGTTTCGTGGATACATGCTTTCTCAGCAAGTGCGGCATCGATTGAGCACTCTGATATTATTCGTTTATCTTTATCTAGAAATTTTATTGAATTTTTTGAACTGCTATCTATATAGCTACGATCACGATCAATTGTAATTACAGCATATAATTCGTCTTTGTTTTCTGAATTAACTACCAAATCATATTGTGTTTGACTATAATAGTCGCCTTCTGCAAATAACACCAAATTTGTTGGTATTAAGGCTTCATCTTCCGTCAATTCTCTTATTAATACAAGGTCTATTTTCTTTGTTTCAGCATCGAATATAATTTTATACTTTCCACCTTTTGCAAAGCAAAGAGCTCTATTATTAATCACATAAGCATATTGCGCATCATTTGAATCAGATAATTCAAAATAATCATGTACACTATCATATTCATTATCGATGTGCATCTTGTCTCCTGGATAAATTAAAAAATCCGGAGATATTTCGTATAAATTAGCAATTTGTGTTTTTTCTAAAATAATAGGAGATGCGCCACCTGCATTAGTAGGGAAAATGTAAGCTCTAAATTTGTATGCTAAATCACCTTTTCGCTTTACAGATATTTCTCTATTATAAAAGCTAACAGTTAGCTCATATACTCCATTTTTAATAAACTCTACGCTCTTATCTTCATCGTTGTATTTAATAAATTCTTTACTATTGTCAGCAATAGTTACTTCTATAGCATTAGTTGAATAATCTGAATCATAAAACGATATTTTGTCTCCAGCATTTTGGACAAACAAATTTGTAAGTTCTGTGTAACTGCTTAATCTGATTCCATATTTTCGATAACTATAATATGGGAAATTCTTTCTTTCCCCTTCCCATTCATATACCCAAAACATATCATAGAAAGTTTCTATAACGCTTATTTCTGCTGTATTTGTGTTAGTGTTATATGTAACATTATATAATCCAGATTTGTTGAATCGCACTGAGTCTGTATAAATAGAAATAGCACTAGTAGCTTCAGCTTTAGTAAATACTACGTTCTCAATCTTTGTTAGTCCGTCATCTGTTCGATAATAAATTTCATATGTTCCAGGGTTTGGGGATACATTATTAAATGATATTATTCCGTTATCTCTTGTATCCTCTATTGCATCCCATGTTAAAGAAGTACGTGATACGTTACCAAAATAGTAATAGTTAACACCAGAAACCCACAAATACATTTTTTCAGAATATTCTTGCGAAGTCGAATTCCAATGCAAGCCATCATAATATAATTTTAAAGTCGCAGATTCTACATCACTACGGATCTTACCTTTTTTGTCTATATTTGTTTCATATTGTGGTTCAATTGCATATGTGATAGGCTCTTCATCCTGAGATATTAAAGATATAGAATCTCCAGCATTTAAACTAACACCAGTTAATTCCCAATTAATCGTATGATGTTCGCCCTCTTCTCCTTCTTTAAAAGTAGATTTCTTCTCTCCATTTACATATAAATCGATATTCCTTGAGCGCTTTGGTATTACTAAATCGTCATAAGTCACAATATTCATGTTTTCATCTATGTAATTTCTGCAATCCCAACAATAATAATGTGGCTTTAGGCCAGAGTTAAAGATTGTTGCTGGATATCCGTCGTCAAATTCACTTATATTCACATGCTTACATGGCGCTTCTTCCCATTTAACAACCACTAAATACTTTGCTGCGAACGATTTAAAAGAGAAATACTCTTCATTAATTCTATCCACATCAATATACTTTACCATATTTTTATCTGTAATTTTGAATAGTGCACATTGATAACAAATTGACGAATCAACTCCAAGTAGTGAAATCGGGATTGTATAATTCAAACGATTTGATACTTCTAATTTATTATTTCCATCATATAACGACACATCGATTATCTTTATAATTGAAACGACATAATTATCCCCAAACAAATAATGGTCTGAAGATTTTGTTGCTTGTGTGACTTCATCTAATATTTCTTTATCTGTAATTTCCTTAAGTTCTATTGTTGTCCCTCTTGGAAAAGAGTCCCCTGTGATAACAACACCAGCATCATTAGACAAATATGTTAAATTTCCATTTGGATCAACGCTTGGATCATCAATGTATTCCGGCTTTTCGCAAGCGCACAAAATTACGCTAAATATTAATGCCATTACGGCTAAAAATATAATTAGTCCTCTTCTCATTTTTGTTTCCTCTTTTAGTAACCCGGGGTCATTATATCATTGAAACGTTTAAAAAATGCTTAAAAATATATATAATTTATGTAATATTGAAATGTTTGAAGCTATTTGTTAATAATCTTATCTACTTCTTCTCTTGCCTTGTTATAACGAGCTTCTAGTTCTAAAACTGCATCTTTATTCTCTTCAAACATTTTGTTTAAATCGCAATCCAAAACTACGCGTCCATTTAGGCATCTAATTTGAAATTCATTTACTGCTTTGAGAGTTAATACTTCTTTCCACTCAAATTCGCTCTTTGACGTCTTTATGACTTCCACTCCATTTTCTACATATTTATATGTAACCATGTAATAATTCACTTTAGATACAGTTACATTTGTTTTATGAGATACATATGTAGCCATTATTATCTCGCCATCTTTTTTAGTCTTTAATTTTAGAAATTGGACAATACCAAGTCCAATTGTTGAGATAATACCTACAACGCCAATTAATCCAATTGCGCCATTAATTACATAGGCAGCAACTGATGTATCTTCGTTGAAGTAGTAATAATAAATAAAAAGACCGCCCCCTACAAGAAGGCCAATTAGACCTAATAGTAGAGGACGTAATATTACAGATTTTGTTTTTTCAATCTTCATTATTCTTGAACGTAGATTAATCTATTGCAGCTTGGGCACTTACCACATTTATCTTGGATAATCTTTTGATAAGCACTTGGATCAAGAGCCATACCACAACCGCCACAGTTCATTTCTGTTAACTTAACAACAACTCTTGGCTTTCCAACTGTAGCCTTTGTTTGCTCATATAGAGCAACATCAGATTCGTTCATAGATTCTTTTAATGCCTTAATCTTTTCGTTAACTGTATCGAATTTTTGCTTAATTTCTAAACTCTTGCTTTCGAATGCTGGCTTTAATTCATTTCTCTTAGCATCGAATTTCTTGTATTCATTAGCAGCTTGGCTAACTCTTCTGAATAAGTTTTGTAGAGCTGATTTTGTTCCATCAGCCTTTGAAATCATAGCTTGAACTTCCTTCTTGCAGTTTTCAATTTCACCCTTTTCATCTTCTAATTCATCAAGATCAATGCCTTCATAGTCTGAATCAGCAATTTCCTTTGCTTCTTCTGCAAGCGCTTGAATTTGCTTACCTAGAGCTTCTAGAGCAACTTGGTATTCATCAGCTTGTCTTAAAACTTCTTGAATTGCATTTTTAGCTGCAGATCTATTATCTTTAGCCTTTGTATATTCCTTATTGATCTCAGATTCTTCGAATTCCTTATGAATCTTACCTGCTTCAATATAAAGATCTTGTAATTCTAAAACTTTTGCTATGTTCATCTTTTTCTCCTTTATTTGTTGTAAGGACTAACATCACTTGTACTCTTTACAACTTTTACGCCTACATCTTGTAACCATCTTGCGAAAATGTCTTTACACATAATCTCGCTATCGTAGTGGCCTACTTCGATAAGACATATATCATAATATTTCATTTTTATTGCTAATGACAACTTATTTTCGCCCCCGATAAGAACATCGATATCCTTATCTTTTAGTTCTTCAACTAAATCGTCATCTCTTCCGCCCGATCCACAAGAGATACAAACTCTCTTCAAAACTCTGTTTTTATCCCCAACAGTTCTTATATGTGTATCGTTTAAAAGTTCACCAATTAATTTTGTTTTTTCCTCAAGTGTACCACAATCTTTAAAATGACCAATTCTTGAGCAAGTGCCATATCCTTCTTCGACCTCTACACCTAAGATTTTTGCTAATTCATCATTTAGCCCATCTTTTGTAGCGTCCAAGTTTGTATGTGCACTATATAGTGTTATCTCATTATCATGAGCATATTGAACAATACTTTGTGTGAATGCATCAATATTCTCACCAAAGATAGCTGGATGATGTGAAATTATTAAATTGCATTGATTATCTATCGCTTCTTTAATAACTTCATGAGTTACATTTTCAGATACTAAAATACCATTAATTTCAGCATCTCTATTCCCTACATTAAATCCTGAAGAATCAAAATCTAATTGAAGTGATAAAGGTGCATGCTTTTCAATAATTTTAAATATCTTTTTTGCTTCCATTTAACTCTCCATCAATAAGTTTTATACATCTTTGACATTCGTCAAATCTATCTTTTGGTACATCCATATTTTGGATTTTTGTGTACTTTTCTCTTAAAGCTAAAAGTTGCTTTCTATAATCCTCATTCTCTAGCGAATCTCTGCCAAGCAATAATTCCTTATCTGAAAGTTTATCTCTTCCCTTTGTTGCTACGATTAGATTATAAAAATGTTCATCACAATAAATCGCATAATCTTTTTCAATCTTATATGATTTTTGCAAGAATTCGCGAAGCGCTACTGTATCATGGTGTGGACATAAAACTAATTTTTTTATACCACTTGGCGCATTACTCAAAATCTTTATGATTTCATATCCGCCCATACCAGCAATACATACAATATCTGCTTCGTCATCTTTTATAACTTCAAGACCATCTCCGCATCTACACTCTACATTTTCAAGTTTCAATTTCTTTACGAGATTAAAACACTTCTCTAGAGACTTTGAGCTAATGTCGGTTGCGATAACTTTATTTACCCTCTTTTGAAGCAAAGCTTCGCAAGTAACTTTTCCATGATCACAACCGCAATCAACTAAAGTGTTTCCTTCAATCTCGTTTACAACAGCCGTTAGGCGTTTATCAATAGTCATATGAATCTTCGTCTAAGAAGTCCTTTAATTTCTTTGCACGTCCTGGGTGACGTAATTTTCTTAAAGCCTTAGCTTCGATTTGACGGATTCTTTCACGAGTAACGTTGAATTCTCTACCAACTTCTTCCAAAGTCTTTGGCTTACCATCATCAAGACCATATCTACGTCTGATAACTTCATTTTCTCTTGGAGTTAGAGTAGCTAAAACTTCGTTTAATTTATCGCTTAGCATTGTAGCTTCAGATAAAGCTGATGGAGATGGAGTATCATTATCTTCGATAAAGTCAATCATCTTTGAATCTTCTTCTTCACCAATTGGCTTTTCTAGAGATACTGGATCTTGAGAAATCTTTTGGATTTCGTTAATCTTCTCTACTGGAACGCCCATCTTTTCAGCGATTTCTTCTGGAGTTGGTTCTCTGCCTAATTCTTGAAGTAATTGTCTAGAAATTCTACCAGCCTTGTTGATTGTTTCAACCATGTGAACTGGGATACGAATTGTTCTAGCTTGGTCTGCAATAGCACGTGTGATAGATTGCTTAATCCACCATGTAGCGTATGTAGAGAACTTGAATCCCTTTGTATAGTCGAATTTTTCAACGGCTTTCATAAGACCCATGTTACCTTCTTGAATTAAATCCAAGAATTGCATGCCCTTATTTACATACTTTTTAGCAATAGATACAACTAATCTTAAGTTAGCTTCGATTAATCTTTGTCTAGCTCTCATACCTAAAGCATAAACTTTTTGGTATCCAATCTTTTCATCTTCTGTTAGATTACCTTCATCAAGTTTTTGCTTAGCTTGAGCAGCATCGCCCATTTGAACAGCCAATCTTGTTTCTTCATCGCTAGTTAAAAGTGCTACTTGTCCGATTTGCTTTAAATAGATTTTAACTGAGTCATCAGCTGCTGTTTCAGAGCCAAGATCATCAAGTAAAGCCTTATCTACTTCGATTTCGTTTGTCTCTTCTATTTCATAGCCTTCTTTCTTTAGAGATGCACAGATAGCAACTCTATCGTCAACACTAAGTCCTAATGCGTCTAAAGCATCAATTGTAATTAGTTTGTCTTCAGCATTGCTTTTTAGTTTTGCGATTGCTTCTTCATACATTTGGTTTTCTGTATTGTCCATTTATACCTCCAATTTCCCTTGCTTTATGTTTCTAATATAATTTGTAGTTTGTGCAATTTGAATTAAAAGATCATTTATTACTTGTTCGTCTTTTGTTTCCTCAAGTTGCATATTTAGTTGTTTCAATTTTTCTTCAGATGAAGATAGAAGTACGAATTTTCTACATGCAAAATAATTCTTCTTTGCTACATCTTCGCCAATAGCAGCGCCTGCAAGTAAAACTGCATTTGCTTCTTCGTTTGTATCTCTTATCTCTTCTAAATCCTCTGTTGTTAAATCTCCTTGATGTGCTCTAAAGTTTTCATACAATTCTTGTAAGTCTTTGTTCTTAAAGCAATCAGAATATTCATCCTTTACACTTACTCCATCGACACCACCATACGCTGCAAATAGGATAAATCTTAAAGCTCTTGTATAGTTATCGTTTTGAAGCTTTGCTTGTGGAGTAGAAATCTTTACTTCTTCTCCTGATTTTAGTGCATTAAACATCTCAAATAAACTTTGAGATGAAATGCCTGATTTTGCTTGAATATAGTTGATTAAAGGTTCAGCTTGAGCACGAGTTGGAATATCTTTAATACACTCCATTGCAGCTCTTGCAAATTCGCCTCTTTCTTCTGGTGATTTTAAATTGTAGTCTTTTAGTACATTTAGAATCTTATATTCATACATTGGGATGGCTGTTGAATAAATCTTATCTCTCATAGCCTTAGCCCCAAACTTTTGAATAAATTCATCAGGGTCTTTTGCTTGAGATGGATCTAAAACTACAACCTTTACATCTAATCCCTCTTTCTTTAATATGTCTACGCCTCTTAGCATTCCCTTTTGTCCAGCTTCATCGCCATCGTACATGTAATATACTTTCTTTGCGAAATTCTTAATTACGTGTGCTTGCCCTGGTGTTAGAGCTGTGCCCATTGATGCAAGTGCATTTGGGATGCCTGCTTGATATAAAGATAGAACATCCATATATCCTTCAACGAGTACCACATCGTTTAGATTTCTTAGTGTCTTTACGATATGTTGTCCAAATAATTCATTTGATTTATTGAAGATAGAATTATAATACTTTGCGATTCCATCTTGTGGCTTTCCTAAAACTCTACCGCCAAATGCAATAACATTTTTAGTTCTGTTCATAATAGGAGTTACAAATCTTTCTGCTTGTGGGTCATATGCTCCACCTTTTGCAGTTTTGTATGCAACTTTAGCTTCTTCCATCTCTTCGTATGTGTAGCCCTTATCCTTTAAGAATCTTGGTAAGTCATATTTATCTATGGCATAGCCTAAACCAAATTTTGTTATAGTCTCTTGAGATAATCCACGTCCCTTTAGATATTCTCTAGCAGGTGCTCCCTTTGGTCCCATTAAGTTTTGGTAATAATGAAGCGCTGCATCACGAGTTAATGCGTAGATTCTATCTCTTTTCTTTTTCTCTCCTTGAAGAGATTTATCTCCCTTAAATTGAGGAACTTCCATATTGTATTTTTTCGCAAGGATTTCAACAGCTTCTTTAAAGTCTACTCTTTCAATCTCCTCAACGAATTTAATTACGTCTCCGGCTGCGTGACAGCCAAAGCAATAATAAGAGTTTGAATTTGGATATATACAGAACGATGGACCTTTATCTGCATGAAGTGGACATACTGCAAAATAGTTAGAACCACGTCTCATAACTGGCGTGTATTTGTTAACTACATCGGTTAAATCTGCCTTCATCTTTAGTTCTTCGATGAATTTTGTATATTCGTCCATTTGAAAACTCCTCACTATATTATACGCATACACATAATAAAATTCCTAAAAAAAGTTTTTTTGACCCTATTTTGCCAATAATTGTACCAATTTTAAGACATCTTTAATGGGTATTTTTAGATATTATTGACTACAAAATTATTTAACAATAAAATGTAGGTATGAGAAATTACAAAGATTACGTAAATGAAGTTGAAAAATTAACATTAAGCAAGTATGCTCAATTGTCTTGCAACACTAAAGGTAGAAAACATCCTATCAATGAATGTTTGGTACGTGGAGAATACCAAAGAGATAGAGATAAGATTATCCATTCAAAAGCTTTTAGAAGATTAAAACACAAGACTCAAGTATTTCTATCTCCAGAAGGAGATCACTACAGAACTCGTTTAACTCACACTCTTGAGGTTGCACAAATCGGAAGAACTATTGCTCGTGCCCTTAGATTAAATGAAGATTTAGTTGAAGCAACATCACTTGGTCACGAT
>JAEEWC010000078.1 GCA_016287155.1 Clostridia bacterium | reverse complement strand
CATTAAGATGTTCAAAGAAGAGAAACATCAATTGGTCGTTATCAATAGCGATTTAAACTATTGTAAGTTATTGAGTAGAGAAAACCACATTAAAGTATATAGTGGTGACCCAACACAAATTAGCGTTTTAACAGATGCTGGCATTCAAGATTGTGATTTAGTAGTTGCTTTATGTTCAAAGGACGAAGATAACTTTGTTATATGTCAAATTGCATCAAAGGTATTTGATATCCAAAGATGTGTATGTACAGTATCTAACCCTAAAAACGTTGATGTATTCCATGAACTAGGAATTAAGAGTGTAGTATCTTCAGCATTCTTATTACTTCAAACAATTAAGGCAGAAGCTGAATTTGAAAACGTTGTAAAGTCTTTGACTTTAGAGCAAGATAAGATTGCGATGCTTGAAATTAAATTGAGTGCATCAAATCTAGCTATTGTTGGTAAAACATTAGCACAATTAGAAAATACAAAATTATATACAATTGCATGTATTTATAGAGAAACACAAGCAATTATCCCATCAGGTTCTACAGAAATTAAACAAGGGGACAAATTGTTTATCGTAACTTCATATCAAGATAAGGATGAAGTTGTTAAATACATTCAAAAGAAACAAGGCTAATTTTTAAAAGGCTTATAATCTGTATCTTTTATAGATTCACATAAATCTAGATTTGCAAGTGTGGATGCTGGTTGAATAGACGAGTATCCATATTTTTGTTTTATCTTATCTATAGATTTAGATAATTCGATATCTTTAGATAAATCATTTCCGAACATACTTAATTGAATAGGTTCAGATCTTGTAAGTTTTGTTGTGCCTAAAGATATTAAACGTACTGCTTGCATAGGTGCTTTATCTAGGATTGCTTTGGCGCCATCAAAAAGGCTTCTAGAAGCGCAAGTAGTTGGAATGTTTAATTGTTTACCGTAATATTCAAAATCATCAAATTTAAGGCCTAAATAAATGCCAGATGTTACTGCATTTAGATGAACAAGGCGGGAAGAGATTAATTCGCATAGCGCACGAATGACGCTTAGCTTTTCTTCTTTTGTTGTTAAATCTCGATATGTTGTGATGCTGTTAGATATTTGTTTTACTTGGCCTTGCTTATCACAAAGTTTAACTGGGTCTGTGTCTAAACCGTTTGCCCAATCTACATACATAACTCCGTTAACGCCAAAGTGTGTACGCATAATCTCTCTATTTGTATATGCTAAATCTCCAATTGTATGGATATTCATCTGGGCTAAATGCTTTGTAGTTCTTCGACCAATCATAATCATGTCAGATACGGGAAGGTCATATATAATTTCTTTATAGTTTTCTTTAGAAATAATAGTTGTAGCGTCTGGCTTTTTCATATCTGATGCAAGCTTTGCAAATACTTTATTAAATGAAACGCCAGCAGAAATAGTAATACCAAGTTCTTTCTTTATAGTTTCTCTTAGTGTGTTTGCTATCGTTTCGCCATCGCCAAAGATTCTAGAATGAGTAACATCTAGCCAGCATTCATCCATACCAAAGCATTCAACTTGGTCTGTAAATCTAGAATAGATTTCAAAAAGCATATTTGAATATTCTATATATTTATCATATTCGGCTTTGACGATTAAAAGGTCAGGGCATTTTAATTTAGCTTCCCATATAACATCACCGGTCGCAACTCCATATTTTTTAGCTTCTTGGCTTTTAGCCAATACAATCCCATGGCGCTTTTCTGGGTCGCCGCAAACAGCTATAGGCTTTCCTTTATATTCAGGGTGAAGCTTTGCTGATACAGATGCAAAGAAATTGTTCGCATCACAATGGAGAATTACACGATCTTTTATTGCCATATCTATATTGTAATACGATTAAATTAAAAAGTAAACATTTGTTCGCTTTTTAATTGAGACAATTTCGACATAAAAATAGGGAGGTCTATGACCTCCCAGTTTAGATAATTCTTATTATTAGAACTTAGAAGTATCTAGATTCTTTAGATAATCTTTTAATCTTGCTTTTGTTTCTGGATTTCTTAATCCGAATTCAACTAAAGCTTCAACTAAGCCAACCTTATCTCCTATATCATAACGTCTAGCTTCGAAATCGTAAGCATAAGCGCCAACTTTATCAGCCATTATTTGAATTGTATCTGTAATATACTTTTCGCCATTTGGTGAAACTGGAGTAGCATCAATGTAATCAAATACATCTGGAGAGATAATATATCTTCCTAAAGATGCTAGAGTAGATGGACACTTATCTATTGGTGGTTTTTCTATGAAGCCTTTAATCTCTGTTAATCTACCATCAACCTTACCAGGAACAACAACGCCATATTTAACAGCTTCTTCTAAAGGTTTTGTTTGGCAACCAACAATAGTTCTTTCTACCTTTTCATAAGCATCAATTAATTGTTTAGTTACTGGCTTGCCGTCAGTATACATTAAATCGTCGCCATATAAAAGAGCAAATGGTTCACCGTTTGCAAATTCTTTTGCAAGCATAACAGCATTTGCTGTTCCGTTCATAACATATTGATATGTAAAGTGAATATTAGCCATATTTGTTGGCTCTTGAACTTTTGCTAAATAGTCTAGTTTATTTACTTTTCTTAATTGATCTTCAAGACGTTTTGCTTCAGAGAAATGATCAATAATTGATTGCTTAGATTCTGATATGATAATTAATACATCTGTAATCCCGCTATCTACACATTCTTTAACGATTAGTTGTAAAGAAGGAATGTCGATAATAGGGAACATTTCCTTTGGAATTGCCTTTGTAGCAGGTAAGAAACGTGTTCCGAATCCTGCACATGGTATTACTGCCTTAGTAACTTTTTGCATATAGTCTTCTCCTTTTCGCTCTATACATTATACTTACTTACTAATTAAATGTCAAAATGGCGCTTGACATTGCTGTCCTAAGTGATATAATAAAGTCGAAAGTCAAAGAAAGTCAAACTTTTGAGACGATATGAAAAAGGAGCAACGAAAGTGAATATTTCAGATATCATTGAAGAGTTTATTAAATCTACTCTTGGCGATGAAGATAAATTACAATTATCTAGAAATGATCTAGCTAATTACTTTTCTGTAGCTCCAAGCCAAATCAATTATGTTTTAACTACTCGTTTTAATGTAGATAAAGGATATGTTGTTGAATCCAAAAGAGGTGGCGGTGGTAGTGTAACTATTATCCGTATTTCTCAAAACCTAGATGAAATCATTCCTCATATATTAAATGAGATAGATAAAGTAAATGAATTAACATTTAATAAGGCTTCAGACATTTTGGAGCGATTAGTCTTTGAAGGAATAATCGACAAGGCTGAAGAGAACATAATTAAATCGGCTATTTCAGATAAGGCACTTGCTGTTCCTATGAGGGCAGATGGATTGAGGAAACAAATCTTCAAAGAAATATTGATTGGATTAATGAGGAGATAAGATGTACACAAAACAAAAGATGTGCGATTGCTGTAAGCAAAAGCCAGCCAAATACGTATATAAAGAATACATCAATGGGCAATTATTAAATATTGCGCTATGTGAAGACTGTAACGAAAATTCTAATATTGCTGAACATTATAATGTATTCATGTCATCACTATTTGATGATTTCTTTACTCCTACATTTGCTGAACCAATCCAAATGAAGAAAACATGTAAGTGTGGATGTACAGAAGATGACATTATAAACACAGGAAGATTTGGATGTAGCGAATGCTATAAGACATTCTCAAATTTGGTTAATGCTTATGTTAATAAACTTGGTGGTAAGACATATGCCGGACAAATGCCATCACATGTTATATCAAAGAGTGTAAAGGTTCCATCTTTAGATGAAAAGATTAAGGAACTACAACTAAAAATACAACAAGCAGTTAAAAGCGAGAATTATGCTTTAGCTAAACAATACAAAAATGAATTAGATGCGCTTGTCGCAAAGAGAGGTTAGTGTGAACATTTTCGAAACGACAGTTGTATCTACAAGAATAAGATTAGCAAGAAATATAAATGGGTTGCCTTTCCCAAATAGATTGAGAGGCGAAGAACAAATATATTCAGTTCTTTATGCTGGTGTTAAAAAGGCGTGCGATAGAGTATTTGCAAATGATTATTATTCTATGGCGAACATAGATAGCTTGACATCTCAAGCACTAGTTGAAAGACACCTAATCTCAAAGAACCTTCAAAAATCAAAATATGGAGCAGCATTTATATCAAAACCAGAAGATATATCTGTTATGGTAAATGAAGAAGACCATCTAAGAATACAAAGTATTATTAGAGGATTCCATTTAGAAGATGCATATAACAATGTTGCAAAAGTTGATGCTGAAATAAAGAAGAACCTTGATGTAGCATTTGATCCAAAGCTTGGTTATTTAACTTCTTGCCCAACAAACTTAGGAAGTGGAATGAGAGCGTCTGTTATGTTATTCCTACCAGGATTAACAATGACAAACAGAATTGAAGCTTTGATATTGAAATATCAACAATTAGGTATCACAATTAGAGGTATATACGGAGAAGGATCAAAAGCCGAAGGAGATTTGTATCAAGTATCAAATCAAGCTGCTATATCTTTATCTGAAAGCGAAATTCTAAATATGGTTAAAAAGGTAGTTGAGAATATCGTAAATCTAGAGGATGTAGCAAGAAAGGAAATCGCTCAAAGACGCGGCTTAGATTTAAAGAATGATATCATGATATCTTATGGCATTCTAAAGTATGCTTGTAAGATGTCTTCACAAGAGCTTATGCAAAATTTGGCGTTAGTTAAATTAGGTGTAGCACTTGGATATATAAATATTAATATGGAAAAATTAAACAACTTGACTGTTAATACTCAACCAGCGATGATGTGCTTTATTACTAAAAAGAATATGAGTGCAGAACAAAGAGACATCGCAAGAGTAAAGATGGTTCAAGACACCTTAAGGAAGGAGGAATAATAAATGTTTTTAGGGTATAGCAATGAATGTAAAAAAGTAATTGATAGAGCAAAAGGCTATGCTATGACATCTGGAGGTCTATTAGGTACAGAACACCTAATTGCCGGTATGTTAACTGTTGATGATTCAGAAGCAGGCCAATTGCTAAAGAATGTCGGCGTTGATGCTGATAGATATATGCGCACAATTCCTTTTACGAATGTAAAGCAAGCAGATTATAGAATGAGTGCGAGAGTAGAAAACATTATAAGCAAGGCTTCAAGAGAAGCTAAGATGAACGGACAAGATTCTGTAACATCTATGGATTTATTGTTTGCTATTTTGCAAGATCCTACATCATATGGTGTAAACAATCTTGCTCAACAAGGTATTGATGTTAATTTGTTATTAAATAACGTTAACGCTATGCGCCAAGAAAAGGAACAACAAATCCAAAATCAAGAAGACGAAGATATGCAACAAGAAATGCCACAAGGCTTTAGTTTCACATTTGGCGGAGATGGTAATGATTTAGAAAACCTATTCAAATCTGCTGGTATTAATATCAATGGATTTGGCCAACCATCTCAAAAAGCTCAACAAAAACAAAAGGGCGATCCAAAGCTAAAGGGCTTAGATAAATATGGTGTAGATTTAACAGCAAAAGCAAGAGCTGGAAAACTAGACCCAGTTGTTGGAAGAAAAGACGAAGTAGATAGAATTATTCAAATCTTATCTAGAAGAACAAAAAATAACCCAGTTCTAATTGGTGAACCAGGTGTAGGTAAGAGTGCAATTGTTGAAGGACTAGCTCAAGCAATCGTTAAGGGCGATGTTCCAGAAATGTTAAAGAATAAGATTATCTTCTCATTAGATATTACATCTATGGTTGCTGGTGCAAAATATAGAGGCGAATTCGAAGAGAGAATTAAAGAAGCTATCGATATTGTAAAGAATAATCCAAACATTATCTTATTTATCGATGAAATCCACATGATAGTTGGCGCAGGTGCTACAGGCGAAGATGGCAACATGGATGCTGCTAATATCTTAAAGCCACAATTAGCAAGAGGCGAATTACAAACTATCGGTGCTACAACAATTGAAGAATATAGAAAGCATATTGAAAAGGATGCAGCTCTTGAAAGAAGATTCCAACCAATTATGGTAGAACCACCATCAGTTGAAGATACAATTCTAATTCTAAAGGGATTAAGAGAAAAGTATGAAGAGCATCACCATGTAAAGATTACAGATGAAGCTATCAAGGCTGCTGCAAATCTATCAGATAGATATATAAATGATAGATTCCTACCAGATAAGGCTATCGACTTAATCGATGAAGCCGCATCAAGAAAGCATATCGGAGCATCAGTTCTTCCAAAAGATATTAATGATCTAGAAGAAAAGATTGCAAGATTAAATGTTGAAAAGACAGATGCTGCTCGCGAAGAAGATTACGACAAGGCCGGCGAAATCAAAAAGCAAATTGACGCAACTCAAAACGAATTAGATAGAAGAAAGAGAGAATGGAAGAGTTCTCAAGTTGAACAAGAACTTGTTCTAACAGAAGAAGATATTGCTCAAATCGTTTCTTCTTGGACAAAGGTTCCAGTTGTTAAATTAACTCAATCTGAAGCTGATGTCTTACTACATCTTGAAGATACGCTAAGAAAGAGAGTTATCGGTCAAGAAGAAGCAGTAAGTGCTGTTGCTAAGGCTGTAAGACGTGCAAGAGTTGGTATTAAAGACCCAAAGAGACCAATCGGTTCATTCATCTTCCTAGGGCCAACAGGTGTAGGTAAGACTGAATTATCTAAGGCTCTTGCTGAAGCAATGTTTGGCGATGAGAATCTAATGATAAGAATCGATATGTCAGAATACATGGAAGAAATCAATGTATCTAAGTTAATTGGTTCAGCTCCAGGATATGTTGGATACGATGAAGGTGGTCAATTAACAGAAAAGGTAAGAAGAAATCCATATTCAGTAATCCTATTCGATGAAATCGAAAAGGCTCACCCAGATGTATTTAATATCTTACTTCAAATCCTTGATGATGGTAGATTAACAGACTCTCATGGTAGAACAATTAGCTTTAAAAATACAGTAATCATTATGACATCAAATATTGGTGCATCAGATCTAAAGAAGAAGTCAGTAGGATTTGGTGGCTCAGATGTAGATGGCATGAGCGATTATGAAGAAATGAAAGAAAGAGAAATGGCAGCTCTAAAGAGAACACTAAAGCCAGAGTTCATTAACAGAATCGATGATATCGTAGTATTTAGATCATTCGAAAAGAAGGATATGTATGATATCGCTAAGTTGATGGCAAATGGACTTGTAAAGAGATTAAACGAAAGAGGTATCTTTGTTGATCTAAAGGATGAAGCTCTAAATGTAGTAATCGAAAAAGGCTTTAACCTTGAATATGGTGCTAGACCTCTAAGAAGAGCACTTCAATCAATGATAGAAGATGAACTTGCTACAAGAATGTTACAAGGTGAATTCGGAATCGGAGATAAGGTAGAAATTTCAGCTAAAGACGGTACTCTTGTATTTGCTAAAGTTGGTGCAGATAATCAAGAAGAAGTAAATAAAGAAGCTGAAGAAAATAAAGAGACTCAAGAAAACGAGTAAAGTTAGTTCTATAATATAAACCTAGAAAATTGCGCCCAAATTATTGAGCGCATTTTTCTTTTTATGACAAAAGGACAATAACGCGCCAATATATGCCAAGGCGATTTTTTCAATATTGACTATCATATATATAAAATATATAATTTAAGCAAAGAAAGGGGTAGTTTAGGTACAAGAATATTGAGCGAAAAAATTAAGAAAAAAAATCCATTTCCAGTTCATAAAAGATTCTCTTTTAACCTTATTATAGCGTTTGTTTTGTTAACGCTTGTAATTTCTCTTGTCATTTCAACAATCGGTTATTATAGATTTACAAGCGCTTTTGAGGAGCAATATAAAGACTCAGCATATAGAACTGGTGAAACAGCAGAAATCTTGCTAGCCGCAAATGGTTCTGGTACTGAATATATAATTGATGAAAAAGGACACGTTCTTTTAGAGCCAGGAAAGATTGATGAATATATTGCATCAGGTGGGGAGACTGAAGAATATAAAACAATTCTAAACAATATTAACTATCTATGCGAAAAGCAAAACGTTTCTATCGTTTATGTTATAAAAGTTAAAGACGATTTTTCTGAATATATTTCTGTGTTCAATGCGCCAAATATGAAGACTACAAAATATACTCCATGGGAAGTTGGTTCTCTTCATCCTATAGAGGATAGTGAATATAGGGATTTATATAAACAATTATATGCAAAGGAAATTGAACATGCCTCTGCAATAAGAAAAGGTAGTGGTTCAATTCCAGATCACATTACATCTCTTATGGCTATCTATGATACAAATGGTGATGTAGCAGCTCTAATGTGTGTACAAAGACCTATGTCTGAACTTGTTGAAGCAAGAGAATCATACATGAAAATTGTCGGCGTATTTACATTGTTAATGATGGTGGTAGTTATTTTTGCTTGGTATTTCTTCTTGCACAATCAATTCTTAACTCCATTACAAACTGTTTTAGATGAAGCACAACGTTTCGCAAGAACTACAAAGGCTCCAGAAAAAGAATTAAATCCAAAAATCAGTAGAATTATGGAAATAAGTGCTCTTGCTAAATCTATTAACGAAATGGAGAAGGACACTCTATCTTACATCGAGAACTTAACAAATATTACAAAAGAAAAAGAAAAGATGAATGCGGAACTTGACGTTGCTAGAAATATTCAAGAAGCATCTCTTCCAAACGTATTCCCAGCATTCCCAGAAAAGACTGAGTTCGATTTATATGCATCAATGACTCCTGCAAAGCAAGTAGGCGGAGACTTCTATGATTTCTTCTTAATTGATGATGACCATCTAGCAATGGTTATTGCGGATGTATCTGGAAAGGGTGTTCCAGCCGCGCTATTTATGATGGTTACAAAAATCCTTATAAACGAACGTTCTTTAATGGGTGGTTCTCCAGCTGAGATTGTTTCATTCCTAAATAACAGAATTTGTATGCATAATGATGCTGAAATGTTCGTAACAATGTGGCTTGGAATATTAGAGTTATCAACTGGTAAGGTTATTGCTACAAATGCAGGCCACGATGATCCAGCTATTTTGCGCGGTGGCGAAAAGTTTGAATTAGATAAACAAAAGCATGGTCTTGTTGTAGGTGCTATGGATACAAGTAAGTATCAAAATTTTGAATTTACTCTAGAGAGAGGAGATAAGATATTCTTGTACACAGATGGTATTCCAGAAGCTACAAAAAATGACCAATCAATGTTTGGCTTAGATAATATGATTAAAGCATTAAATAAGAATAAAAAGAAAACTCCAAAAGAAATTGTTGAGGGAATTACAAAGGCAATAGATGTATTTATTGAAGGTGCTCCTCAATTTGATGATATGACGATGTTATGTGTTGAATATAAGGGAGTCAATATGGATGATAGTATCAAACTTGAAGCAAAAGATGAAAACTTATCTAAGGCAATAGATTATGTCATGAGCAAACTTGAAGGCAAGAATGCTAAGCCAAAGGCATTGCAACAATTAGAAATTGCAATGGAAGAAATATTTGTTAATATTGCTCACTATGCATATATTCCTAAAGATGGATATGTTGAGATATTTGCTGAAGTTATAAACAATACAATTAGCATCACATTTATGGATGAAGGTAAGGAATACAACCCACTAGAAAGAAAAGACCCAGATATAACAGAAAGCGCGGAAAATAGAGAAATTGGAGGCCTTGGTATTTATTTAACAAAGCGCCTTGTAGATAAAGTTTCTTATGAAAGAAAAGATAATAAAAACATATTAAGGATGGATAAAAAATTTGAGTAGATTAGATGACGCAATTAGGTTTGCTGTGGAGGCTCATAAGGGCCAAATCAGAAAACTTAGAAAGAATCCATATATCTTACATCCAATTGAGGCATTAGCCATTGCTGGCAGCCTTACATCGGATGAAGATGTGTTGTGTGCAGTTGTTCTTCATGATGTTGTAGAAGACACAGATAGAACGCTTGATGAAATTAAAGAAATGTTTGGAGATAGAGTAGCCACGCTAGTTAGTTACGAAACTGAGAATAAGCGTCGTTATTTACCTGCAGAGGCTACATGGAAATTAAGAAAGACAGAATCGCTTCAAAGACTAAGAGAGAGTGAAGATATCGGAGTTAAAATGCTATGGATGTCAGACAAATTAGCAAATGCTAGATCATTTTATGATTCTTATGTAGAGATTGGGGATAAGATTTGGGAAAGCTTTAACCAAAAGGACAAAAATGAACAAGCATGGTATTACAAAGAAATTTATAACATAATGAAACCATATTTTGAAAAGACTCTTGCGTTTAAGGAATTTGGTGCAATCATAGCAGAACTATTTGGTAAGGAGATATTAAAATGAAATTCGAATTAAATGATGGCGTATTAACATTATTCTTAGAAGGAAGAATTGACTCTAACAATGCGCAAAGTGTTGAAACAGACATCATAGGCTTGTATGAGTTCCATAAACATGAAAATACTATTTTAGATTTGGGTGCATTAGATTATATCTCATCTGCTGGATTAAGAACTGTTTTGAGATTGAAAAAGATGGATCCATCTCTAAAACTTATCAATGTTAAATCTGAAGTATATGAGATTTTTGATATGACAGGATTTACCGAAATGATGACTATCGAAAAAGCCTATAAAAAGATATCTATTGAGGGCTGCGAAGAAGTAGGTCATGGTGCTAATGGTAAGGTGTATAGAATTGATAATGATACAATCGTTAAAGTATATAACGACCCGGACTGTTTAGACGATATTAAACGTGAAAGAGCATTAGCTAAAAAGGCTTTCGTTTTGGGTATCCCAACAGCTATTTCATATGATATTGTAAAGGTTGGAGATTCATATGGTACAGTGTTTGAATTACTTGAATCTAAATCATTTGCAAAGCTATTAAAAGAAGACGTTAAAAATATTGATAAGTATGTTGATATGTACGTTGATCTATTAAAGAAAATTCACGCTACAAAATGCGATGATGACGACATGGTAGATATGAGACAAACAGCTATTAACTGGGCTCAATTTGATAAAGAATATTTGCCAGTTGAAATTGGAGATAAATTAGTATCTTTAGTTAAGGCTGTACCACATGATAGCCATATGCTACATGGTGATTTCCATATTAAGAATGTAATGATGCAAAAGAACGAAGTTCTTTTAATCGATATGGATACTCTATGCGTTGGTAATCCAATATTTGAATTAGGCTCAATGTTTAATGCTTATAAGGGATTCTCAACATTTGATCATAATAGAGTAAAAGACTTCTTAGGAATTGATTATGATACATCAGAAAAATTCTGGTATTTATCTTTGAAAAAATACTTAGGTATTGATGATATGGATAAGATTCTAGAGGTAGAGAAAAAGGCAGCAATTATCGGCTATATGAGATTGCTTAGAAGAAAGATTAGACGTGGCGGTTTAGAAGATCAAGAAGGTAGAAAATTGGTTGATTTATATGCTTCTAAATTGACAGAACTTGTACCACAAGTAGACACATTATTAATCTAAAAAAATAAGTGGTAAGAAGCTTCAAAACTTTTCACCACACAACTAATTATAACACAAAAGAGAAAATATTGAAATCTTTTATATATACATACTAAATGTTATAATGATAATGAACTAAAAATATGCAACTAGGAGGTAAGGATTATGCGTATAGAAATTATTGAAAAAAATTACAAAATTAATGAAAGAACCAAGAACCTCATTAACGAAAAACTAGCCAAATTCGAGAGATATTTCGAAGATGACGCAGTTGCAAAAGTAACTCCAAAGGTAATCGGCAAGAAAGGCACAAAGACAGTTAAGTACGAAATCGAAATTACTATCTTCTTCGGCAGCAACATGGTAAGAGCAGAAGTTGCATCAGATAAGATGTCAAAGAGCTTAGATTTAGCACTACCAAAGATTGAAGGCCAAATTAGAAAGTATCGCACACAATTAGATAAAGTTAAAAAGACAGCGTTTGACGAAGCTACTTTATTCAATCCAAAGCAAACTGAAGAAAAGCAACTTGTTAGAACAAAGACAATTCACCT
>JAEEWC010000077.1 GCA_016287155.1 Clostridia bacterium | reverse complement strand
TTGTAAATGCTAAGTGGTAGAGTATCTAGAGTTAAATCCTTTTCGATACATTCTCTTACGATTTCACCACTGATCTTGTATGCATCTCTGAATGCTAAACCTTTCTTTACTAAATAGTCAGCAACGTCTGTAGCATTGATAAATCCTTTCTTTGCTGCATTTAACATGTTAGTCTTAATAACCTTCATTGTATCTAGCATTGGAACGATTGTTGTAATGCAAATCTTGATTGTATCGATTGCATCAAACATAGCTTCTTTATCTTCTTGCATATCCTTGTTATAGGCAAGAGGTAAACCTTTCATCATAACAAGTAATGTATTTAGATCTCCGATGCATCTTGCAGCCTTACCACGAATTAGTTCTGTGATATCTGGATTCTTCTTTTGTGGCATGATTGAAGAGCCTGTTGCGAACGCATCATCAAGTTCTATGAACTTGAACTCCCAAGAACACCATAAAATAATTTCTTCACTTAATCTAGATAAATGAACCATTGCAATAGCAATATCTGAAGCAGCTTCCATACAAAAATCTCTATCAGAAACGCCGTCCATACTGTTTAGAGTTGGGCCTTTAAAACCTAGAGCTGCAGCAGTAAATTCTCTATCTATATTGTAAGTTGTAGAAGCTAAAGCTCCGCTTCCAAGAGGGCTATAATTCATAACGTCAAGAGTGTTATCTATTCTTAAATAATCACGCTTGAACATCTCAACATAAGCCATCATATAGTGGGCAAAAGTGATAGGTTGAGCACGTTGTAAATGTGTGTATCCTGGCATAACAGTTTCAACATTTTCTTCAGCGATTTTAACCAATGTTGCAATCAACTTTAAAAGCAAAGCTTTTATTTCCTTTAATTCGTTCTTAACATGTAGCTTCATATCTACTGCTACTTGGTCGTTTCTAGAACGAGCTGTATGCAACTTTTTGCCTACTGTTCCGATACGCTTTGTAAGCTCTGCTTCGATGAACATGTGAATGTCTTCAGCGTTCATATCAAAGCTTAGCTTGCCTGCGTTAATATCGTCTAAGATGTCCTTTAACGTTTTGACAATTAGAGCTGAATCTTCTTTTGCAATAATACCTTGGTTACCAAGCATTGTTGCGTGAGCGATACTGCCCTCAATATCCTCCTTGTACATTCTAGAGTCAAAAGAGATTGATGAGTTAAAATCGTTAACCCTTGAATCTAATTCTTTTGAAAAACGTCCTTTCCACATCTTATCCATAGTTACTATTTTCCTTGTCTTTCTTCCATTAAAGCTTTTACCTTGATTGGTAAACCGAATAGGTTGATAAATCCTGCAGAATCCTTTTGATCATATACGTGATCTTCTGAGAATGTAGCAATATCTTCATCATATAATGAATATGGACTTGTTACGCCTGCATTGATAATATTACCCTTATAAAGCTTTAGCTTTACTGTACCTGTAACATTTTGTTGTGTTGATTCAACAAATGCACTTAGAGCTTCTCTTAATGGTGTGAACCATTGTCCATTGTATACGATATCAGCAAACTTTAGAGCGATTTGTTGCTTATAGTGAGCTGTTTCCTTATCTAGACATAATGTTTCTAATACTTCATGAGCATGATATAGGATTGTTCCACCTGGAGTTTCATAAACACCACGAGACTTCATACCTACTAATCTGTTTTCAACGATATCAGCAAGACCAATACCATTTGCACCACCAAGTTCGTTTAACTTCTTAACGATTTCAGATGCCTTCATCTTCTTTCCATCAATAGCAACTGGGTTACCCTTTACGAAATCTAATGTTACATATGTAGCCTTATCTGGAGCCATCATTGGAGAAACGCCCATTTCTAGGAATCCTGGCTTATCGTACATTGGTTCGTTTGCTGGATTTTCTAGATCTAAACCTTCATGAGATAAGTGCCATAGGTTCTTATCCTTAGAATAATTTGTTTCTCTGTTAATCTTTAGAGGAATCTTGTGTGCTTCAGCGTAATCGATTTCTTCGTCACGTGATTTAATATTCCAAATTCTCCATGGAGCAATAATCTTCATCTTTGGAGCAAATGCTTTGATTGTTAATTCAAATCTTACTTGGTCGTTACCCTTACCTGTACAACCATGGCAAATAGCATCTGCGCCCTCTTTTAGAGCGATTTCAGCGATTCTCTTTGCAATAATTGGTCTAGCGAAAGATGTACCAAGCATGTATCTACCTTCGTAAACGGCACCAGCCTTCATTGTAGGCACAACATAGTCATCAACGAATTCATCTACTAGATCTTCGATATAAAGCTTGCTAGCGCCTGTTTTTAAAGCCTTTTCTTCAAGTCCTTCAAGTTCATCAGCTTGTCCAACATTTCCAGATACGGCAATAACTTCACAATTATTGTAATTTTCTTTTAGCCATGGAATGATAATAGATGTATCAAGACCACCTGAATATGCTAAAACTACTTTCTTAATCTCACTCATTTTATATACCTCTTGTAATTTATTTCTATTACATAATACGATTTTATAAATAAAAAATCAAAAATATTTATAAATTTTGCATTTTATTCATAAATTTGCATATTTTATTAAAAATATACGCATAAATATTCGTTTTTACCGATTTTATGCGCATATTATTGTATTTTTTCTTATAATCTTAGATTACCACTTGAATCCAGATGTGTCAGAAACCTTCTTCATTGAATCAAGTGCTAAATTAAATCCTTTATATTGTTGCTCGTAAATGTTGCCTACTAAACCTAAGATTTCATCGTTTGTACAAGCACCAGATGGAGCTAAATCCCCATTTTGATCTTCTAATTTATCTGCGGTAATTGAAGCTAAAACCCAATCTCTTGTAACAACGTGTGCACGGAATGAATTGCTTAAACTCTTCTTTACTGATGTCATATCTACAAGAACACAATGTTGTTGAACCTTAGCTAATTTTTCTGCATTCTTTACAAAGCTCTTTGATGCACCACTCATACCGAAGTATACATCAATAGCAACGTTGCTATTTTCATGTAATGAACAAATCATATCTTGAACGAAATCACACTTAGATCTATCGCCAAGAGTTTCGTTTGTTCCCATAACCTTTGTTGGCATTGTATCACCAAGAGTATTTACATATGGGTCAGCTAACATCATTCTTGAAGCGATTAAATGCTTATTTGTAAATACGCCATTATTGTACATATATTGCAAAATATAGTTAGTTGTTGTACATACAAAGCCACCGCAGCTATGTCCTACAAATGTAATATCCTTTGCATAACTTTCTCCGAAGATTGTAACTACTTCAGAAGCAAACATATATGCTAATGAATATCCAGTATCGTTGAAATCTTCAACGGCATACTTAAAGATTAAAGCTAAGTCCTTAGCGTAGTTCTTATCGCCTTCTTTTACATTTTGGAATTGGAATGTAGCAACGTTATATCCCTTTGCTTTCATTTCAGCTACGTATGAACAATCATAGCCTGGGAATTCTATACGAGTATCATTACCAGCCATCAAATATCTATCGTTTGGTGAACCTGGAGCATCATTTTCCCAACCATGGAACCAAATTACAGTTGGCTTTGATGGATCATAATAAGAAGTAGATAAAGATGTAGAAGCTCTCTTCATATCTACTGTTGTAGAATCATCAGCAGCTACTCTATTATGGTCATCCCCATAGAAATATAAGCCATATGATGCTGTTTCATCATAATATAAAGCTGATTTCTTCTTGAATATATTGATACCAGCAAGTGGTAAAATAACAAACAAAACAACTAAAGCGATTGCTATAACGCCTACAGCCGCAGAAGAAGAAATAATTGCGACCTTCACTTTATTATTTATCTTAGTCTTATTTTGGGCTACTGCTTTGTTTTTTACCCTAACATCGTTCTTTACCCTAACATCATTGTTTACGCCGACATTTTGGGCCAAATTTAAGTTTATAACAACATCCCTATCCCCAGCCTTCACTTTTGCCTTTCTCTTAGGCGTAACTGGTTCGTCTTCTAGTTCTTCGATTTCATCATCAATAACTTCATCTTCGTCTACAACTTCGTCATCAATGATTTCTTCATCTAATTCTTCGATATCATCTCTCTTTTTCATAATAAACCTCGTTATTTAATATTTTATATCAATATTAGATTTTTTACAA
>JAEEWC010000076.1 GCA_016287155.1 Clostridia bacterium | reverse complement strand
CACCTTCAGCAGCAGCGAATGATTCGTGTCCAGCTAAGAATGCGAAGCACTTTGTATCTTCTGTTAGAAGCATAGCACCTAAGTTACCATGTCCAAGACCAACCTTTCTGTCATCAGCAACAGAGCCAGGAATACAGAATGATTGTAAACCTACACCGATCCACTTTGCAGCTTCAGCAGCGCTCTTTGCATTGTTCTTAATAGCTAGAGCTGCACCAACTGTGTAAGCCCAGCAAGCGTTTTCGAAACAAATTGTTTGGATATCTTTTACCATTTGGTAAACGTCTAATCCCTTATCCTTACAAATCTTTTCAGCTTCTTCAATAGAAGCGATGCCGTTATCGTTTAGGCACTTATTGATTTGTGCGATTCTTCTTTCATAACCTTCAAATAAAGCCATTTTCGCATCCTCCTATTATTCTTTACGTGGGTCAATAAACTTGACACCATCATTATATCTACCATATTGGCCCTTAGCTTTTTCTAAAGCAGCTTCTGCAGAATCACCCTTCTTCATGAAGTCTGTGAACTTGCCTAGTGATAAGTATTGGTAACCAATGATTTCGTTATTTTCATCTAGAGCTAATGAAGTAATGTAACCTTCTGTTAATTCTAGGTAACGAGGTCCCTTTTCTTTTGTTGAGTAGATTGTACCAACTTGAGAACGTAAGCCCTTTCCTAAATCTTCAAGTCCAGCACCAATAGCTAAACCATCTTCTGAGAAAGCTGATTGTGTTCTACCATAAACGATTTGTAAGAATAATTCTCTCATAGCTGTGTTGATAGCGTCGCAAACTAAGTCTGTATTAACAGCTTCTAGAACTGTCTTACCAACAATAGCTTCAGATGCCATAGCAGCTGAGTGAGTCATACCTGAACAACCGATAGTTTCGATTAAGGCTTCTTCGATGATACCATTCTTAACGTTTAATGAAATCTTACAAGCGCCTTGTTGTGGAGCACACCAACCGATACCATGTGTGAAACCACTGATATCTTTAATCTCTCTTGAGTATACCCATTTTCCTTCTTCTGGAATAGGAGCACAACCGTGAGAAGCACCACAATTAACTTTGCACATATTTTGTACGTCTTTTGTGTATTGCATAAATTTTTTCTCCTCCTAAATTTATGTGGATTAATTTTGATACAAGCCTATTATATTCTATTTATTACATAAATACAAAGATTATTTTCTATAAATCGGTAAAATTTTAACAATCTATTTTCGGAATTTGTCCATTTAGTAGTAAAAATACAAACAATTAGATATAATTTTTGTGGTGAAAATATGTTAATTTACATTGTAAGACACGGAGAAACTAATATGAATCAAGCTCGTATCCTTCAAGGGGATTATGACGAGCCATTAAATGCTGCAGGAATTAATCTAGCAAAGATTACAGGTAAAGCATTAAATGGCATTCATTTTGATGAAGCTTTCTCTTCACCGCTATCTAGATCTTTAGACACCATAAAAATCTTATTAGAAGAAAGTGGTAACGCCTCTACTCCAATTCATACAGATAAGAGAATCCAAGAAGTAAACGTTGGAGATTGGACACTTTGTCATCTTGATGACAAATCTAATCCAGAGTACGAAAATATTCATCAATTTTTTAAAGATCCTTTTTCATTCTTAGATGTACCAAATGGCGAGAATGTTTATGACGTTATGAAAAGAACTCAAGACTTCATAAAAGAGCTCGCATCAAGAAACGATGATAAAACATATCTTGTTGGAACTCATGGATTTGCTTCTCGTTGTCTTTTAAATATGTTCTATGAAAATAAACGTGATTTCTGGCATGGACACGTTCCATATAATTGCTGTTTTAATATATTAAAGGTAGAAAAAAATAACATCTCCTTGATTGAAGAAGATGTTTGTTATTACGATAAAGATTCTATTAAAGATTATTATTCATAATCAAAAATCGCTTTTTTGTCTATAAATTTTGAATAAGTTTCCTTCCATTCATGATGGTTATCACATGCGTCATATAAAGGAAGTGCTTCCTTTTTCATATCCACACGAATTAGCAAGTCATATCTATTCTCTCTATCGATACAATTTGTTATATATTCAACCTTATTTACGCCATCAATTTTAATACCATCAAATATTCTTTGAATATTTGGTAGTTCACTTTTCCAATCATAATCTTTTAAAAATTTAACTATAATACAATGTTTCATATCTCACCTTTATATATGGCAAACAAGTAATATTTTAATTCAAAATGTTTGCCATTTATATTTATTTTTCTTTCATTTTATTTTTAAATACTACAATTGCAACTACAAAAACTAATACTGCATAACCAAGTACAATTAATAAAGGCAATACAAAATCATTAAATGAATCATTTACACCTATAATCATATTCTGAATTAGCATTGTTGCATTTTTAAATGGTAATATTTTCATAAAAGTAATCATACCCTCATTTAATCCTTCTATAGGGAACCACATACCAGACAATACTGATTGACCAACAATTACAATTGATGATACACCACCAATAGATTTTTCATTACATATTGACCCAAATAATATTCCCATTCCAATAAAGAATAGTGATGTGACTACACTTAATACAATAGCAATCACCATACCAAAACCAAATAATGATGTATCAAATATTCCACCAATCAAGAAAAATAATATTGATTGAACTAAAGTAATTGGTAAAACAGCTAATGCATACGCAAATATAAATTCATATGATTTAGCCTTAGATACATATAATCTTGTTAAAAATGAGGTATTTTTATCAGTAGCTAATAATAGACCTGTAAATAATGTCAAAAAAGCTTGTGAGAATACTACTATTCCTGGAGCTAAATATTTCATTTGGAATTGTTCTGTTAAATCATGAAATATTAAATAAAATAATATTTCCATAAATAGAGGTAAAGCTAATGTAAATGTTAAAGATAATGGATCTCTTATTATTTCTTTTAAATTTCTATTTGTTATTGTAATAATTCTAGATAATGATTTATTCATTTAATTCACCTCCAGATACTATTTCTATAAATGCTTCTTCGACGTTTGATTTATTTGTTTTAATAAATAATTCTTCTTTAGTTCCAACAAATAATAATTTGCCATCTTTCATTATCCCAATTCTATCAGACAAAGCTTCAGCTTCTTCCATATAATGAGTAGTAAGTATTATTGTTATTTTAGATTTTAATTCTTTTATTGTATTCCATAATTCTCTTCTTGCGATAACATCAAGTCCTAAAGTTGGTTCATCTAAAAACAATACTTTTGGTTTAGTAACTAAAGCTAAAGCAATAGATAATTTTCTTTGCCAGCCACCAGAAAGCTTTGAAGCTTTTTTGTTTTTAACTTTATCAAGTTCAAATGATGAATAAATATATTTCTTAGTTTCTTCTATTTCTTCTTTAGTTTGACCTGATAATTTTGCATAAAATTCGATATTTTCATCTACTGTAAGCTTTCTAGCTACAGCTGTTTCTTGCATTGATATATCAATTAATTCTTTTATTTTGTCCGCATCTTTATTAATTGAATAATCATATATAAATGCATCACCAGATGTTGGCTTAGCTAAAGTTGCAAGCATTTTAATAGTTGTAGTTTTGCCTGCACCATTTACACCAAGAAGCGAAAATAATTCACCTTCATTTATTTCTAAATTTAAATTATTTACTGCAACAACATCTTTATATTCTTTTGTTAGATTATTTATCTTGATTGCTTGCATTTGGTATAATTCCTCCCATTAGTGCATAAAATGCATCATCTTTTAATATGGCAAGACCTCTTTCTTTATCTCCCATAATCATTAAAGTGTCCCCTTCTTTAATGCCAAACATCTTTCTTGCTTCAATAGGAACGGTAATTTGGCCTTTAGGTCCAACTTTTACACTAACAATAAATCTGTCTTCGCTTATTTCTTTCATCTTTTTCTCCATATTTATTTTTGTCTTACTTTTCTTACTTTTCTTATTTTATCATAAAAATATCTACTATTCAACACTATTAAGGCATTCTATAAGTAGCAGCATCCGAATTGCTGTTTCATATGCTGCAAAGGCATAAAAAAATTGTGATAGATTTCTCGTATCACAATTATTGTTCATAAATGGAGCGGGCGATGGGAATCGAACCCACAACTCAAGCTTGGGAAGCTCGCATTTTACCACTAAACTACGCCCGCATTTGAAAATATTATACTACAATCAAATAAAAATGGAACGCCCAAATATGAGCGTTCCATATCGTGTCTTACTTATTAATCATCAACGTCTAGTGCTTCTAGTCCTTTCTTGAATTCAGTCTTATTGCTCTTAACGTTCTTAACGAAGAAGAATATTGCTGTTGATGCTGCTAAACAGATTGTTGCATAAATTGGAAGGATATCCCAATTGAATGCTGGAACTAATAATAGTAAACCTAAAAGAATAGGTGTTGCTGTTTGAGCTGCCATTGATGCTGCATAATAGTATCCCGTGAATGCACCGATCTTCTTGCTTGAACAAAGTTCAACTACCATTGGGTAAGAGTTAACGTGTACAAGAGACATACCTACGCCCTTTACAAACCAGATGACATATAACCATGCTGGTACTGAGCCATGGAATCCAACCGTAAAGGTTAATATAATCCAAGCAGCGTACGAAATAACCGTGGCACCAAGTCCGGATAGAATTGTCCATTTACGTCCAATCTTAGATGCTATAATACCGCCAGTTGCAAAACCTATTACAGATCCAACACCTGATACGATTACCATTACGGCAGTAGATGCAGATGAACCTTGAATGTTATAAATAACATAGTTATTTAAGAATGTACCAATACCATTATCTGCCATGAACCAGAAGAATTCAGCAGCAAGGATAAAGTATAGCATTATCTTGTTTGCTTTTGTCATTGGGCCTTCATCATCAACTGCCATTTTATCTGCAGCTTCTGATTCTTCTTCCCCTCTTGCCATATCGTCTTTAACCTCTTCTGCAATCTTGTTTTCTTTAATAGTAAAGAATAATACTAAAGCAGAGATTAGCATTAAAACAGATCCAACTAAGAATGGGATTTCAATTGTCCAAATGTTGTGATATTGCCAAGAATCTTGAGAACCTGCCTTTGTTCCTAAATATGTAGATAGAACGAAGATCATACCAACAACTGTTGCAAATGCGCCACCGATGTAACCCATGATATTAATAATACCATTAGCTTTAGAACGAAGTGGCTTTGGCGTCATATCTGGCATCAAGGCAACGGCTGGGTTTCTATACATCATCGCAAATATTAACACAATTGCCATCATTGCGATTGTTCCAACTAAGTTGTTTTGATGGAAGAACACTGGAATAAATGGGAAGCACACAGCACATACAAACGTACCAACTAAAATGTATGGCATTCTCTTTCCGATTGGAGATTTTGTCTTATCCGACAATCTTCCGAATATTGGCAACAAAATTAAAGCTGCCAAATTATCTAAAGCCATCATAACGCCAACTAAGTATTGAACGTCTTGATCGCTTTCTTTATTAAATGCTGACTTGAATAGTTCTGTTAAGAATGTTGGACACCAAGAGTCGTAAACTTGCCATAAAAGAAGAATACCAAAGAATGCAAATCCGATAGTAAATGTTCTTTTGTAATTCAATTTTAGGGCTGGTTTAGAAGATGTCTCAACTGTAGATGTAGAATTTGTAGTATCTTGCATAATTTCCCCTTTTAATTATTGTAAAAAAATATAGTTATATTTTATTCCTCTATTATTTTACATCATTTATTAATAATGCGCCATAGGCAATAAAACTAACTATCTACTAGTCAATATTCAAAAAGTTCTTAATATTCTTTGCAAGGATTAATTCTTTTTCGTTATCGGTTAAATCTAATTTATTAAATCTTTCTAATTCTTCATCGGCTTTCCACATTGGATAATCTGTACCAAAGAAGAACTTCTCTGCACCAAATTCTTTAATAATAAGGTTTGCTTGGTCTTTACCCATAAAGCCTAAAGATGATGATGTATCAAAATGGTAGTTATCATATTTTGCTGAATGATATAAACCAACTTCACCCCATCTTGTATAACCACCCATATGAGCTGCAATTACATGTAAGTCTTTGTATTTATTTAACATAGCAATCAATCTTACAATGCTTGAATAGTCATAGCTTGGGTCGCCCATATGCATCAAGATTGGTAATTTGCCAGCAACTATTCTATAAATCTTTTGAGCTCTTTCCTCATCGATATAGAACTTTTGACAATCTGGATGAAGCTTTACGCCTTTTAAACCAAGTGCTATGCACTTGTCTACCTCTTTTTGAATCTCTTCTTCTTCCATATCTGGATGAAGTGTCATAAAGCCAACAAATTCACTATGTTCTTTTATTTGAGAACTTATAAATTCATTTATTGAATATACTTGATGAATAGTTGTAGCAACTGAATGAATTAAGCATTTTGAAATGCCAACCTTTTTGTTTTCTTCTAAAAGTTCTTTAATAGTTCCTGTATGACGAATTGGAGCATTATAAAAACGCCCAATAGATTGCGCAGCCTTTAGCGCTATCTTGTCTGGATACACATGCACGTGTGCGTTAAAAATTTCCATTAAATACTAGTTTCCACACTCAATTGAGATTTCGTTAAATGTCTTTAATAAATCATCAACAACAAGCTTTTGCTTTTCTTCGCCTGCTTTGTCTATAACTGCTGTACCTTTATTAAACATCATTAATCTAGAACCATATTCAACAGCAAATCTTAAATTATGAGTAACCATAAGAGTTGTGATTTGTTTTTCTTTTACGATTCTATTTGTTAATTCCATAATATCTTGGCTTGTTTTTGGATCTAGAGCTGCTGTGTGCTCATCTAAAAGTAGAAGATCAATTGGAGTCATTGTAGCAATAAGTAATGTTAAAGCTTGTCTTTGTCCGCCAGATAAAGAACCAACTTCAACATTAATCTTATCTTCTAAGCCCAAATTTAAAGGACGAAGCATATCTCTATATTCTTCAATCTTCTTCTTATTTAAACCACGAGTTAATCCGTATAACTTGCCCTTGTTCTCTGCCAAAGCCATATTCTCTGCAATAGTCATTGTATTTGCAGTTCCTTTTGATGGGTCTTGGAATACTCTGCCAATTTTTCTTGCACGAATATATTCTTTTTGACGAGTAATGTCTTCACCATTTAAAAGAATCTTTCCGCTTTCAATTGGTACATTACCACTAATAATATTTAGAAGTGTTGTCTTACCTGAACCATTAGATCCAACGATTGAGACGAATTCACCTTGTTCAACAGAAAGGTTAAAACCATCAAATATTGTGGCTTCATTAACGGTGCCTTTATTGAATATCTTAACTATGTTTTGAAGTTCAAGCTTTTGAGACATCTTCAATCACCTCTTTTTTAACCTTTCTATCTTTGTTTAATACAAATCCGTTTAGAACTAATATGATTGCAAAGATTGCTGCCATAACTAGTTTTAAATATGTTGTTGGAACACCAATAGCAATTACTACATTTAGCGCTGCTGTATAGATGATTGCGCCGACAATTACAGCTGTTGTTCCCTTAACTACTCTTAGGTTCTTAAATAAAGCACATCCGATAATTACACTAGCAAGAGCAATAACTACCATACCTGTACCTGATGTGTTATCAAAATAGTTCATATATTGGCCGTATATAGCACCAGCTAAACCTACCATACCATTTGCGATAACTAATCCTAAGATTTTATATTTGCCACTATTACATCCTAAAGATGTACACATTTGCTCATTGTTACCAACGGCTCTTAACATAAATCCAGTCTTTGTCTTTAAGAACAAATCTATTAAGAATTTGAAAATTATTACAACTATTACTAAGATTAATATTTTACCAAGAGCTTGGATATGAATATCTGATCCGAATAATCTAATGAACGCATTATTAAATAATGTTGTTGATCCAGAATATGGGATAAGAGTTCTACCCTTTGAACAAGCCATATTAATAGATAACAAAGCTGTCATTGTGATAATACCAGATAGAAGATTACTTATCTTGAATTTAACATGCAAAAAGCCTGTTATAAAGCCTGCTGCTGAACCTGCTACAAATGCTACTAATATAGCAATAATAAATGGACATCCCGCTTGTATTAAAGAAATGCAAACAACTCCTCCCAAAGGGAAAGAGCTATCTACTGTTAAATCTGGGAAGTCTAGTATCTTGTAGCTTATGTATACGCCCATAGCTACTAGGGCGTAACATAAACCTTGTTGTAATATTGTTAATAATACGTTTAATGCCATGATTATTCTGCGTCTACGTTCTTACCTGCTGTTGAAGGTACTGTAATATTGAACTTATCAGCAACCTTTTTTGAATAGCAGTTGAAACTGTCCTTTACTTGAATTGCGATTTCATTTGAAGCAACTACTTCGCCCTTTAGAACCTTAGCCATGATTAAACCTGTTTCCTTACCTAGAGCTTTGTAATCTAGAGAAGCACTTGCGATACAACCATTAACTACTTGATCAATTTCGCTTCCAAATACTGGGATATTTGCAGCATTTGTTTTCTCTAAGATAACGCTTAGAGCACCAACTACTGTGTTATCTGTTAAATTTGTAATACAATCAATGCCCTTTGAGATTAATGTATCTGTTGCTGTAGGAATTTCACTTGCGTTTGTAATTGATTGCTTTTCGATTGTGATACCTAAAGCTTCTGCCTTTGCTTCTAGAGTTGCGATTTGGCTGATTGAGTTTGCTTCGCCTAATGTATATAGAACACCGATCTTAGATACTGTTGGGATGAAAGCCTTGATTAAAGCTAATTGTCCATCAAAGTCTAATAAATCGCTTGAACCTGTTACGTTATCTAATGTTGTTAATCCTGCAGCTGCTGGATCTGAAACAGCACAATATACAACTGGAATTGTTCCTTGAGCTGCTGTTGCTGCTGCCATAGCTGATGGAGTAGCAATTGCTGCAATGATTGATGTGTTCTTGCTAACTAATGCATTTGCTTGAGCTGCTGATGTAGATGCATCAAAGTTGCTGTTTTGTAAATCGATTTCATATTTTGCAAAATCGTCGCCTAAACCTTCCTTTAAGCCTTCTACGATACCTTCGTAGCAATCATTTAGTGAATCATGTTCACCGAATTGGATAATACCGATAACTGGTTTCTTTGAGCATGCACTGAAAGATAATGCACATGCCATAACTGTTGCGATTGCTAAAACTAATACTAAAATTTTGATTCCTAACTTTTTCATAATAAATATCTCCTATAATTAATAATTTTTTTTGAACACTATAAGTCAGTGTCTAACTTTTTACAAAAGTTAAACTCGCCATCGCCATCGATATACAGGTTCAAAAAATCTTATCATCATACTAGACATTCTCCTATTTTTTGCAATAAAAAAAGCTTTCGCCTATAAAGGACAAAAGCTTAAATTTTCTTTTGTTATGCCACCTCATGCGCTTGCATGTTATTTCATGTACTATCATACACTTCCACTTGATTACGGTGTGTTGCCGTCGATTATTAGTCGCCCTCAATGATCCATTCGCTTTCTATCAAATGCTTTGTTCCACCAACCCAAAGCTCTCTGTGATTTAATTTGAAAGTTACTCCTTCATTTCATCGGTTTTAGGTAATTTACATTTTGTAATATATCATTTAGTTATTTTTCTTGTCAAGAACAAATTTTATATTTTTTCAAAAATTTTTATTTACTCGGAATTTCCTCGATATTCTCTTCTTCTTTTAGCGCATTTTTGGGCTCTTCTTTAGAAATTTTTTCTGTGATTAACTCTTCGGTCATCTCTTCTTCATCTTCTTCATCTGGCAATGATTTAACCTCGTTATAGAAGTTAACAATGATAGATGTGATAATAGATACAACTATAATTCCATATATTCCTAATATAACACTTAGTATTCTACCTAATGTTGTTACTGCTACAAAATCGCCAAAGCCTATTGTTGTTACAATTGCAAAGCAGTACCATAATCCATCCCATATATTTGTAATACTATCTTCAGACATCATAAGTGCCATCGCAAAAGAAACTATTAGAACCAAAAGCCCAAACAATATTTCTCCTGCGTATGTCTTTTTAATAATTTTCTTTAAAAGATCAAGATTAAAATTAGATAGTGATAACGTTCCTATATTTACCAAACAGATTACCAACATTACACCTCCTGTAATTATGGCTGAGAATTCTTCTCCTCCTTCTATTGCAAAGCATCCTAAACTTACTAAAAAGAATAAAAAGTTTATTATTCCAATTAAAACATTCAATGTGATATTTCTTTTTGTATGCTTACGAGCAATTGATGCCATCCTTTTAAATAGAGGTATAGCCAAATACATTGAACAAGCAAGTAAGAATAGAACGGGAGAAGCTGCATACGAAAATGCACATATAGAAGCTGCAAAATCTAAAACTATATAAGATAGTCTTATATATACCTTCTTACCTTCTTTTTGCTTATATCTAAAGAAGCTAATTACTTCAGAGATTCCTAAAAGCAAAGTAGCAAAACCTAGATATATACTATATCCCTTTATATCATTATCTTGATTCTCTACTTTTCCTAATATTAAAACAGACAAAAATAGCGCGGCGCATAATACGATGCTACCTACGATTTTATTAAAATTCTCATTTTTTTTAAGATTATATTTCCCCATTATCTTCCCCTCAAAACAGAATCTATAATTTTATTATACACGCATAAGGATAGATTAACAAAAATGGGTTATTCTTCTTCCGGATTTTCAAGCAAATCTTCTATATTGCATCCAAGCGCACGAGCTAATTTATACAAGGCTTGAGCTTGAGCCTTATCAATATCATTTACTTTTTGCTCATATAGTTGAATCGAACGTTTTTTTACGCCAGATATTTTTGCTAATTCATTTTGAGATAATCCGCGAGCTTCGCGAATCTGTTTTAACTTTGTATCTAATTCTATAGAATTATATCGCTTATCCATATCTTCTACAAAATTGGAAAGATCCATCTCATGATACACCTTATACATCGCAATAATATCCGAAAGAGGAATTCTAATAAATATATCTTTAAACTTCTTTACGGTATACCATTGATAATAAGCAAGAGCCCAACCTGCCCAATACTCTGGACTTCTATCTTGAGAGAATGGCATTTGTTTAAAGGTTTCTTCTGGCATTACTTTTGATAAGATGTCTTTTACTAATTCTTCAGCTGATTTGCCCGACAATATAGCAGGATTCCCTCTTTCAAAGCCTTTTGCCTCATTAGATACAGAAAATATACGTGCAAACATATTTGGATCTTGTCCACATATGTTTATTGCATAATCCATAGCATTAGCTAAAAGAATTTGCGCATCATTCAAATATAATTCGTTGTACGCGTGGATCATTATTTGTAATTCCCTCTCTCAATATATCCATTACAAAGATATCTTCTTTATAATTCTTACTAACTTTAATTTCTTTTTGATATTCTTCTCTCGCTTTTGTGTCTCTTGAAACAAATTTTGGATAATATATCTCTTTTTCCACTGGTTCTGCACCAACAAATTTAATATGATTAAATGCTTTTTCTGATACAAGCACTGTTTGCTCTCCTAATTTTCCAAGTACTAATGCTTTTGCTAAACTTCTCAATGGAAGTGCATTATGCACAAAAGATTGTGCATATGAGAAATACGAATCATCTGCACGATACCCAATAATAACATCATATGGAGTTGTATCTATAGAAAAATGCTCAATTAGATATTCTTTTGCATCTTGAGCGATTGCATCATTAATAGTAAAGATTCTATATTTTAACAAAATAGCAATCCAGTTTAATACAGTGTGCTTACCGTCCAATAAATTTAAAACATTCAATCCATCTATATCGAAAGAATATTCATTAACAAACCCATCAGTATTTTGTTTGCATGCCCATTCTTTTGCCATTTCTGGAAGCAATGTACAATAAAATCCACGACCATAATCGTTAGTTTCCTTTCCTAAAGACAATTCTGGCTTCTTTATTATATGATCAGTTCCATGTAATAATGTTATATTTGACATATTTCCTCTTACTATATCGCTCCAACGATACACCTATATTATATCGCTCCAACGATACAGTGTCAAGAAACGGCAAAAAAATAAGGTCGATTATCTCGACCTTGTTTGGCGCCCTCAATAGGACTCGAACCTATGACACTGCGGTTAACAGCCGCATGCTCTACCGACTGAGCTATAAGGGCTTATCTAAAGCATATAAATAATATATTATATAATAAGGCTATGTCAAGAAAAATTAAGACAATTTTTAATGCTTTTAACCTTCTATATCTGCATTCTTATGTTGCAATTTATCTACATATTGCAATACTTTCATCTTTTTCCAATATTGTAGTGTAAATATTGCATATGTTGCCATCATAATACTTGCAGCAAACTCAACTAATCCAAATGCATTTGCTACAGGATGAAGTTCACCATTATCAAATCTAAGGAACATAAAGAATGAACAAGTAAAGAATCCAACAATTACTGTATACAATACTTTAATTGAATAAGATCTTCTTATCTCTACGGCCTCTTTTTCGGTCCTTGCGTTGATATATTTAGAAAACCAAGGAATTAATGGATAGTGTAGGAAAATCGTGTAGAATAAGGCAATAGCTGAGCCTACAAGGTTTGTGTAGATGATGTAATCATCTCTATGCTCAGAAATTGACATTAAAACATGGATACCTACTATCCAAGTAACATAAATAATTGATATGAGTACGATATTAATTATCTCTTTATTTGTGAACTTATATTTATTCATGTGCCTAATAATTTTATCATGAAAGGAAAATAAAAAAAAGAGGATTTCTCCTCTTCTTTCTCTGGAACCGGCAACGTCCTATCCTCCCAGGCCGTCTCCAACCAAGTACTTTTAGCGCTGAAGGTCTTAACTTCTGTGTTCGGAATGTGTACAGGTG
>JAEEWC010000075.1 GCA_016287155.1 Clostridia bacterium | reverse complement strand
TGCGAATACGGAATTCTTCCTATGGAACTAGTTACTGGTATTAAAGTAATGAGCATCAATATGTTACTTGAAAACCCATCTGATCCAGTTGTATGGCGTGGCCCAGTTTTAGCCGGCGCAGTTAAACAATTCTTCACAGATGTTTACTGGGGCGATATAGATTATATGTATATCGATATGCCACCAGGAACAGGTGATGTTCCTCTAACAGTATTCCAATCTCTACCAATTGATGGAATTATCGTAATTACATCTCCTCAAGATTTGGTAAGTATGATTGTTGAAAAGGCTGTTAAAATGGCTAAGATGATGAACATCCCAATCGTTGGTATTGTTCAAAATATGTCATATTTTGAATGCCCTAACTGTCACGAAAAGCATTTCATCTTCGGTGAAGGCAAAGTTGAAAAGGTAGCTAAAGAATATGATATAAAAAATATTGCTTCTCTTCCAATTTCTCAAGAATTAGCAAAAGCTTCAGATTCAGGTAATATGGAATGGTTTGAAGGTAATTATCTAGATAATTTAGTTGATGAATTAACAAAATAATTATTATCTATGAATAAAAAAAGGCTGTTAAGAAATAAAAAATCTTAGCAGCCCCTTTTATATTTTAATTCTTTTTACTAAATTTCTATTGTATAAGAGAATTTAAATGTTTCCCCAACACCTAATTTATTAATGCCAGCTTTCTTAGACATTTCCTTTTCTGGATTATCAAAATCTGGGATTCCACACCATGGTTCAATGCAAATATATCCTCCGAATTTCTCTTTAGTCCAGATAGCTACTGTATCTGGATTGTTTAAATACATTGTTACGTTCTTGCCATCTTTCTTTAGAAGTTGAACTTTATTTATCTTTGCATCGCAAAGCATCAATGTCTTATATTTTTGGAAAATCTTTTTAGATAAATGAATCTCTTTTAGATCTTCAAATTTATCTTTATGAGTGATGAATAAACCATCTGGTGTCAAATAATAATTGTTTGGAGAAATCTTATTTTCAAATACGATTGTATTTCCATCAATATTATCTTCATCTCCTTCTCTTTTAAATGGGATATTGAATGCGGGATGTCCACCTAATCCAAAGTAGATATCTTTATCATCTATATTGTTAACAATATAAGTGACCTTCAAATTGCCCTCTTTAAGCGAATAATTAGCACTGAACTTAAACTTGTAAGGATATTGAGCTAATGTGGCTTCATTTGCCTCTAAAGAGACCGTAACTTCATCTTCTTCTTTCTTCTCTACATCTAAAATGGCATATCTACATAATCCATGGTTCTTCATAGAATATGTTTTACCATTAACTAAATATTCTCCGCCCTTTAATCTTGCTATAAATGGGAAGATAGCTACGTCCTTTCCCGTCCAGCTATCTTCTGATCCTTGCCATAAATATTCGTATCCGTCTTTTTTGATACTATTTAAGCATCCACCTTTTTCGTTTATTTCAACTTCAAGGTTGTTTTTCGTTATCTTGATCATTTGTACCCTCTATTTTGTTATCCTCTTTTTTTGGTTCTTTATAGTAATCTCTAAACACATCTTCGTTTGTCAAAACATTTTCATCCTTTCCGCCAAAGATATCTTCAATATTCTTCTTGTCGTTTGATGAATGTTGAATCATTCTTAAATTCTTTCTTCTCTTTTGAACTAAAACAATAGTTGTTATAGCACCTGCAATTAATGCTGCGCCAATAATTGCGATGATTGTTATAATTACCCATTCTTCAAGTCCAGATGATTGAGCTAAATCTACGATAATCTTTGATGTATTTGTAGATACTAAAGAATTATATTCTTTTAATCTCTTATTGTACGTTGTTACTGCATCTTCACCTGTAGTTAGGTTTGCTAAAGCCTCTTTTTCATCATCGCTTAAAGCTTCATATAGATTCTTTAATTCTTCAAAATCTGACTTATTTAATTCAGTAACAGTATTTGTGCCTACTTCATTGTATTTAATCATGAAGTTAACAATATTATTTGTCTCTCCGCTAACTAAGATGTAATCACATAAAGTTGACCATGTCTTATTAGCGCTAAATGAATTTTGCATTTCTTCATTTTCAACATATAGAACAATTGCCACATCATCTTGATCATATCCAACAAAGTTACAATATAGTGATGATGCACTTGATGAATATGTAGCAAGTAGTTTTGGAAGTGTTGTTCCCTTGTATGTAACGGCTGTTAAATTCTCACAACCATAGAATGCACCATGTCCAATAGACTTTAAAGATGCTGGCAATGTTACAGCAATAAGTGATTTGTTGCCAATACATGCATATTCGCCAATTGTTGATGTGTTATCAAGAACTTCATATGTTGTTTGAGTTAGAGATTGAGGATAATATACAAGCATCAATGTACCATCTGAAAGCTTTGTATATAAGATGTATTCATCATCCTTTTTATCTACTACAATACAAGAATTTGTATAATCCTTATCTGAGTTAATTTCAATGCTAACAGAAGTATTACAGAAGGCTGCTTGTCCAATGCTCTTTAGAGTCTCAGGAAGAGTAATACTCTTGATGGCTGTATTATATAGAGCTGCATCGCACAACTTCTCAAGAACTGGAATTGAAATAGTTGTTACCTTTTTACAATCTGCAAATGCAGCATATCCAATCTCTTTACATGATTCAAGTGTCAAACTTGTTAAAGATTCACATCCAGTGAATGCATAATCTCCAATTATTGTTACTCTATCTAAGTTAATACCAACAGTTGTCTCAGTTGTAACACGAGTTCTTGGGTCTGTTGTCTTTTTGATTGTTTCTTCAGACAATGAAGAACAATTATAGAAAGCACCCTTATTAATCTCTATAGATACATCTGCATCCTTTGGCAATACAACTGTTTCTAAATTACCACATTCATAGAATGCTAATGCGCCAATTGTTAATGTGCCCTCTTCCATCTCGCTATTAATTGTTATGCTTTGAAGTGCTGTTTCAGCAAATGCT
>JAEEWC010000074.1 GCA_016287155.1 Clostridia bacterium | reverse complement strand
TACTTCTTGTTGTTATTTTGTGGTTGGTAATATATAGAAATCAAAACAAGCCACAAGAAGTGTCATACGACACACTTATTTCTCAAATTTCAAACAAGGAAGTAACAGGAGTATATGTTGCCGGTGGGTACACGATTTACTATACAAATGTAGGCAAAGATACAACAGATTTCACGAAATTTACTAAGAATCCATCAACATATGCAAAATATTTTGCTCAAGCACCATCTAGAACGGTGTTTAGTGAAGATATTAAGGAAATAGAGAAGGAAACGGGCGATCTTTCTATTACTGTTACATATGATAATCCATCAAATACAACTTCATGGACATCATATATCGTTCCAGTTTTAGGATTGGTCATTATGCTAGTAATGGCATTCTTCCTATTTAGACAAATTGGTGGACAAAATAAGCAAGCTTTATCTTTTGGTAAGACAAGAGCTCGTTTAACAAGAAATGTTAAAGTTAGATTCAGCGATGTTGCTGGTGCAGAAGAAGAAAAGGAAGAATTAAAGGAAATCGTAGAATTCCTAAAGTCTCCAGAAAAGTTCAAAAAGCTTGGTGCTAAAGTTCCAAAGGGCGTATTACTTGTAGGTCCTCCAGGAACAGGTAAGACATTATTTGCTAAAGCAGTTGCTGGTGAAAGTAATGTTAACTTCTTCTCTATAAGTGGTTCAGACTTCGTTGAAATGTTCGTTGGTACTGGTGCTGCCAGAGTTAGAGATTTATTTGATCAAGCTCAAAAGAATAAGCCATGTATCGTATTCATCGATGAAATCGATGCTGTAGGTAGACAACGTGGAGCTGGTCTTGGCGGTGGTAACGATGAAAGAGAACAAACACTTAACCAATTGTTAGTACAAATGGATGGTTTCGAAGAAAGCACAGATATTATTGTTATGGCTGCTACAAACAGAGCTGACGTATTAGACCCAGCCCTATTGAGACCAGGTCGTTTTGATAGACAAATCTACGTTCATATGCCAGATGTAAAGGGCAGAGAAGAAATCTTAAAGGTTCACTCAAGACAAAAGCCATTGGCTCCAGATGTTACATTTAAGACAGTTGCTAGAATGACAACAGGATTCAGTGGTGCAGATCTTGCAAACTTATTAAACGAAGCCGCTATTTTAGCTGCTAGAAACAACAGAAGCGTTATCGTTATGGAAGATATCTTAGAAGGTATCAATAAGGTTATTGCTGGACCTCAAAAGAAGAGTAGAGTTGTTACAGATTCAGATAAGAGAATTACTGCTTACCATGAATCAGGTCACGCAATAGTAGCAAAGCTACTAGAAAACTGTGATGAAGTACAAGAAGTAAGTATCATCCCTCGTGGACAAGCTGCTGGTTATACTTTAACAAGACCAGATAATGATGATAGCCATGTAACAAAGAATAAGTTAAATGACACAATTGCTATGATGCTAGGCGGAAGAGCAGCAGAAGAAATCGTTATCAAGGATATTTCAACTGGTGCTTCTAACGATATTGAAAGAGCAAGTGGCATCGCTAGAAAGATGGTTGTTGAATGGGGTATGAGTGAAGAAATCGGTAATATGTTCTTAGGAGCAGATAAAGAAGTATTCTTAGGAAAGGATTATGGTACAGCTCATAACTATTCTGAGATAATGGCAGGCAAGATTGATGCTGAAATTAAGAAAATTATCGATAAAAATTATGAAGTTGCTAAAAATTTGTTGTCAAATAACAGAAAAATATTAGATAATATGGTCAAAGTCCTTTTCGAGAAGGAAACTATCTATACAGATGACGTTGAAGCTTTGTTCGACGGAAAGAGCGCAGAAGACGTAATCAAGTCTATAGACGAAAGGGAAGCTAAGAAGGAACAATACAAGAAAGAAAAGGAAGCTAATCCAAGTATCGAGATTGTAGAAGAAAATCCTTTCGATAGCGAAATTAAACCAGTAACAACTGTGGAAACACAAGAAAATAAGGAAGATGCAGAAAAGCATGAATAAGAAGATAGTTAAGATAATTAGCATAATTATTAACGAGATTAGCATTATTGCTGGTCTCCTTCTTCACACTCTAGACCTGCTAATTATTGGTCAAAAGGGCGCTGAGCAAAGTTAATAAGAATTATCTTAATTCGATATTGTTAATTAGTCGGTTGCCCAAAGAAAAAAAGGCGGCCGATTTTTTTACACTATATCAACTGCTTGACAATATATAAATAATAAATATATAAATATAACACGCAATTAATAATAAAACACAATCAAAACAAGGAGAAATCAGATGAAATTATCATTTTCAAACAACGGATGGGATGCCTCTTTCAAATCTATTATAGATTTGGCTGCAGCTTATGGCATTGACGGCATTGAGATCCACAACCCTCACCAAGCAAGCTTTTCTAAAGAAGAACCATTTATCGCGGAGAACTTAGAAAAGACACAAAAGTTACTTGGCGAGCATGATCTGAAAATTTCTTGTTTTGATGTTATTTCTAATATTGCCGACGAAACTCAAAGAGAGACAACTATTAAGGAAATCAAGTCTACAATTAAGTTAGCTAACCATTTTAATTGTCAATATGTAAGACTTCGTGCCTTAAAGGTTAAGTTCGGAATTGATGATGCTATCGATGAAAAAGTTATTGAATTATTAAATAACGTAGTAGCAAGTGCGGAAGAAAACAACGTTACATTGTTAATTGAAACAATGGGTGTTTATTCAAACACAGAAAGATTAAGAACTATCTTAGCTTATTTCAATAATGATCATATCGCTGCATTATGGGATCCATCTCATACAATCAACTTTGGTGCAGAAACTCCTGCAAAGACTGTTGGTAACTTAGGCGCATACATCAAGCACGTACACGTAAAAGATATTAAAAAGGAAGAAGGTTCATTTAAGTATTCTCTAATGGGTGAAGGTAACCTTCCATTCAATTTAATATTCGAGGCTTTACGTTGTATCGACTATAGAAATTATTTATCAGTTGAAATCAAGTTAAAGAGTTTAACAAATGTTGACGAAAAGAAGTTGTTATCTTCTTCATTCGATTTCATTAGAAAGTTTGAAAAGGCAACAAATGTTGAATTCACAGAAAACAAGGGCGAATTGTTCAAGAGCAAGAGAGGCAAGGGACAATATGTTTGGGAAAAGGAAAAATTAATCAACTACACATTCCCACAAGTTTTGGATAGAATGTGCGAAGAATTCCCAGATCAAATCGCTTTTGACTATACATTATATGACTACAAGCGTACATACGTAGAATTTAGAAATGATGTAGATACTTTTGCTAGAACATTAATTCACATGGGCGTAAAGCCTGGCGACCACGTTGCTATCTGGGCAACAAACGTTCCTGCTTGGTACATCACTTTCTGGGCTACAATTAAGATTGGTGCCGTTCTTGTTGCTATGAACACAGCATATAAGAGCCACGAAGCTGAATATCTATTAAAGCAATCAGATACACATACACTTGTTATCGTTAATGGCTTTAGAGATTCAGATTATGCTGGTATTGTTAATGAATTATGTCCAGAATTAGCTACAACAAGAAAGGGTGAACACTTACACGCTAAGAGATTGCCATTCTTAAGAAACGTTATCACTATCGATTTTGATATGCCAGGATGCTACAACTTCAACGAAGCTATGGGCTTAGCTGAAAACGTAGATATCGAAGAAGTTTATAAGAGAGCTGCAAATATCGATGTTAATGACGTATGTAACATGCAATATACATCTGGTACAACAGGATTTCCTAAAGGTGTTATGTTAACTCACTTTAACGTAGTTAACAATGGTAAGAACATCGGCGATAGAATGGATTTATCTACAGAAGATAGAATGATGATTCAAGTTCCTATGTTCCACTGCTTCGGTATGGTACTTGCCATGACAGCAGCTATGACACACGGTGTATCATTATTCCCATTACCAGTATATAGACCAAATCATGCTTTAGCATGTGTTAATGAAAAGAAGATTACTTGCTTCCATGGCGTTCCTACAATGTTCATTGGAATGTTATCTCATGACGATTTTGATAAGACAGATTTCTCTCATATGAGAACAGGTATCATGGCAGGTAGCCCATGCCCAGTTCCAGTTATGAAAGAAGTTTTGAACAAAATGAACATGAAAGAAATCACTATCGTTTATGGTCAAACAGAAGCATCTCCAGGCTGCACAATGAGTAGTACAGATGATTCTATGGAAGTAAGAGTTGAAACTGTTGGTAGACCACTTCCTTATATTGAATGCGGTATTGTTAACCCAGAAACAAACGAATTCTTAGGCAACAATGAAGTTGGCGAATTCGTAGCAAGAGGCTACAACGTAATGAAGGGCTACTACAAGTTACCATTTGAAACATCACAAGTAATCGATAATGATGGATGGTTGCACACAGGTGACTTATCTTTAAGAACAGATGATGGAAACTACAAGATTACTGGTAGATTAAAAGATATGATTATCCGTGGTGGTGAAAACTTATATCCAAAAGAAATCGAAGACTTCATGTATACAATTCCAAAGGTACAAGACGTACAAGTAGTTGGTGTTCCTGACGAAAAGTACGGCGAAGAAGCATATGCATTTGTTATCTTAAACGAAGGCGAAGAAGCAACAGTTGAAGAAATCAAAGAATATATGTC
>JAEEWC010000073.1 GCA_016287155.1 Clostridia bacterium | reverse complement strand
TCTGCCTCGATATTTACAACGCCATTTTCCATGTATTCAAAATTATTTATAACAACGGCAATCCCGTATGGAACTTCATCACCTAAAGCCATTAAGGCTTTCTCTCTAATATATTCAGATACGATAAAGCGTGTTGACTTGTCTGTAAACTCGTCATCCGAGAATTGTTTTTCACCCTCAGGTAAAAGCTTTACAAGTTCCTTTAAAACATCATCTACATGCTTTTTAGTCTTAGCTGAAATTGGGATAATTGCTTTAACATTTTTGATGTCTTTTAACTTGTTAATTTTAGAGATAATTCCAAGTTCATCAGAGGTATCGCACTTATTGATAACTATTACCATAGGGGTACCTAATTTTGCATACTTTTCTATCTCTAAAACCTCTTCATCTTCCAATCTTTTATCGCAAGCGATAACATACACCAAACCATCAACGCATTCAATAGATGTTTCAACGTTTTTCATCATGTATTCAGATAGCTTATTTTTTGGCTTATGAATTCCTGGTGTATCTACTATCATCATTTGATAGTCGTCGCCATTTACAATGCCTAAGATTCTATCACGGGTCGTTTGAGGCCTAAAAGAGACAATGGAAACCTTTTCCCCAACCAAAGCATTTGTTAGCGTAGATTTGCCCACATTTGGACGTCCTATGATTGTTATATATCCGCACTTAAACATCTCTTGTTAAATTTAATCCTTTTAAAATTTCTTCTGCATGTTTCATCATTACAACTTCATCATCTTTTTCAATGTGGTCAAAGCCTAATAGATGTAATAAGCCATGCAATACTAAAAAGCCAAATTCTCTTTCTTTAGAATGGCCAAATTCTTTTGCTTGTTCAATTGCTCTTTTCTCGCAAAGCATCAATTCGCCAAGCATTATCTTCCCACTCTCAGGATCTACAGCATAAATGTAATCTTCTTTTTTGTATGGGAAAGAAAAATTAATAGATGGAAAAGATAGAACATCTGTTACTCTATCTATCCCACGTGTTTCTCTGTTTGTATCTTTGATTCTTTTTTCTCCAACAATAGTTAGCTCAACTTCAAAATCATCTTTTAATTTAAAATGCTTTAAAGTGGCCGCGTAAATTGAATCCAAAAAGGCTTTATTTACTTTCGTTCCTCTAGTTGTATAGAAAACCTCAAGAGCCATTATCTACGCTCCTTAGCCTTGTCGTAATCGATTCTATCGTGGAAGATTGATGGAATAGCTTCGCATACACTTGTCTTGATCTTAGCTAAATCTTTCATTGAAATATCACAATCAGACAATTGTCCATCTAAGATTCTACCTTGAATGATGTTATATACAATTCCTTCAAGCTCTTCTTTTGTTTGAGGCTTTTTCGCACGAATTGTAGCTTCACACATATCGCAAATCATAATAATAGCGCTGTATTTAGTAGATGGTCTTGGATTTGAATAACGATATCCATCCATATTTAAATTCTTTTCTGTAATTCCCTTAGCCTTTAGATAGAAGAACATCAATGTTGAATCGCCATGGTGTTCAAGAGCTGCACGAATAACTGTATCTGGCATTCTATGCTCTTTTAAGATTTGAGCCCCTTCTGCTGGGTGTTCTGTAATCATCTTTACAGATACATCAATAATTAAGTCATCGTGTGGGTTATATCCGTCAGTTTGGTTTTCTGAGAAGAATTGTGGGTTGTTCATCTTACCTACGTCGTGATACATAGCACAAGCTCTTGCCATGAATGGGTTTAACCCAATAGCAATAGCACAGTTCTCTGCTAAAGTTGATACTGTTAAACAGTGAGCGAATGTTCCTGGTGCTTTTGTTTTTAATTCACGAAGAAGTGGTTGATTTAGAGAACAAATCTCCGCAAGCTTATAGTCTGTCCAAATTCTAAAGATATATTCATACAATGGTAATAATAATGTTTCAAAAGCAACAGCTATTAAATTACCAAGTAAGATGTAAATACATAATCTAAATACTTCAAGTGGTTCTGGATCTGGTTGTAAGAAACCAAATAATAATCCAAGTGGCATCATTGCAAGACCTATAATAATTGTACCGACAGTTACCTTTAATCTTGTGAATCCCTTATGCATTAAGAATGTAGCTGCTACAGCAGATAACATGCTTACGAAAATACCACCAACTTGCATAACATTTAATCCGCCAGCCAAAACGGATTCCGTTGGAAGCGCAACAATAGATATAATACAAGCAGTAAATACGCCTGTAACAATACCTATTCTTTGGCTAATTAACATTGATACAATTAAAGATGCTGCAGCAATTGGAACTGCAAATGGAGAGAAATATTTAAAGATAAAGAAAGACAACATTGAATCTAATACAATGATTGAATTTATGATTAAAAATTCTCTTAATTTTGAAAACTTTTTATATGATGGCTTGATAATCCAAACCGAATATATATGAACAGTTGCAAGTGCTACAAATACAAGTAGCGCGATAGGAGCAATAATATATCCTAATTTTTCTAAGCCTTCAAATCCTTGTGCTACGATAGCTACACCAAATACAGTAATAATTCCTGCTACTACAAGTAATGCCGCAAAGTACGCACAATTGGCTCCAAACTCTTTTTTGTTAATTGACATTTTATACCTTTCCCTTTTCCTCGCTCTCGGCATACGCATCAACAATTGCCTGAACAAGTTCGCTTCTTACTACGTCTTTACTTGAAAGCTTAATAATAGCGATATCATCTATGTTGTTTAATATTTTAGTGGCATGTATCAAACCAGAAACTTCTTTATTTGGTAAGTCGATTTGAGTTACATCTCCAGTCACTACAATTTTACTACCTTCTCCCATACGGGTCAAAAACATCTTCATTTGCTCTTTTGTTGTGTTTTGAGCTTCATCAAGAATAATGAAAGCGTTAGATAGTGTTCTACCTCTCATATATGCAAGTGGCGCAATCTCGATTGCTCCCCTTTCTAAAAGTTTTGCATATGTATCAAGACCGAACATTTCTTGAAGCGCATCGTATAAAGGTCTTAGATATGGATCTACCTTAGCGCCTAAATCTCCAGGTAAGAATCCTAATTTTTCACCAGCTTCTACGGCAGGTCTTGTTAGAATAATTTTGTCTATTTGTTTATTCTTAAAAGCAAGTGCTGCAAGAGCTACAGCTAAATATGTTTTACCAGTTCCTGCAGGTCCAACGCCAAATACGATGCTCTTTTTCTTAATAGCATTTACGTATTTTGCTTGTCCTATTGTCTTTGCTGAAATTGGTTTTCCTTTTGCGTTTATTGAAATAACTTGTGTTAAATCTGCAAGCGAATCTAATTCATCTTGCTCAACAAGTTCCATTACTAAATCTATAAAATATTTGTTGATGTTTTGAGATTTTGCCTTTTGAAGTAAAACTTCAATGACACACTTAGCCTTTTCAACATCACTATCTTCGCCGCTTAATTGAAGATGTTGGTCGATTAGTTTAACATTAATGTTATATTTCTTCTTGATGTACTTAATATTAGAATCATGCATCCCATAAAGGGCAATTTGATCTTGCATATCTAATATGTCAATTAAGGCTTCTATAGTTAAATCCCCCTAAATGAAATCTGGATCGCTCTTTGGTCCACCTTGAGCGCTATTTCTTAATTCACTTAAGAAATCACTTTCCATACCATAACCGAAATCTTCAGGTGGGGCTTCTGGCTCATCTAGAATTACTTCTGGAGCCTTTACAGCAACTCCCTCATCCTCATCTTCTTCTTTGTTATTCTTTGGCTTATTTGAATTATCTTCAATCTTTTCAACGTGTTCTAGAGGTTCAAATCTCATTTCACTCTTTACCCATGCAAAGTTCAATTTAACATCTGCTTCGCCGCTTCTGTTCTTAGCAACTACAACATGTAAAGGAGCTTGGTTATCTTCAACTCTGAAATCACCAGGCGTTAAGAATAGAATCATATCGGCGTCTTGCTCGATAGCTCCTGATTCTCTTAAGTCTGACATCTTTGGATCTCTTTGCTTTGGTGCTTGTCCTTGAACAGCTGGGCCTTCGTCTCTTTCAAAGTTTCTTGACATCTGTGAAAGTACGATAACTGGAACGCCAACGTCCTTTGCCATGACCTTTACCATACGAGAGATATCTGTCATTAATTCATAACGAGATCTTCCTTTTGCGTTTGTATCTGCGATTAACTGCATGTGGTCGATTACTACTAAATCGATTCTGCCTTCCTTATTTTGAAGTCTTCTAACCTTTAGGTGAATATCGTTCATTGATACATCTGATGAATCATCTAAGAAAATCTTTGATTCGCTAATTTTCTTCTTAGCATCATATAGCTTTTCCATTTGAGCCTCTGTTAGATTGTATCCACTTGAGATAAGCTTTGCATCAACACCTGAGTTTGTAGCAAGCATTCTCTTTATCAATTCATCCTTTGACATTTCTAGGTTGAATACTGCGATAACTTTATTTGGATCTTTATTTGCTACGTTTGAAACAATGTTCATAGCAAAAGATGTTTTACCACAACCTGGACGAGCTGCAAGAACTATCATTTGGCCAGGTAAGAATCCACCGTTTGCAATCTTATCTAAGTTATTAAATCCAGTAGATAGACCTGTTCTTCTTTCCCCTGCTAGATATAATTCTTGAATATCACTAATAACTCTATCTGCACCTTCGTTTACAGCTTCAAGTTCGTGCTTTTCATCTCCAGCATTTAGGTTATATAATTCGCCTTGTGCATAGGCTACGATATCATCACTGTGTTCGTTGTTATAAACTCTGTTTTGTACAACGTCTGTAATTTTCAAAACATTTCTTAGAGTAGATAATTGCTTTAGTAGTTCAACATCTTGTTCGTATGTAGCAGAAGAATAAGAAGCAGCGTTAACTTCACCAAGATAAGATAAACCGCCAATCTTAGTTTTAATTTCTTCTGTCATTGATGTTGATGCACCAATGTAATCAAAAGAAGCGCCTATTCTATTTCTTTCGAATAAGTGCTTATAAATTTCTTGATGTCTAGCTGAATAAAAATCTGATGGTTTAACCTTCGCAAAGATATCTTGCGCAGCATCCTTATCGTTCATAATGATTGATAAGATATTTCTTTCTAACTCTTCGTTATTTGGAACATTTTTAACTTTTGGTTCGTATTGCTTTTTAGTTTTACTACTATTTTCCATGATTCCCTCTAAATCAATAATGATTTAATTATACATTCGTGTTTTTTTATAGTCAATATAGGTTACATAGCAATTAGCTCTTCAAGCGTTGCCTTAAAGAAGTCCATTGCCTTTTGATATGGCTCATCGCTAGTTAAATCTACATGAGCTAATTTTAATATTTCAACTGGGCTCATTGATCCGCCAGCACATAAGAATTTCTTGTAATCCTTAACAGCTTCATCGCCCTTAGATAAGATATCTCCCGCGATGCAAATTGCAGAGATTAAACCTGTTGAATATTTATATACGTAGAATGATGAATAGAAATGAGGGATTCTTGCCCATTCGTATCTAATTAGTTCGTCATTTACTACATCATTTCCATAATATTCTTTGTTTAAATCGAAATACATGTCGCATAAACCATCTGGAGTAATAGGAATATCCTTCTCTACAAACTCGTGTGCCTTTTCTTCAAATTCAGCAAATTGAGCTTGTCTAAAGATAGTTGTTCTAAACATGTTTAGAAGATAAGATAGAAGATACTTTTTATAATCTCCTGTAGCCTCTTTTAGAAGGTGCTTAACAAGTAAAGTTTCGTTTACTGTTGATGCTACTTCTGCAACGAATATTTCGTATTCAGCTTTTGATATTGGTTGAGTCTTGTTTGAATAATATGAATGCATTGCGTGGCCAAGTTCATGAGCAATTGTAAATACATCATTTAGAACTGGCTTATAGTTTAAAAGTACATATGGATGTACGCCGTAGCATCCTGATGAATAAGCACCACTTCTCTTTCCTTTGTTTTCACAAACATCAATCCAACCATTAGAAAATGCTTCATTAAGTAGGTTGTGATATTCATCCCCAAGAGGAGCTAGAGCTTCTAAAACTATTTGCTTTGCTTCATCATATTCGATGTTCTTATCTACACCAGAAATTAAAGGCATATGCAAATCATACATATGAAGTTCATCATATTTTAATTCGTCCTTTCTATATTTCATATATCTATGTAATGTAGATAAATTCTTGTGAATATTTTCGATTAATTTCTTATAAACATTGATGTCTACATCTTCATTTGATGTAGCTCTATCTAAGCATGATTTATAATTTCTAACTTGGCTATAGAACCAATCCTTTTCCAAGTTACCTTTGTATAGTGTTGTAATCAAATTAATGTTTTGCTTATAAGCATTGAACATTGATTCGAATACTTTTTTTCTTTCTTCTCTAGAACCTGTTTGAAGATAGTAACTATATAGACCATGAGATAATTGAACCTTTTCTCCATTGTCTAAAGTTACATCTTCAAATTTGATATCTGCATTATCCAACATAGAGAATGCTTCTTCAAATAGTTCTGTGAATTTTGATGTTTTAGCAAGGATTGTCTCTTCTTTTGTAGATAGAGCGTGTTCCTTGTTCTTTACAAGTTTTTGTAAGGCGTAAGAGTATTTTTCAAAGTCCTTATCTAAAGATAATTCCTTCAAAAATTCAATAGGATTTTCTAATAGTTCTGGAGTTACAAATGCGTTTAGAGAAATTACTTGAGTAATAACTGAAATTACCTTTGATTTCATTTCTTTATATTTTGTAACTGTGCAGTCTTGATCTTGTCTCATATGAGCATAAGCGTATAGCTTACCAAAGATAAAGTCTGCTTCATCAGATAGATTGTACATTTCAAGGATGTTTTCTCTAACGTTCAACTTTCCTTGGAATCCATTAATCTTCTTTGCGATTGCAAGAACCTTCTTTAAGTCCTCTTCCCAAAAATCCTCTGTTTGATATATATCTTCAAGCTTCCACTTTAGATTATTATCAATCTCTTCCCTTACTTTTACTTGCATAATTCCTCTTTTTAATCTACAGGCAATAATAAATCGTTTTCTTTAATCTTGCCCCATTTTCTTAATCCATAACATACAGCAAATGAGATTACGGCTGGTAATACGAACTCTAATAGGATAACGCCTAACCAGATTTCCCATCCCATTCCACTTTGTGTAAATGTATCGATAACACCAACTAATCCTGATGTACCCATACCGCCACCAGCTGTACCGCACTTTAATTTAAATACGCATGTAGCGATTGGTCCACAAATAGCTGAAGCTACAATTGGTGGTACAAATGTCCAACCATTCTTCATAATGTTTGGAATTTGTAACATACTTGTTCCTAAGCCTTGTGAGATAAGTCCAGAGAAACCATTTTCTTTGAAACTCATAACAGCAAATCCAACCATTTGACATGAACATCCAACTACTGCTGCACCGCCAGCAAGCAACATAGCATCAACTAAAGTTGGATCTGTACCTGCTAAAACTGGGCTTGCTACTGCTACCCAAATAGCTGCAGATGATGTTGGCATTGTCAACAAGATACCCATGATTACGGCAATGATAATTCCCATAAAGAATGGAGTTGCGTTTGTTGCTATAGCGATTAGTTTTCCTAATTGATCTACTAACCAGATAAATGGCCATGCTACATATAAACCAAAGATTGAAATAATCATCATTCCAAGAGGAATTAAGATAATATCGAACTTTGTCTTACCTGCATATAAAGATGCTATTTCAATTGCCATCAATGCTACTACGTATGCACCGATTGGGTTACCTGGCGCACCTAACTTTAGTGCTAGTGTTCCAGCGATAACTGCGTTTGAAAAAGCTCCGGCAAAGCCTGCTACTGCCGCTGTAAAAATTACAAGTGGTTTTGCTTTTAGCTTGAATGCGATACCTACACCGATACCAGCACCCATTAATGATTTAGCGATTGAACCTATTGTATTTACAATATAGAAAGCCTTTGAATCAGCTGGGAAAATCTTAGCAATTGTACATAGGATTGTACCAGCAATTAATGTTGCGAATAATCCTAATGCCATTCCAGTGAATGCATCAATAAACCATCTTTTTGCTAAAGACTTTGTTACTTTTGCAGCTGGGCTGTTCTTTCCACCTCTAAAGGCTTCTTTGAAGCGATCTGATACGCTTAGTTTTTCACTTGCAGAAGCTTCTGCTTGTGGTTGTGGGTTTGAAACTACTTCTTCCACTTGGGGCTCTTTTTGCTCGATATCAGCAATTCTGTTCATTTCTTCCATGAAGAACCTCCAAAGTTTTAATTTGCTATATTATTATATATATGCGCGTAGGTAATGTCAAAAAAATTAGGATGCATTTACGCACCCTAATTTTATTTTGTTTCTGCCTAACTATAATTAGTCAGCCTTCTTCTTGTTATATGCTTCCTTATCGCCTACGAATACAGCCTTACCGTCTCTCTTTACATATGTATCTTCGCCAGCATTTTCTTTAGCACTCTTGTAAACTTTCTTTGCTGTGTCATTATCATCATAATATGTGATTGTACCAGCATATTTGCTGTTAGATACTGTTAATACCTTAACAACGTGATTTGTTGTGTCATCAACGATACCAATTAGGTTCTTGATAGCTCCGCCAATGCCAGATGTTGTGTCTGCCATAAGAACTGTGTAACCAGCCTTTTCATAGCTTTCTTTAGCCTTAGCTGGATCAGATGAGATACAAGCTGCTAAAAGTACTGTAGATAATACAACTAGTAAAACTACAACTGCAATAAGTGTTAAACTCTTTTTCATAATAAAACCTCCACATTTTTTTGCTTTGTAAATATTATATTTAATCTAAAAAATGATGTAAAGGGATTGTAAAGAAATTGTAAAAATTTTACATAAAAAAAAACTCCACCTGCGTGGAGTTGATTTTATTTCTTATGTTCATTATCTACTTTTATAATTGTAGGCCTTACATATTTTGACTTATCTGAATCATCTTTCTTCTTCATTTTAAAAGATTCCCATCTAGAAAAAATAACGATAATTGCAATTAAAGCAGCAGCTAATAATGCTAAAATCACATAGAATTTAACATCAGATAATAATCTTGTATCAAAGGCTTGAGCTGCTAATAATATTTCCATATGCTCTATTATAGCACACTTTATTAATATTCTATATTGAAATTCTTATAATTATTATTTATAATTAAGTGAAAATATTAATATATTTAAAATATAAAAGGTTGAGGTAGAATATGGAAATTACTAAGGAATCAAAGGAAAAAGCAGTTTCATATATCACAAGCGAAATCGAACATATTATTAAGGACTACGAACCACGTGTCCCTGGTTCTACTGGTGAAAATCAAGCGCTTGATCACATGAAAGATGAACTTGCTTCTATGTGTGGCGAAGGCAATGTTGTTAAGCAACCATTTAGAGTTGCACCAAGAGCATTCTTCGGCTGGACATTATTCGTTACAATCTTCACTATTTTGGGTAACGCAATTTATTATATGACTCCAGTATTCTCAATACTAAGTTACGTTATTGCTATTGCCCCAATGTTTTTAGAATTTGTTTTCTATAAACCATTTATCGATCCACTATTCGAATACGGAACATCTGGTAACGTTATTGGTATGTTAAAGCCAAAAGGCGAAATCAAAAAGCGTATCGTATTTAATGGACATAGTGATGCTGTATATGAATGGCACTGGCATTATGTTGGAGGATACAAATTATTCTTAACTTCAATTATCGTTGTTGTTGCTGGTTTTGCATTCTCTTTAATTCTTGCAATTGTTACATGTATTGTTAACGGACCATTTGGAACACCAACTGGTTGGACTCTATATACAAGCTTTGCTGGATTAATCTTCATCCCTGCTTACATTTGCTTCTTATGGTTCTGCGATTATAAGACAGTTGTTCCAGGCGCAAACGATAACCTAACAGCTTGCGAAATGGCTATTGCCGCTATCAAAGTTTTAAAGGACAACAAGATTGAATTAGAAAACACAGAAGTCGTTGCTCTTATCACTGGTTCAGAAGAAGCTGGTTTAAGAGGCGCTAAGGCCTTCTGTAAGGCAAATCCAGAGTTCGGTAAGGAAGAAGGTATCGAAACTGTATTCGTTACATTTGAAACACTAAGGGAACTTGAACACCTTGTTATCTACTCTAGAGATATGAATGGTATTACTAAAAACGATTTAGGCGTTTGCCAATTAGCAAAGAACGCTGCAAAGAAGAATGGTATGAATCTAAAGTATGGTTCAGTATTCGCTGGAGCTACTGATGCTGCTGCATTCTCTCAATCAGGTCTAAAGGCTACATGTTTAGCTGCTATGGATCCAAACGTTCAACAATACTATCATACAAGATTAGATAACTACGACAATCTATCTCCAGAATGTCTAGCAAAAGTATTAGATATTACAATGGATATGATTGATGATTTCGACAAGAGCGGATTACCACCAATAGAAAAATAGGACATAAAATCAAATATATTTCTGGAGTCATTAAATTGGCTCCAGATTTTTTTATAAATTTTTCAAAATTAAATAATATTTAATATTCATTTCATAAATGTCCTTCATAATAAAAGTGTAAATTATCGGACTCGGGCGCTCGGAGTAGTGCACCAAGCGCTTGAGGTCTCCTTAACAAGATGAAACTGGGAAGCAGAAATGCTTCCCTCTTTTAATTAATTTTTACAATTAATTAAAAAATTTTAATCTTCATTTCATACAACTATAAGATAATGAAAGTGTAAGAAATAGTTAAATAATCTTTTAGATGATCTCGGGTGCTAGGAACGGTGCACCAAGCACCTGAGAGTCTCCTTTAAAGTTCTGTGAAAGCAGTACTTTTTTTATGCAAAAAATGGGCGTCTCTTTTTTGATATGATACCTCCAAAGTGGACACTTGAAAAAGTAAAAGCTTTGGAGGTTTTTTAATGGATAAAAGAATTAAGTTTACAAAGAAAGAAAAGATAGCAATAGTAAAAAAGTATCTTGAAGGAAACTCTGGAAGTACTTCTCTCGCGAGAGAAGTTGGCTGTAACAGAAAGACAATTTTAAAATGGGCATATGCATATAAAGAGCGAGGAGAAGCTGCATTTAGAGATAGCACAAAACATAATGCTTCTTATACGAAAGAATTTAAAGCGGAAGCCGTAATTTGGTATTTTAAACATGGCTCTATGCATTTAACATCGGCGAGATATGGTATAGCAGGAAGTGTGCTAGAAAATTGGATAAAAGCATATAAAGATGGTACACTAAAAGACAGAATACCAATGCCTGAGGTGTACCATATGAAAGGAAGAAGAACAACATTTGAAGAAAGAAAAGAAATAGTACATTATTGTTTAATGCATGACAAGAATTACAAAGAGACTGCTAAGATATATTCTCTACCATATTCAAGAGTGTTTAATATGGTTAAGAAGTACGAGCAAGAAGGCGAAGAAGGCATTATGGATGCAAAGACAAAGAAAGAATCTAAACCATTAACAGAACTAGAGAAACTACAAAGAGAAAATGAGAGATTAAAGAAAGAATTAGAGCTTGAGAAGTTAAAGCGTGAATTAGTTCAAAAAAAAATTTCTCTCGAGAAAGAACGTTTACAAGAGTTCAAGAAGAAGATTCATACAAAGCAATAGAGTTATTTAAAGAAAAATTGTCTATTAGACAATGTTGTGAGACATTAGGCGTTAGTAAGAGCGCATATTACAAATATTTAAAACGAACTGTTCCAGATAAAGAACAAGAAGATTTAGAGCTTTCACAGATTATATTAGAATATGATTTAAAGTTTAACCATACGCTTGGATACAGACGTATG
>JAEEWC010000072.1 GCA_016287155.1 Clostridia bacterium | reverse complement strand
GCCTTTGTGAAGAATCTTGCATATAAAAGGTGCATACAAGCATGTTCAGCACCACCGATATATTTATCTACTGGTAGCATTTTATTGATGATTTCAGGATCGAATGCCATTTTATCGTTATGAGCATCTGGGTATCTTAAGAAATACCAGCTTGAGCATACGAATGTATCCATTGTATCTGGATCTCTTCTTGCTGGCTTTCCGCACTTTGGACATACAGTGTTCATATATTCTTCACTCTTTAGAAGTGGAGATGCACCATCTGGTGTGAAATCTACATTGTATGGCAATTTAACTGGTAGGTCTTCTTCATTAACTGGAACTTCACCACAATCATCACAATAAACGATTGGAATAGGACATCCCCAGTATCTTTGACGAGATACTAACCAGTCTCTTAATCTATAATTTGTCTTTAATTCGCCCTTGCCTTCTTTTTCAAGTTTCTTTACGATGGCAATCTTAGCTTCTTCAGTTGTTAAACCATCAAATTCTTCAGAATTGCAGCAAACACCATATTCGCAGAAAGGTAGATCATCTGGAGATCCATCCTTGCTCTTAATAACTCTAATAATTGGAATATTGTGCTTTTTAGCAAAATCATAGTCTCTATCATCATGAGATGGAACGCCCATTACGGCACCTGTTCCGTATGATGCTAGAACATAATCGCCAATCCAAATTGGAACTTTCTTGCCATTTACTGGGTTAAAGCAATAACTTCCTGTAAATACACCTGTCTTTTCACGAGTAGTAGATAATCTATCAATTTCCTTTGTTTTTGCACATTCAGCTTTGTAAGCTTCAACTGCTGCTTTTTGTTCAGGTGTTGTTAATTTATCTACAAGTGGATGTTCTGGAGCCAAAACTACATATGTAATACCATATGATGTATCTGCTCTTGTTGTAAATACTCTGAACTTATCTCCACTTTCGCATTCAAATTCAATTTCACCACCAGTAGACTTACCGATCCAATGCTTTTGCATTGCCTTTGTCTTTTCTGGCCAATCTAATTTATCTAGACCTTGTAATAATTCTTCAGCATAATTTGTAATTTTGAAGAACCATTGTGTTAAATCCTTTTGGATAACTTGGCTTCCACATCTTTCGCACTTGCCATCGATAACTTGTTCGTTAGCAAGAACAGTCTTACAAGATGTACACCAGTTAACTGGAGCTTTCTTTCTATAAGCAAGCCCAGCTTTATATAATTGCAAGAATATCCATTGTGTCCATTTATAATAATCTGGCATACAAGTTTTAATTTCATAATCCCAATCAAAAGAAGCGCCCATTGCTTTTAATTGTGTTTCCATAGTAGCAATGTTCTTTAGTGTGCTATCTTGTGGGTGAATACCAGTTTTAATTGCATAGTTTTCAGCAGGTAAACCAAAAGCATCAAATCCCATTGGTTGGAACACTTCTTTTCCATTCATTCTCATAAAACGAGCAAATGAATCGCTTGGTCCATAATTGTACCAGTGACCTGCGTGTAATTTTGCACCTGATGGATAAGAGAACATCTCTAGTACATAATATTTGTTATCTACCTTTGATTTGTTGAAAGAATATAACTTTTCTTCTTCCCATTTCTTTTGCCATTTAGGTTCAATTGTTTTAAAATCCATATTTTTTGCCTCTATTTTTAATAATTATAATAATATAATATAACTAATTAAACAAATTAGTAAAGTATCAAAGCATTATTTGACATATTGCGTTTAAAAGGAGCCCCATTGGAGCTCCTTTTGTTGAACTTAAATTAATAAGTTATTTTATTAAGCGATTTCAGAATAAGCCTTAACTGTGTTACCACCAACTAATACGTTGAAGTCTTGAGACCATAGCTTAATCTTAACATTTGAAATCTTAGCTTCTAGAGATGCTGGCAATCCAAAGATGTCTAAGTTGCCAACTGTAGCTTCGATAACGATATTGTCATCAACTAAGTTTAAAGTAGCAGATAATGTAATACCAAAATCACCACCATCAGACTTACCCTTTACATAATAATCTGTGTCTTCAGCAAATGCTGTAATTGTAACAGCCTTATATGTTGTATCGTGATATGTATAGTATGTTGTACCAGATGCGAATGAAGTAATACCCTCAGCTTCTTTATACTTAGCAGCTTCATATACATAATATGTTGTGCCTGTTTCGAACTTCTTATCTGTGCTAGCAACATACTTAGAGTCAGCTGTGCTATATGTATAGTATTGTCTCATAGAGTCGAATGTTGTCTTAGTTGTATCAACCTTAACAAACTTAGCTTTTTCCAATGTGTAATATTTCTTTGATGCATCGAATTGAGCTGAAGCTTCAACTTTATCATATCCAGCTTCTTCATCTACTACATAATATTGATATGCAGAATTGTAAGAACCTGTCCACTTTGTATATCCACCAAATGGAATCATCTTTTCTGTTGTAGCATTTGTATCGAATGAAGCATAGATCTTACCATGTCCAGCTACACCATCGTTAATTCCGATGTATGCGCCTAGTAAGTAACCTGCGATTGTTTGGAATAATTCTGTATTATCATCATCGTCTGCTGTTGATGCTGGAGCTAATGTAGCATCTGATAAGTCATCCGTTTCAGCCTTTCCTGATTTTGGAATGAACTTTAATACTAGGTCGATAGCTTCATCAATTGAAATACCTGCAGATGGGAATGGATAACCCGTAATTAAATTCATAGTGATAATCTTTGCCATCTTGCTGTATCTTGTATAAACTGTCGTTCCACCTTGTGTGCTAGATGTAAAGTTTGTAGCAACTAAAACGTCTAGTACTGTATCTGGAGTAGATAATTCTGTTCCGTTCTTTTCTGCAACCTTTGTCAACTTAATTTCTAAAGATTCAACTACGTTGATAATTTCCTTGATTGAGTTGATAATGTTAGCTGTACCGTCAAAGCTTAAACCGTGGTTAATCTTTGAAATAACTTTCCATGGGTTAGCAGCAATATTTAAAGCTAATGTATAGTAACCTGGTTGAGCAGCAACTGTTAATTTATTTCCGTTTAGATCGAATGATGCACCTAGTTGTTCACCTAGATATAAATCTACAGATAAAGCAACATCGATGATATTTTCTTGGAAGTTATCAATATATGTTTGAATATCAGATGGGATGTGTTTTGAAGCTTCACCAACTGTGTATGTTAAGCTTAATTCAACATTGATATCTTTATCGATATTAATTACTAATACCTCTTTATTGTTAGACTTGTGCTTAACTTCAATATTCTTTTTATCGATTTCTAAAGATAGATTTAAACCTGTAACCTTACCTTCTTCTAAATCAGCAGATAATACTAACTTAATGTTTGGAAGGATAGAAACTAGACCAGCATCTGCATCTAAATCTAATGCGTCGAAATCAACTAAACCAGAAACTAAATCTGCTAGGCCTTCTTCGTTATCTGGATCTAATAATGTTCCAAGATTTAAAGCTAAAGAAGCTGAAGAATCTGTGCAACTACCTTCTTCTGCAAGAGCAGCAACCATTAGAGCATACTTTAGAATTGTATCTTCCCAAATGTCTTCGTCTTGAAGATCAATGTTGCTGAAGTCAACTTGTCCGTCCATATATTTTTGAACAGCAGCTACGTTTGGAGCTGTGAAAGATAACTTCTTTTGTCCTTCTGTCTTTGACTTATATTGAACATAGATAGTATTTCCGTCATAAGCATGAGCTTCATCTACAGCTTGTTGAGCATCATAGTAATAAACACCAAGAATTGTGTCATTACCTTTCTTTAGATTAGCTTCAAGGAATGTGTTTGAAGTTGTAGCTGATTCGCCCTTTTGTAATAAATCAAGATCTAATTGTAAATCTAGAGTGTACTCTGTATCTTCGTTAATCTTAATACCAAGTTCGCCATTAAGCTTTAGATCTGTCATGTCGCCATCTTCAACGCTCTTCTTTAAACCATTAATAATGGCTTTCATTGCTGTTACTTCAACTTGTTCTGTAGGTGTTGGAGTTGGCTCTTCTTTTGGCTTACAAGAAATTAGACCAACAGAAAGCATACAAACAATAAGAGCAATTGACAATAGACTTAACCAAAGTTTTTTGTTTGTCATAAATAAACCTCCTAAGTAATTTTCATAATTGAGAGTGGCATACTTTAATAATATGCGCACATCTATTTTATAAGACCCACCTTATAAAGTCAACAT